>JBBQAH010000029.1:0-22520 GCA_038316145.1 Burkholderiales bacterium
GGTGACACCGCTGAAGGCATCGCTGCCGCCGCACTGCAGGCCCACCACCAACTCGCTGGCGGGCACGGTTTCGCGGCGGCGGGCGTTGAGCCGGTCCAGGTGCGGCCGGGCGGTTTGCAGGATGTCGTCTTGCATCGATACAAAGCCGACATGACTGTCGTCTTGCAGGCAGACCGTCTCGGGACCCGCATCGGCGCCGCGCTCATCGACGATGGCAAATGATCCCGGCGGCAGCAAGCGCTCAGGCTGCAGCTTCTCGCAGCCCAGACTGACGAGCATCAGCTCGCCGCCGAAGTTGGGGTTCAGGCTGATGTTGCGCAGCGTGCGGATCGGAATCACCGCGTCGGGGGCGTCGATCGCCACGCCGCAGCCGTAGCTGTGCTCCAGCCCGATCACGTCGTCCACGTTCGGGTACAGCGGCAGCAGCTCGGCCTTGATGCGTGCCACCGCCTGCGCCACCACACCGGCCACACACTGCACCGTGGTGGTGATGGCCAGGATGTTGCGGGTGCCGACCGAGCCGTCGGCATTGCGGAAGCCCTCAAAAGTGAAACCGTCCAGGGGTGCCATCGCCGGCGCAATGGCGGTGGCCATCGGCAGGCCTTGCAACACGCGGGCGGCGGGCAGGGCCAGGCGGCGCTCGTGCACCCAGCTGCCGGCGGGGATAGCTGCCAGCGCGCTGCCGATGGGCACGTTGTAGCGCCGAACCGTGGCACCGGCGGGCAGGTCGATCAGCGCCACCTTGTGGCCTTGCGGCACCTTCTCGCACAGGACCAGGCCGTCGGGCAGCGGGGTGCCGGCAGGCAGGCCGCCGTCGTTGGCGACGATGGCCACGTTGTCCGCCGGGTGCATGCGGATCAGCAGCGGCGGGCGTGCAGCGCCGCCGCCGACCGACGCGGCGGCTGTGGCTGCTGCTGGTGCGGCAGTCAGGGCAGGCGTGTCCATGCCGGTCATTCGACCTTGATCGCACCGTCCTTGACGACCTTGGCCCACTTGGCGCGCTCGGTGGTCTCGAAGGCACCCAACTCGTCCGGCGTCATGCCGGAGGGCTCCAGCCCCATCGCCTCCAGCCGGGCGCGGATGTCGGGCTGGGCCAGGATCTTGGCGATCTCGGCCTGCAGGCGCTGCACGGTCTCGCGCGGTGTGCCGGCCGGGGCGTGCACCGCCTGCCAGCTGACCACGTCGTAACCCGGCACGCCGGATTCGGCCAGCGTGGGGATGCTCTCGAAGCCCTTGACCCGCTTGCCCGCGGTGACCGCCAGTGCCCGCAGGCTGCCGCTCTTGATGTGCGCCGACGTGGACACCAGGGTATCGATACCGAAGTTGACCTGCCCAGCGATCACGTCCTGCACCGCCGGGCCGCTGCCGCGGTAGGGGATGTGCAGGATGAAGGTGCCTGCCATCTGCTTGAGCAGCTCACCGCCCATGTGCTGGCTGGTGCCGGTGCCGGCCGACGAGAAGCTCAGCTTGCCGGGGTTCTTGCGGGCAAAGGCCAGCAGCTCGCCGATGGTCTTGAACGGGCTGTTGGCCGGCACCACCACCACATTGCTGGTGGCGCCGATCATCGTGACCGGGGCAAAGTCCTTGGCCGCGTTGTAGGGGATCTTGGGATTGAGCGCCGGGTTGATGGCTTGGGTGGAGATGGTGCTGCCCAGCAGCGTGTAGCCGTCGGGTGGCGACTTGGCCACCAGGTCGGCGCCCAGCACACCACCGGCGCCCGCCCGGTTGTCCACCACGAAGGTCTGGCCCAGCACAGCGGCCAGCCTGGGCGTGATGAGCCGGGCCAGCACGTCGGTGGTGCCACCGGCGGCAAACGGTACGACATAGCGGATCGGCTTGCTCGGCCAGGCGTCGGCACGGGCGCCGGTGGCGGCCAGCAGGCTGCTGCCCAGCAGGGATTGAAGCAGGTGGCGTCTTTGCATGGCGGTCTCGTTCGGTGGGTTGAATCAGGCGGCACCCTGTACGTTGACATACAAGGCGTAGAGCGAGTGGCTGGCGGCCATGAACAAACGGTTGCGGTGCATACCGCCAAAACACAGGTTGGCGCAGCGCTCGGGCAGGTGGATATGGCCGATGGCCTGGCCTTGCGGGTTGAAGACCCGCACGCCGTCCAGCTCGGCGGCTGGCGCGCCGGGCCGCCCGTCGCTGCCCCAGCCGCACCAGGTGTTGCCGTTGGCATCCACGGCGATGCCGTCCAGCGCACCCGCGCCGTCGGCGTCGATGTGCAGGCGCTTGCCCGACAGCGCGCCATCGGCCGCAACGTCATAGGCCCAGACCGCGCCGCTGGCCTCGTCCCAGCGCAGGATGCGGTTGCCGGGGATGTCGCTCCACAGCAGGCAGCGGTGGTCGCCAAACCACACCGGGCCTTCAGACCAGCGGCAGCCGCTGGCCAGTTGCTCCACGCTGCTGCTGTAGACCCGGTACTGGGCAAACTCGGGCGTCAGCAGCTTGACGGCCGGGTTGGGGTAGCGGGCGTTGGGCGTGAACGGGATGTGCGGGCCGTGGGTCATGGCGGGCTCACTTCAGCAGCAGGTCGGGCAGCAGTTGGGCCCAGTCGGGGTTGCCTGCCGGGCAGGCGCGCTTGCCACCGCACGCGCACGTCGGCGGTCGGTGCGCGCGGGCTCATTCGAACGGCCCGGCGCGCACAAAGCCGCCGCCCTGGTAGATCACGACCGGGTCGGTGGTGTCGGGTTGGGGCTGGCGGGCCTGGGCAGCAGCGCGAAAGGGTTCGGAGCTGTCCTGCGGCCGATAGCCGATGTGGGCCGCCAGCCGGTTGTCCCACCAGGTGGTGGTGTTGTCCGACATGCCGAACAACACCGTGTGGCCGGCCAGCGGCGCGGTCAGGCAGGCCAGCACCAAACGCTCCAGATCGCCGTAACTGAGCCAGGTGGCCAGCATGCGGCGGTCACGCGGCTCGGGGAAGGATGAGCCGATGCGCACGCACACCGTCTCGATGCCGTAGCGGTCGAAGTAGAAGCGCGACAGGTTCTCGCCAAACGCCTTGCTGACGCCGTACAGCCCGTCGGGCCGCACCGGGTCGCGGGCATCGATCACCTGGTCTTGCCGGTAGAAGCCGGTGACATGGTTGCTGCTGGCAAACACCACCCGCTTGACGCCCTGCTTGCGCGCGGCCTCGTACAGGTTGTAGACGCCGATGATGTTGGCCTGCAGGATGGGCGCCCAGGGCTGCTCGGTCGATACGCCGCCCAGGTGCACCACCGCGTCCACACCGGCCAGCAACGCCAGCACCGCGTCGGCATCCTCCAGCCGGGCGGGCACCAGTTCTTCACCGGCGGCAGCTGCGCCCAGGTCGGCCATGTCGGACAGTCGCAGGGTGTCGCAATGCGGCTTCAGGCGTTGGCGCAGCTCACGGCCCAAGCCGCCGGCCGCACCGGTGAGCAGCAAGCGGCCAAAGCGCAGGTTTGCCGGGGGCGTGGCCGGGGCGGTGGGCTTGGCCGGGGCAGGTGAAGCGTGGGCGGCTGGCATGGGCGGTCTCGCAGGGTGGACGGGCACAGCGGTGGCGGTGAAGGTTTGCCCGCTTGCCGATGTGCACTGACATCTTGTCATCAGTCATCAGTTATCGTACAACATGGACTGTCGGTGACCGCACCTTGGGCTGTCAAGGCGGTTTGCGAAGGGTTATCCCGAGATTTCTGACCGGCGCCGCCCACCACCCGCAGAGGATGCATGCCCAACCCGCCCCTTGCCCGCCGCCGCCCGCGCACCCTGGCGCTTGAACTCGTCGACGGCCTGGGCGAGCGCATCCGCGATGGTCGGCTGCAGCCCGGTGACAAGCTGCCCACCGAGGCGGCGATCATGGCCGAGTACGGCGTCAGTCGAACGGTGGTGCGCGAGGCGATTTCCAAACTGCAAGCCTCCGGTCGGGTGGTCACCCGGCACGGCGTGGGCAGCTTCGTCGAGGCCCTGGCGCCGGTGGGCGGTGAAGGCGCGGGCGCAGGCGCGGCCTTCCGTATCGCACCCGAGCAGTACGCCACCTTGCGCGACGTGGTGGCCGTGCTGGAGCTGCGCATCGGCGTGGAAACCGAGGCCGCCGGCCTGGCCGCCCAGCGCCGCACGGCTGCCGACCTGGTGGCGATGCGCCAGGCGCTGGACGCGATGAACGCCGCGCTGGAAGCCGGCGACGACGCGGTGGCGGCCGACTTCGAGTTTCATTTGGCCATCTCGCGGGCCACCCAGAACCTGCACTTCGGGCAACTGATGGCCACACTGGGCTCGATGGTGATCCCGCGGGCGCGGCTGGCGGCGGCGCCCGCCAGTGGCGAGCCACCAGCCGCCGAGCGCCTGGCCTACCTGCGCCGGGTGCAGGCCGAGCACGAAAGCATCTTCGACGCCGTCACCAGCCAGGACGCCGACGCCGCCCGCGCGTCGATGCGCACCCACTTGGCCAACAGCCGCGAGCGGCGGCGCAAGGCCGCGGCGCTGCTGCAGGCGGGTGCTTGACGCTTTCCCGGCAGGTTGTACGATGTCATATGAGTTGACACCCGCATTTGGTGCCGCCCTACCCACCGACCCGGAGACCCCCATGCGTGAAAACCGACTGCGTACCCTGTGGCAAGCCGACCAGGCGGCCATCAACGGCTGGCTGGCCATCCCCAACAGCTTTTCGGCCGAGGTGATGGCCCACCAGGGCTGGGACAGCCTGACCGTCGACCTGCAGCACGGCGTGATCGACTACGCCCAGATGGTCACCATGCTGCAAGCCATCTCCACCACCAACGTCGTGCCGGTGGTGCGTGTGCCCTGGCTGGAGCCCGGCATCATCATGAAGACGCTGGACGCCGGCGCCTACGGCGTGATCTGCCCGATGGTCAACTCGCGCGACGAGGCCGCACGCCTGGTCAGCTACACCCGCTACGCGCCTCGCGGCGTGCGCAGCTTCGGCCCGGTGCGGGCTATGTACTACAGCGGCCCCGACTATCCGGTGCATGCCAACGACACGGTGGTGGCCTTTGCCATGATCGAGACCAGGCAGGCGCTCGACCGGCTCGACGACATCCTGTCGGTCGAAGGGCTGGACGCGGTCTACATCGGCCCGTCGGACCTGTCGCTGTCGATGGGCTGCAGGCCGGTGATCGACGATGTCGATGCGCCGGTGGCCCAGGCCATCGCCCACATTGCCGAGCGCGCCAAGGCGCACGGCGTGCACTGCGGTATCCACAACGGGCTGACGTCGGTGGCGTTGGCCCGGCGCGACCTGGGCTACCGCTTTCTGACGGTCAGCTCGGATGCCCGGCTGATCGCCGCCGGTGCGCAGCAGGTGCTGGGCGCGATGCGCGCGGGCTGAGCGGGCGGCCCAAGTCCGCATCCTGCCCCTCCCCCCGGTCCTTCATCCTCGAAAGACGCTGTCATGAAACTCGGATTCATCGGTCTCGGCATCATGGGCGTGCCCATGGCTGGCCATCTGCTGGCCGCCGGTCATACCCTGTACGTCAACACCCGCCGCGCCGCGCCACCCACCCTGCTGGACGCCGGCGCTGTGGCCTGTGCCAACGCTGCCGAAGTGGCACGCCAGGCCGATATCGTCTTCCTGATGCTGCCTGACACGCCCGACGTGGCGGCGGTGTTGTTTGGGGATGACGGCGTGGCCGCGGGCCTGACACCGTTGCAGGGCGGCCCGGACGGCCGCGTGCGCAAGACCGTGGTCGACATGAGCAGCATCTCGCCGATCGAGACCAAGGCCTTCGCCGCCAGGATCAACGCGTTGGGCTGCGACTACCTGGACGCGCCGGTCTCGGGCGGTGAGGTGGGCGCCAAGGCCGCCAGCCTGACGATCATGGTGGGCGGGTCCGACGAGGTGTTCAACCGCGTGCAACCGCTGTTCGCGCTGATGGGCAAAAACATCACCCTTGTCGGTGGCAATGGCGACGGCCAGACCACCAAGGTGGCCAACCAGATCATCGTGGCGCTCAACATCGCGGCGGTGGGCGAGGCGCTGTTGTTTGCCAGCAAGGCCGGCGCCGACCCGGCCAAGGTGCGCCAGGCGCTGATGGGTGGTTTTGCCGCCAGCCGCATCCTGGAGGTGCACGGCGAACGCATGATCAAGCGCACTTTCAATCCAGGCTTTTGCATCGCCCTGCACCAGAAGGACCTGAACCTGGCCCTGCAGGGCGCCAAGGCAATGGACATGGCGCTGCCCCAGACCGCCAACGCCGCACAGCTGATGCAAGCCTGCGCCGCCCAGGGCTGGCACCAGCTGGACCACTCGGCGCTGGTCAAGTCGCTGGAGCTGATGGCCGCGCACGAGGTGGCCAAAGCCTGATCGCGGCGCGGGCGCTGCCCCCGCCCCGGGGTCAACGCCAATGGCCTGCAATCCCCGACCCCGCCCTGCACACCCCACGCCCTCTCACCCCACCTCAACCCCACCCCAGGACACTGCCATGCGCCGCTCACCAACCCGCCGTTCACTGATGCTCACCAGCCTGGCCCTGGCCGGCCTGGCGCCCATGCCCGCCGCGCTGGCCCAGGCCTGGCCGAGCAAGCCGCTGCGCATCATCGTGCCCTACGGGCCCGGCGGCTCGTCAGACATCATTGCCCGCGCCATCGCCCAGCCGCTGGGCGAGGCGCTGAAGACCACCGTGGTGGTGGAAAACAAGCCTGGCGCCAACGGCAACACCGGCAGCGACCTGGTGGCCAAGGCCACCGACGAGCACACCCTGCTGCTGTGCGACACCGGCGCGCTGGCCATCAGCCCGGCGGTCTACCGCAAGTTGCCGTTCGACCCGTCGAAGGATCTGCGCGGCGTCAGCATGCTGGCCTACTCGCCACACCTGCTGGTGGTGCACCCGTCGGTTGCGGCCAACAACTTGAAGGAGCTGGTGGCGCTGTCGCACCGGCAAAAGCTGAACTTCGCGGTGACGGCCATCGGCAGCGCGCCGCACCTGGCCGGCGTGGCAGTGGAGCAGGCCACTGGCGCGGCCTGGCAGTACATCCCGTACAAGGGTGGCGCACAGGCCATTGGCGACACCGTGGCCGGCCAGACCCAGGTGCTGATGAACGGCATGCTGGCCACGCTGCCGCAGGTGCAGGCCGGCAAGCTGAAGGTGCTGGGCGTGTCCAAGGCCACACGGGTGCCCCTGCTGGCCGATGTGCCCACCATCGCCGAGCAGGGGGTCAAGGGCTTCGAGTCGGGCACTTGGCAGGGCCTGCTGGCGCCCGCCAGCCTGCCGCCAGCCGTGCTGGCCCGGCTGGCGGCCGAGGTCACCCGCATCATCCGGTCGCCCGAGGTGCGCGAGCGCCTGGTGTCGCAAGGCGCCGAGGTGCACACCATGAGCCCGGCCGACTTCAAGACATTCTTCGAGCGTGAGCGCCAGCAATGGGCCGCCGTGGTGGCCAAGGCTGGCGTGACGATCGATTGAGGCGGCGGGCCCGGCAGCCCGCCTGCCGGGATCGGTCGGTCCCTCAGTCAATCATCCGGCCTTCTTGCGATCTTCCGGGTTAAAGTCCCCGGCCGAGTGGGCCACAGCGGCGGGTGACCAACGGGTCCAGGGTGGCGGTGGCGTCGGTGTGGGGACGCCAGCGCTACCGACAGGCCTCTCGAACGACAGCAACGGGCCGGCGGCAGCCCGCCACCCGACTCTGTCGCAGCCGCCATACTGGCTTCAATCTTCGACGATCACATGAGCAATCCCCTGCCCAGCCTCCAGGATCCGCACGCCTTGCTGCGTGCACTGTTCGACGCCGCTGTCGCCCGGGCCCAGCCGGCGCTGGTGCTGCCCGGCCGCCTGCCGCCGCCACCACGCGGCCGCACGGTGGTGATCGGGGGTGGCAAGGCGGGCGGTGCGATGGCGGCGGCGCTGGACGCGCTGTGGCCCGCCGACGCGCCACTGTCCGGCCTGGTCGTCACGCGCTACGGCCATGTACCGCCGGCCTATGCTGCCCAGCCGGGCCGGATCGCCGTGGTCGAGGCGGCGCACCCGGTGCCCGACGCCGCCGGCAGTGCCGCTGCCCAGCGGCTGCTGGACCTGACCGACGGCCTGACCGCCGACGACCTGGTGATCGCCTTGATCTCGGGTGGCGGCTCGTCGCTGTTGACCTTGCCTGCCGCTGGCCTGACCCTGGCGGACAAGCAGGCCATCAACCGCGCGCTGCTGCACAGCGGTGCGGCCATCGACGAGATGAACTGCGTGCGCAAGCACCTCTCGGCGATCAAGGGCGGCCGGTTGGCGGCCCGTTGCGCACCGGCGCAGTTGCTGACACTGGCGATTTCGGACGTGCCCGGCGACGACCTCTCGGTCATCGCCAGCGGCCCCACGGTGGCCGACGCCCGCACCTGTGCCGACGCGCTGGCCATCATCGACCGCTACCGCATCGACGTGCCATCCGCGGCCCGCGCCGGGCTGGACAGCGGCGCCTTCGAGACCCCCAAGCCCGGCGATGCCCGGCTGGCGGGCCAGACCGCCCAGATCATCGCCACGCCCCGGCTCAGCCTGCTGGCGGCGGCGGCGCTGGCGCGCAGTTGCGGCCTGACCGCGCACATCCTGTCTGACGAGATCGAGGGCGAATCACGTGACATCGGGCGCATGCACGCGGCGCTGGCGCGCGCGGCGGCCCGGTACGGCGCGCCGTTTGCCGCGCCCTGCGTGATCCTGTCGGGCGGCGAAACGACGGTGACCGTGCGCAAGATGCCCGGCCAGGTGCTGGGCCGGGGCGGACGGGCGGGTGAGTTTTTGCTGGGCTGCGCACTGGCGCTGCAGGGCCAGCCGGGCGTGTGGGCGCTGGCCGCCGACACCGACGGTATCGACGGTGTCGAGGACAACGCGGGCGCACGGGTAGGCCCCGATACCCTGGCCCGCGGCGCCGCGCTGGGCCAGTCGGCCGCCGACGCGCTGGACCGCCACGACGCCTATGGCTACTTTGCCGCGCTGGGTGACCTGGTGATGACCGGGCCGACCTACACCAACGTCAACGACTTCCGGGCGCTGCTGGTGCTGTAGGCCTGCGCGGCTGTCCGCCAGGCTGTGGACTGTGGGTCTTGTCCGACACGCGGTCTTGCCCTGCGCCGACATCGCCGGGACACCGGGCTGCCTAGCATGGCCGCAGGGGTTGGCACAGGGCCGACCCGCTGCCGCAGGATTTGTGCCACGTTCCACGCCCATCACCCCAGCTGCCCGACCGACGACCGCGCCGGCCGCCACCTGCCATTGCGCCAGGGTGTCGAGGGCGTGCGACACCCGCTGCGCTGGGCGGCGCTGCCCTTGCTGCTGAGCGCGTGCACCGTGCTGGCCGCCGACGCCCCCAACCCGGACGACCGGGGCGAAATTCAATCTGCTTCGGCAGCCCTGCCCGGCGTCCAGCCCGTCGTCCCGTCAGTTGCCCAACCTGCCGGGCTGTCTTGGCGTGTCACCCGCACAGCGGTACCAGTGCTGGGATCGCCCGGTCTGGGTGGCCTGCCCAGCCACGGTGGCCTGCCCGTGGGCACCCCGGTGCGCGCCTTGCAAACCATGGTGTGGGCCGTGCGGCCAGCGCTGCAGCCGGGCTTTGGGGTGGAGCAGCGCTGGACCCAGCCCAGCGCGCTGGGTTCGGGTCTGGCCGGCACGCCGGAGGTCAATCTGCTGGTCGGTCTGCGCCTGGACGCCGGCCCGCGTGCCCATCTGACCTGGCAGACACCCCTGTGGCGGCGCGACGCGCAAAATCCGGAGGCCCAGCCCCGGCAGATGCGTGTGGCGCTGGCGCTGCTGCCGCAGGATCCGTACGCCGACCTGCGTCGCGGCCTGTTGACCAAGATCGAACTCAGCGGGCAGACCACGCTGGCCCTGCGTCCACGGGGTGGCCGGTTTGGGGTGCTGCTCACCAGCCACTGGTGACACGCCTGACTGACCCGCCTGACTGCCGTTTTTTCAACCCACCGAACCCGAGGTCGCCACCATGGATCCGTCCTTCCACCCGATGCACGAGCTGTTTGCCCAATTGGGTTTACCCGGTGACGATGCGTCGATCCAGTCGTTCATCCAGCAGCACCGGCCGCTGCCGATGAGCACCCGGCTGTACGACGCACCGTTTTGGTCGCCGTCCCAGGCCGCGCTGATTCGCGAGAAGATGGCCGACGATGCCGACTGGTCCTTGCTGATCGACACCCTCAACGTGCAACTGCGGGACCACCCGGCCGACGGCCTGACCACCGCAGGCCAGGCCGATCCTGCCTTGGACACAAGCACTGCCAGGCTGCCCGGGTCCGCCTGACGCGGCCCCGGGGCCCCGCGGGGACCCTGGCCCGGGCTTGCCACCCACCCCGCGGCCCGGGCCCGCCGCCCTCAACCGGCTGGCGGGCCGCTGGCGGGCGGTACGGCGGCTCGGGTTGCCGGGGCGCCAGCGCTTCGGCCGGCTGGGCCGTGCCAGGGCAGCAACACCTCGAAGGTGCTGCCCTGATCACGCACGCTGCGGGCATGGATCTCACCGCCCATCAGCAACACCAGGCGTTCGGTGATGGCCAGGCCCAGGCCGGTGCCCCCAAAGCGGCGGGTGGTGGAGTTGTCGCGTCCTGGCGCCAATCGCACACGGCGGCCGGCAACTGGCGGCGCAGTGTCTACAACGCTTGCGAGCCCGCTGCCGAATCCACCGCCGGGCCTGCCGGCGCCGCTGGCGCCCTGGTTTGCAGCCGCGGATACTGGGCCTGCACTGCGGCCAGCGACCAATCCACCGGCTGGAAGTGGGCCTGCAGCAGTTGCGCCAGCAACAGGGCCTGGCGCTGCGAGGCCAACCCGGCGGCATCCTGGGTCTGCCAGTGGGCCACGCGCAAGGGGTAGGCCACAAAGCCCGACACCAGCACCAGCACCAGCACCAGCACCAGCAACAGCACCAGCACCAGCACCAGCACCAGCACCAGCACCCGCATCGGCACCACCGCGCCGACCAGTCGTCTCAGGGCTTGGCGCGAGGAGGGTGTGGGTGATCGGTGCATGGCGGCGTGCTCCGGCTGGCAACGTCGCACGGATCGCCGAGCCGGCGCTGCGCCCTGCTGGCGGTTGATCCAACGCAAGACAGCCGGGTCCGGTCTGGCTGACAGTCGGGCCATTCATCCACCACAGTCATTCAACGCCGGTCGCGTCGAATCTTTTCAAGGGCCGCATCCCTTCGCCGCATCCCGCCCAGCAATGAACCTGCCGACTCGCATGGACCATTCTTATCCCGCCACTTCAGGTTTGCCGGTGCTGCCGGACCGCTTGGGCGCAGGGCGCCAAGGTGAGTCGGTGGCCGGTGTGCGCACCCGCCTGCTGGGTGCGCCCGGCGCAGCCGACGCCGTGCTGTGGTGTGCTTTGCTGGGCGGTGCGGCGCTGGATGACGACGAACTGCAGGCCCTGTGGTCTATCGCCCAGGTGCGCCAGGTGGCACAAGGTGAGTGTGTGCTCAGCCGCACCAGCATTGCCAGCACGCTGGTGGCGTTGCGCACTGGCGAGGTGGCGCTGGGGTTCCGCACATCGGACGGCGTGTTCCGCACCGAGCGCATCGTGCGCGGCCCGGCCTGGCTGGACCTGAGTTCGGCCTGGTTGGCCGGCCCGCACGCGATGGACGCCCAGGCGCTGGGTGCGGCCAGCGTGATCGACCTGCCACAGGCTGCGCTGGCCGACCGGCTGGCGCAGTTGCCGGGCCTGGCACAGCGACTGATCCACGGCCTGGCCCATGAGGTACAGGCGCTGGCGGTCAATACCCACGAGTTGATGCACAAGGACGCGCCGGCCCGGCTGGCGCAGTGGCTGCACCAGCGTTGCGAGCCGGTGGCCGGTGCCGAGGGCCAGGCCATCGTCCGGCTGCACGAGCGCAAGCGCGACGTTGCCTCGCAGCTGGCGATCACGCCCGAGACCTTGTCCCGGCTGATGCGCAGTTTCAGCCGCAAGGGCGTGATCGAGGTCAGTGGCTACAACCTGCGGGTGCTGGACCCGGTGGCGCTCGAGCGGCTGGGCCGGGCCTGACCGCAGGCCTCGGCGCGCGGCAGGTGGCGTTGTGGCCCTCCAGCGGTGGCCATCAGCGCGCAGCGTAGGCCTGCACGGTCTCCCAGGCCGCGGTTTGCAGCCGGGCGGCCAGGTCTGCCGGCAGCCCGGCGGTGTAGGTCAGGCCCACCGGCGACCTGCCGAACAGCGTGGCATAGGCGGTGCACGCCGCCAGGTAGGTGCCGGCCAGGCTGGGGTGGCGTTTGTCGCGCTCGTACAGCACGGTGTCGGGCTGCCTGGCGATGGCGTTGGCAAAGGCCAGGCCGGCCGGGATCACTGCCGCGCCGTTGGCCTTGCCGGCCAGGGTGTACTGCTCGGCCAGCCGGGCCGTCATCTCCGGCTTGTCCTGGTAGGCCCAGGACATGAACAACACCGGCCGCACGCCGGCCTGGCGCAACAGCTGTGCGTTTTTCTTGACCGTGTCGTGGAATGCGGCCTGCAGCTGCGGGTGGATCGGGCACTGGCTGCAGTCCATCATCACCGCGGTGTCGTATTGCCGGCCCGGTGGATTGAAGCGGATGTCGTTGTCACCGACAAAGGAGTAGCGACCCAGCCCATCGGGCCGCAACAGCGAGGCCATGTCGTGCCAGTCCAGGCCCGAGCCGCTGATCGTGACCGACACACCGCGCACCCGGGTGCCGTCGCCGGCCGACGCCACCAAGCGGCCAAAGTGGTTGTGCAGGCTGTTGTTGTAGTAGAAAAAGCTGTTGCCTACCCACAGCACCGAATCGGGCGGCGCACCCGAGACCGAGGGTTTTGAGTCAGCCTGCGCTTGCAGCGTTTGCGGCACCAGCAAGCTCAGCAGCAGGCCGGCCGCGGCCAGCCACCGTGCGGGTGAACCCGCCAGCCATGAAAGTTGCATCAGGGGGTCTCGGTCAGGTATGGGTTGGCACCGTAGAAGCCGCTGCCCATCGCCAGGCCCTGGTCTACCGCGCTCTGAAAGGCATCGCCCACCGGCACCACGGCGCTAAAGCCGGGGTTGCTGGCAGCCTTGCCATAAAACGCGGCGTGCAGGTCGGTGGTCATGCCGGCCAGGTTGCCGTAGTAGAGCGTTGCCGCACCGCCGGCACTGCTGGTGTCGACCATCGGTGCACCATTGGCCGTCGTCTTGTCGGGCGTGGTGATCTTGTGCGCCTCGACCATGTCGGGCCGGGCCCAGGTCTGCTCCAGGTAGACCTGGGTGTTGGCGTTGGCGTTGTTGTTTTTGGGAATCACCCGGGATGTGCTGCATTGGGTGGTCGTCTGGCCCGTGGCCTTGCAGGCGTCCAGGCTGCCGTAAAGCTGGGTCTCGGTGTAGTTCTGGGCCGCGCCGTTGTGGATGAAGCGCCCGAACTGGTCGGCATAGGCATTGAAGGCGGCCGGGTTGGCGTTTTTGCCTTTGCCGGTGGGCAGGGCGGTGTCGCTTTGCTCCTGCAGCACCACCTTGTTCCAGGCCTGGGACGCGACGTTGCCGCGCAAGTCCCAGGCCGCGTTGGCGGTGTTGAGGAACTGGCCGCGCAGCGACGCCGCATTGCGGGTGGACAGCGAAACGCCGTAGTTCAGCCCGGCCCGGTCGGTCATCTTCTTGAACACCCCCGGCACGCCGCCCCAGGGATGGGGCTCGCACCAGCCCTGGCCATGGGTACCGATCGGGTAGCTGTTGGTGCCGGTCGGGCTGATCGCATTGAAGCCGGCCGTCAGGTCGCGCACATTGGCCGCGTTGTAGCTTTGCACCGGATCGACCCGGCCAAAGGTGTAGCTGTTGCCGACAAACAGCACCGAGACCGGCGTGCCGGTGGCGGCCGCCGCGGACAGTGGCAGGGCCAGCGGCGCCAGCAGCGTGAAGGCGGCCAGGCTGGACAGGGTGCGCAAGGGGATGCGCATGGCGCAGCGCATGGGAGTAGCTTGCATCGGGAGGTCACCGGTCTTGTGGTTCGGGGTGCTGAACGCTGACGCCACGGTAGGGGCCGCACCGCGAGATGTCAAACACACTGAAACCTGTGTTTGGCTATGAAATAAGTATGGACTTGCGGCAGTTGCGTTACTTTCTGGCGGTGGCCGATACCGGCCACATCACCCGTGCCGCGGCGCAGCTGGGCCTGCAGCCGCCGCCGCTGAGCCAGCAGATCAAGGCCCTGGAGACCGAGCTGGGCACCGTGCTGTTCCAGCGCCATCCCAAGGGCGTGACGCTGACCGACGCCGGCCGCCGGCCGCCTGCTGCAAGCCGATGCCCGCCGCCTGCTGCAGGACGCCGGCGCCATGGTGCAGCGCCAGCAGCGGGTGGCGCGTGGTGAACTGGGGCGGCTGGCGCTGGGCTTCACCAGCTCGGCCGCGGCCCATGCCTACCTGCCGCGAACGCTGCGGGCCTGCCGCCAGCAGTACCCGCAGATCGGCCTGGCGCTGAGCGAGGCCAACGCCGCCGAGATCACCGAGGCGGTGCTGGCCGAGCGCCTGCATTGCGGCTTTCTGCGCGTGCCCATTGCCCGGCCCGAGGGCCTGGTGTTCGAGACGCTGTTCCACGAGCCGGTGGTGCTGGCGCTGCCGGTGGACCATCCGCTGGCCGCGGGGCTGGCCGATGGGCTCGCATCAGGGCGGGCTCAAGGGCTGGCACCAGGGCCGGCACCAGGGCTGGCACCGGCGCCGGGCGGCACGGGGGTGGCAGCAGGCCAGGCCGCACATGCCATTGCGGTGAGCGCGCTGCGCGACGAGGGTTTCATCCTGGTGCGGCGGCCGGGTGCGGCGGGGCTGTACGCCAACTTTCTGGCGCTGTGCGAGGCCCAGGGCTTCCGGCCCCGGGTGGTGGCCGAGGTGCCGCGCATGATGAGCAACCTGAACCTGGTGGCGGCGGGTGCCGGCATATGGTGGTGCCGGCGTCGATGCAGGGGGTGCACCCGCATGCGGTGGTGTACTGCCCGCTGGCCGACAGCACGACGCTGGACGCGCCGATGACGCGGGTCTGGCGCCGGGCCGACCAGGCCGGGCCCACCGCCACCTTTGTCGCGTTGGCGCGGCAGATGGCGGCGCAGCAGGCCACCCAGCAGGCCACTTAGCGGGCCATGCAGCAGGCCATGCAGCAGGCCACGCAGCAGGCCACGCAGTTGGCGACGCCGATGGCAGGCCAATCGTTCGATCCGGCGGCAACGCCGGGCAGCCAGGAGCCTGGATGAACCGCAACCGCCGCCGCGGCCTGACCGAAGCCGCCGGGCTGCTGGCCAGCGCCAGCCTTTGGCCCGCCCGGGCCGCGTTGCCGGCGACACCCTGGCCCAATGCGCCGATCCGCATCCTGCTGGTCTACCCGCCGGGCGGGGTCAGCGACGCCGCGGCACGGCTGCTGGCCGATCAGCTCGGCGGGGCGCTGGCCACGCCGGTGCGGGTGGAGTACCGGCCCGGCGCCAGCGGCAGCCTCGGGCTGGAGGCGCTGGCCGGTGCTGCGGCCGACGGCCACACGCTGGCGTTTTCAGCCCTCAGCCCGTTGACGCTGTACCCGCAGCTGGCGCGGGTGCGCTACGACCCGCTGCGCAACTTTGCGCCGGTGGCCAGCGTGATGCTGACAGCGTCGCTGCTGGTGGCCACGCCCGCCTTTGCCGGCCGCAGCGTGGCCGAGTTGCTGGCTGCGGCGCGCGCCGCGCCCGGCCGGCTGCGTTGGGCCACCACCGGTGCCGGCACCACCGGCCACCTGGTGCTGGCGCAATGGCAGCGTGCCAGCGGCGCCAGCGTCGACCACATCCCCTACAAGGGCGGTGGCCAGCAGGTGGCCGACGCGCTGGCCGGGCAGTTCGAGCTGCTCTCGACCAATGTGGGCGGCCTGCAGTTGCAACACCTGCGCAGCGGCGCGCTGCACGCGCTGGCGGTGGGCGCGCCGCAACGGCTGGCGGCCTTGCCGCAGGTGCCCGCCTGGGCCGAGCTGGGCTACCCGGCGGCCAACCTGGCGTCGGTATTCGGCCTGCTGGCGCCGGCCGGCACGCCGGCGCCGGTGATCGCGCGGCTCAATGCCGAGGTGCAGCGTGCGCTGGCGGCACCGGCGCTGCGTGACCCGCTGCTGGCGGCCAACAACCTGCCCACCGGCGGCAGCGCGGACGACTTTGCACGCCAGATCCGGCAAGAGTTTGCCCAGCACGCTGCGCTGCTGCGCATGGCGCCGATCAGGCTGGAATGAATGCGGGCTGCTGACTGGTGACGCGGCTGGCCGCCACCTGCAACAGCTGCGCTGCCACCGCCAGCGCGATCTGCTCGGGCTGCTTGCCGGGGATGCCGGCCACACCGATCGGGCAGGTCAGCCGGGCAATCGCCTCGGCGGCGACGCCGCGCTGGGCAAGACGGCTCAGGAACCGTGCGCGTTTGGTGGCCGACCCGATCAGGCCGAAAAAGCCGAAGTCGCCGCGCCGCAGCACCGCCTCGGTAATGCGCAAATCCAGATCGTGGCTGTGCGTCAGCACCAGGTAAAACGCCGCCGGCGGCGCTTGCTGCACCTCGGCCTCGACCGCGTCTACACACAGCCGCGTGATGTGCGGCGCCGACGGCGCGGCTGGAAACTCGGCCTCGCGCTCGTCGATCCAAGCCACCCGGCAGGGCAAGGTTTCGAGCAGGTTAACGATGGCGCGGCCAACGTGGCCGGCGCCGTAAAGCTGCAGGTCAAACAGAGGCGCCTGGTCAGGCCAGTCGGCCAGTGCTGCAGCGTCCAGCGGTGTGGTGCGCAACGTCAGGGCGCCACCACAGCACTGGCCCAGCGTCGGGCCGAGAGCGATGGCGCGGTCCTCGGGCCCGGCGCCGGCAGCCAGCATCGCCCGGGCGCGCTGGATCGCCTGCAACTCCAGGTGGCCGCCACCGATGGTGCCGGCCACCGTATCGGCCGCCACCAGCATGCGGGTGCCCGTGCCGCGGGGCACCGAGCCGCGCGCCGCCAGCACCTGCACCAGCATCGCCGGGCGGCCGTCGGCGAGCCAGGCCAGCGCGGTGCGCCGGTCGGCGTCGATCATGGGCTGGTGCCGGCCGCAGTTGCGCCGGATGCACTGGCCGAAGCGCGCACCGCGTCGATCGCGTCCAGCACCGCTTCGGGCGTGGCCGGGGCGCGCAGCGGCGGATCGATCTGGTGGCCGCCCACTGCCGAGACCGCATCCCGGATCGCCAGAAACACTGAAAACGGCAGCAGCAACGGCGGCTCGCCCACCGCCTTGCTGCGGTGGATGGTCTCAGTCGGGTTGGCCGCGCCAAACAGCCGCACATCGAAATGCGCCGGGCAGTCGTTGGCGGTCGGGATCTTGTAGGTGCTGGGCGCGTGGGTCATCAGCTTGCCGGCATGCTTCGAGCCGTCCAGCGGCTGCCAGTACAGCTCTTCGCTTGTCAGCCAGCCCATGCCCTGGATGAACGCACCCTCGACCTGGCCGATGTCGATGGCCGGGTTGAGCGACGTGCCGACGTCGTGCAGCACGTCGGCGCGCAGCAGCTTGTGTTCGCCGGTCAGCGTGTCCACCACCACCTCGCTGCAGGCCGCGCCATAGGCAAAGTAGTGGAACGGCTTGCCCTTCAAGCGTGCCCGGTCCCAGTGCAGGCCGGGTGTGGCGTAAAAGCCGTCGCTCCACAGCTGCACCCGGGCCTGGTAGGCCTGCATCACCAGGTCGTCGAAGCTGAGGGTGATGGTGTCGCGGCTGACCCGGCCGTTCTCGAAGCGCACTGCCGCCGCATCACCGCCGCGCTGACCCACAAAAAACGCCGCCAGCCGCGCGCGGATCTGGCGCGCCGCGTCTTGCGCTGCCTTGCCGTTCAGGTCGGCGCCGGTGGACGCGGCGGTGGCCGAGGTGTTGGCCACCTTGTGGGTGTCGGTGGCCGTCACCCGCACCCGATCAAAGACCACGCCCAGCTCATGTGCCACCACCTGCGCCACCTTGGTGTTCAGGCCCTGGCCCATCTCGGTGCCGCCGTGGTTGACCAGCACCGAGCCGTCGGCATAGACATGCACCAGCGCGCCGGCCTGGTTCAAGTGCGCCACGTTGAACGAGATGCCGAACTTGACCGGCGTCAGCGCCAGCCCGCGCTTGAGCACCGTGCTGCGGGCGTTGTAGGCGGCAATCTCGGCGCGTCGGGCGGGGTAGTCGGCTTGCGCTTCGAGCTGGTCCACCAGCGCGCCGATGATGTTGTCCTCGACCACCTGTTCATAAGGCGTCACGTTGTTGGCCGTGATGCCGTAGAAGTTGGCGCGCCGCACCGCCAGCGCGTCCAGCCCCAGGCGGCGCGCCACGCTGTCCAGGATCACCTCGATCGCCAAAGCGCCCTGCGGCCCGCCAAAACCCCGGAACGCGGTGTTGCTCTGGGTGTTGGTGCGGGCGCAAAAGCCTTGCATCGCCACATCGGGCAGCCAGTAGGCGTTGTCAAAATGGCACAGCGCACGGGTCATCACCGGCGGCGACAAATCAGTCGAGTGGCCAGCGTTGGCCACCATGTCCACCGCAACGCCCAGGATGCGGCCCTGCGCGTCGTGGCCGACGTCCCATCCGTACTCGAAGCCGTGGCGCCGGCCCGTGATGAGCATGTCATCGTCTCGGTCGGGCCGCAGCTTGACCGGCCGCTGCAAGCGCTGCGCCGCCAGCGCGGCGACGCAGGCAAACAGCGCGCTCTGGCTCTCCTTGCCGCCAAAGCCGCCGCCCATGCGCCGGCAGGTCACCTGCACCCGGTTGGAGGCCAGCTGCAGCGCGTGGGCCACCAGGTGCTGCATCTCGCTGGGGTGCTGGGTGCTGCAGTGCACCAGCAGGCCGCCGTCTTCTTGCGGGATGGCGTAGCTGATCTGGCCTTCCAGGTAGAACTGCTCCTGGCCGCCGAGTGAAAATTTGTCCTGGAAGCGGTGTGGCGCGGCAGCCAGCGCGGCACAGGCATCGCCGCGTGCCAGCTGCATCGGCGGCACCACGTACTGCTGGCGGGCGTGGGCGTCGAGTGCGCGCAGCACCGCGGGCAGGGCTTCGAATTGGATGGCTTTTGGTGCCAGCGCGGCGGCGCGGCGGGCGGCGTCGCGGCGGGTGGCGATGACGGCAAACACCGGCTGCCCGACGTGGCGCAGCTCGCCCTGGGCCAGGATCGGGTCGTCTTGGATGATCGGGCCGCAGTCGTTGGTGCCGGCAAAGTCAGCGGCGGTGTAGACCGCCACCACGCCGGGCTGGGCGCGCAGCAGTTCCAGGTCGATGGCCAGCAAGCGGCCATGCGCCACCGGCGACAGGCCGAGCGCGGCGTGCAGGGTGCCGGTGATCTCGGGCAGGTCGTCGATGTAGGGCGCGGCACCGGCCACGTGCAGGTGGGCCGATTCATGCGGGCGGCTGATGCCGACCTGGGCGCCGGTCTTGGCTTGGACCACCGCCGGAGCCAGGGCTTCGCAAGGGGCGTTCATCACAGGCTCCAGACTGATGTTTCAGCCGCTGAAAGGGGCTCGTCGCATCGGGTTTCCAGCCACAGCCGCATCAGCAGGTTGCGGGCGGCGCGGCGGCGGTAGCTGGCGGACGCACGCGCGTCGGACAGTGGCTGGAAGTCGGCGTCCAGCGCGGCCATTGCGGCCTGCACCGTGGCCTCGGTCCAGGGCTGACCCAGCACGGCAGCCTCGGCACCGGCAGCACGCCTGACGGTGCCGGCCAGCCCGCCGAAGGCAAATCGCACCGCCTGCACCGTCTCGCCTGCCAGTCGCAGCCACAGGCCGGCCGACAGGCCCGAGATGTCGCAGTCGAAGCGTTTGCTCAGCTTGTAGACCCGCAGCTGGTCCTGGTCGGCCGGCTGCGGCAGCGGCACCCGCAGCGCCTGCACAAACTCACCGGGCTGCAGCTGGTTTTTCATGTAGTCGAGGTAGAAGTCCTGCAGCAGCAACGTGCGCTGCACCTCACCCCGGCGCAGCACGATCTGTGCGCCCAGGGCGATCAGCACCGGCGCGCCGTCGCCGATCGGCGAGCCATTGGCGATGTTGCCGCCCAGCGTGCCGGCCTCGCGGATCGGCAGCGACGCAAAGCGCTGACCCATCTGCCGGGCCGCCGGCCAATGGGCGGCGAGTGCGGTCCAGGCCGCTTCCAGCGACGCGCCTGCGCCGATTTCCAGCCAGTCGCCGATGGGGCTTGGCTGGGTACTGATTGTCTTGAGCTCGGCCACCTCACCGAGGTAGATCAACTCGCCCAGGTCGCGAAACTGCTTGTTGACCCACAGCCCGATGTCGGTGCTGCCGGCCAGCAGCCGGGCCTCGGGCTTGGCCAGGCGCAAGGCCGCCAGATCAGACAGCGTGCGCGGTGCGTGCATGGGCGTGGCGGCGGCGTAGTGCAGCGGTGGATCGGCCTGCAGCGCCGACAGCACCGAAAGCATCGCGGGTGAGTCCAGCGCGGGCCGGGGCAGGCCAAACATCTGCTGGCCGGCGTCCAGGATAGGCCGGTAACCGGTGCAGCGGCACAGGTTGCCCGACAGGTCGTCGGCGATCTGCTGGCGCGTGGCTGTTGTGCCCGCCGCGCCGTGGCGGTCCAGCGTGGCGGCCAGCGACACCACAAAGCCAGGGGTGCAAAAACCGCACTGCGAGCCGTGGCAGGCCACCATCGCCTGCTGTGCCGGGTGGTTGCCGCCCAGGTCTTCGACCGTCAGCAAGGCCTTGCCATCCAGCGTCGGCAAAAACTGGATGCAGCTGTTGATCGGCTTGAAGCGCACCGCGCCCCCGGGCTGCAACTCACCCACCAGTACGGTGCAGGCGCCGCAGTCGCCCTCGTTGCAGCCCTCCTTGGTACCGCTGCAGTGGGCGTGTTCACGCAGCCAGGCCAGCACCGAGGTGGTCGAGTCAAGCCCTTGCACCGAGACGATCTCGCCACGGTGAAAAAAGCGGATCGGGCGGGTGAGTTGCACCGGGTTGGCGCTGGGAAGGGGTGCCTGGGACATACCCGTAAGGTAGCCGCTGTACAGCGCAGTGCTATACATTTTGGGAGATATCCGCTATCGGCTCAGGTGTATCACAGTGGCTTTGGCATTCGACAAGATCGAGCTCTCACTCATCCGGGCCTTCCACACCGTGATCACCGAGCGCAGTGTTTCGCGCGCCGCCTTGAAGCTGCGCACCACCCAGCCCGCACTGTCCGGCCAGTTGAAGCGCCTGCGTGGCCTGATCGGCGACCCACTGCTGGTGCGCGCCGGCAACGCGATGGCGCCCACCGCCGTGGCGCTGGGCCTGCTGCCCGCGGCGGCCCAGGTGCTGCAAGGTGCGCAGGCGCTGTTTGGCGGCCATGCTGCAGCGCAAGGTTTTGTGCCGGCCCAAGCAACGCAGCACTTCCGCATTGCCGCCAGCGACTACCTTGATCCGCTGTTTCTGCCCGAGCTGGTGGCCCGGGTGCGTGCCCAGGCGCCAGGTGTCACGCTGGATCTGCTGCCGCTGACCCGCGACTACGACTACCGCGGCCAGCTGGCGCGTGGTGAGGTGGACCTGGTGGTGGGCAACTGGCTGGCGCCGCCGGCCGAGCTGCACCTGGGCCGGCTGGTCAGTGACGAGATCGTTTGCCTGGTGGGGCTGGACCACCCCGCGCTGCGCAGCCCGCGGCAATGGACGGCCGAGCGCTACCTGGCTTGTGACCACATCGCGCCCACGCCGCTGCATGCCGGTGGTGTGGGCGTGGTCGACGAGCTGCTGCAGGCGCAGGGGCAACAACGCCGCATCGTGGTGCGTTGCCCGCATTTTGGTCTGGCACCGGCGATGGTGGCGCGCTCGTCGTTGCTGCTGACCACCGGCCGGCAGTTTTGCAGCCGCTACATCGGCAGCCTGCCGGTGCGCATCGTGCGCTGCCCGATGGACTTTCCAACCCTCACCTACTACCAGCTCTGGCACGCGCTGACGCATGCCTCAACCGCCGTGCGCTGGCTGCGTGAACAGGTGCGCGACGTGGCGCGTGAGCTGGTGGAGGGGCGGGTATGAGTGCAAGCCCGCTTGCAACCGCGCCGGTCAAAACCGCGATCCTGGCCGACCTGCTGGACTTCACCGCCGACCCCGGCTTGACTGACCGCCACAGCCCGGCGGTGCGCTGGCGCCCGGCACACTGGCTGCTGATCGGCGCCGACGGCCGCATAGCCGCGGTGCAGCAGCAAGCCCCCGGCGACGACTGGTTGAAGCTGGACCACAGCGGCCGCTTGCTGCTGCCGGGCTTTATCGACAGCCATGTGCACAGCCCGCAGGTGGATGTGATTGCGTCCTGGGGCGCCGAGCTGCTGGACTGGCTCAACACCTACACCTTCCCGGCCGAAGCGCGCCATGCCGACCCGGCTTTTGCGCAGGCTGCCGCGGCGCTGTTTTTGGATGCGCTGCTGGCGCATGGCAGCACTGCGGCGGTGGTGTTCCCCACGGTGCACGTGACCAGCACCGACGCGCTGTTTGCCGCCGCCCAAAAGCGCGGCATGCGGGTGATCGCCGGCAAAGTGTTGATGGACCGCCATGCGCCCGACAACCTGCGCGACGACGTGCGGCAGGCCCGCATCGATTGCAATGCGCTGATCGAGCGCTGGCATGGCCGCGGCCGGCTGGCCTATGCCGTGACACCACGCTTTGCCGCCACCAGCAGCCCACCACAACTGGCGATGGCCGGCCAGTTGCTGGTCGACCACCCGGGGCTG
>JBBQAH010000366.1:0-1510 GCA_038316145.1 Burkholderiales bacterium
CGCTACCGGGCGCTCACCGGCTACGGGCGCAAGGAGCTGGAGAAGGCTGTCGAGGATGGGTTCCCGTACCTGCCGTCGGGCTCGCAGATCGTGCTGGACCGGGTGGCGCAGAAGGTCGTGCTGGACAACATCAAGGCGCAGCTGCGGTTTAACCGCGCCCAGTTGGTCCGGGACATCGCCTCCTACGCCGAGACGGAACTGGAGGCCTATCTGGAGCGGTCCGGGAACGACGTGAAGTCGATCTACCGTTCCACCGGGGATTCGTGGACCGGCTACCTGCGCCAGGCCGGGCTGATCGAAGGGTTCTCGCCGCTGGAGACGGTGCTCAGCGGAAAGATTCGGGAGCTCTCCGACGCCGACGAGAAGAAGCTCCTCGGCCGGATGGCGGCGCTGATCCACGTGGACGATCCGGAACGCGCCGCGGCGTATTCGATGCTCGTCGGCGCCGACGCGCCCCGCTACGCGGAGCTCGGCATGCGGGAACAGACGTTCGCCCGCATGCTCTTCTACACGCTCTGGGACGACGGCGGCGGTTTCCAGTCGTACGACGCCGGCCTGGATTACCTGCGGGGGTACCAGTTTGTCTGCAGCGAGATCCGCCAGCTCGTGAAGTTCGGCGTGGCCGCGTCCAGGCATGCCGCCAAGGGCCTCGGAGCGGGGCTGCAGCACGTCCCGCTGCTCTCGCACGCCTGCAATACGGTTCGCTGGAGCTCGGCAAGAACGTGCAGCACCGCGAGGGCGTGGCTTGGTGCCCGGCAACGTCCACTGACGCCTTCTTCGTCACGCTGAACAAGGACGACAAGAAGCATTCGGCAACGACGATGTACAAGGACTATGCGATCAGCCCGGAACTGTTCCACTGGGAATCGCAGAACGCGACGTCGCCCGGAAGCCCGACAGGGAAGCGGTACCTGAACCGGATTGCGCACGGTTCGAAGATCTTGATCTTCACCCGCGAAGCTTCAGAAGATGAGACCGGTCTGACCGTTCCCTACACGTGCCTCGGACAGGTGGATTATGTGCAGCATGCAGGGGAGAAGCCGATCGCTATTACCTGGAAGCTGCACCGGCCGATGCCGGCTGATGTGTATGCGACGGCGGCTGCAGTGGCGCAATAGCTTCAGAAGGGGAGTGTGGTCCGATGGAGACTGCGCTGTCCGGTCAATGGCCTAGCGGATATGAAATGAGGGGTGGCAGGTCCTGGCCCCTCCGGGATCAGCCATTATCGCCGGGGCGGTCCCGCAGCGCCGGCTTGGGTGTAATCCGTGCCTCTGTGTGGTGGGCAGCGCTGCGGGGCCTGATCCCGGCGGTGATGTCCTTTATCCCGGACGGGCCAGGTAACGGCAAGAGGCCGGGGCCTTCTGTTTCACAGGGTCCGTGGGTTGCCATTGGCGGCTCCCTTGGCCTGACGGCTCGTCGGGGGTGCAATGGTAGTGCCACATGTGAGGTTTGGGAGGTCCCGGCTATGTTTGAGCATACTTTCATTGGTCTGGATGTTCACGCGGTCAAC
>JBBQAH010000470.1:0-1803 GCA_038316145.1 Burkholderiales bacterium
CGCCTGGGCGAGCGTTGTACTGTTCCGGTTGAAAGTGCGGCCGCGCTGTCTGCCGTACGTACCCTTCGTTTCGGAATTGATCGAAGTGAACCTGCGCACGTACGTGAGCTACCGCGGCGTGCGCGGCGTGAACTTCCTATCCGTTCATGCAGACAATCGTTTGGCCATCGCGGCGGGGAAGCTGTTCACACCGATGCCGTACCGTCGGGCGAAGATGGCGTATCGCCCCGGCGAGTTCACTTCCCATGTGATACGAACGCAATTTGAAGTTCGCGGCGAAGCCTGCGAGGCCGATCGCGGTTCGCTCGAAGCATTCCTTCTCGAACGCTACCGTTTGTACGCGGCGGATCGCAGCGGGGAGTTACTTCATGCGGATGTGCAGCACCCGCGTTGGCGAACGCAATCCGTCGATGTGAAGCTAAAATGCAACCGCCTCGGTGACGAGTTCGACTTGGGGTTCTCGGCTACGCCGGAACTCGCGCACTTCTCCCCCGGCGTCCCGGCGAAGTTCGGCAGCTCCGCTGTACCTTCTCGCCCTTCTCTTTGTCGCCAACGGTCAACGACGTATGAACGCAGCAGAATTTGTAGTAGGCGAAGTATAGCCCCAACGCGGCCCGATGGTTCTCCCACTTCTTGCTGTGCGCGTTCGTGAGGCGAGTCATTCGGCGAATGCGCATCCGCATCGAAAGGTTCTGCCGTTCGACGTGGCTCGTACAGATTCAATCATCGTCCGGGTTGCCGTTGAGAACGACAGTGTGGGTCTCCACCACTTGCCCCGGTGAATAACGGGCCGCTGTGCCATGCTCCGGGACGTTGCCGTAGGTTTTGACCAATTGAGCGAAGTCGATGTTGTCGCCGAACACATCCTGGATGGCCGTACGGTACGGACGGAATCCATCGGTCGAAAGCTGGAACCGACCCAGCGTGGCGAGCCGCAGTTTCAACGCGAATTGGGTCGTGGCTTCCGGCGTGCGCTTGTCAACGTGCCAAGTCAGAACGAGTTTGGTTTCCCGTTCGATGGCAACGAAACACCACGCATCGCCCTTTTCATCGCCGTATCCCATTTCTTCTTTCGTGCGTTGCTTGCACCCGACGAATCCCAAATTTCGTCGGCTTGAACATCGTTCGCGTGAACCTTGCGAATGGCGCGAGCCAAGAACAGTTCGCACTTCTGGCCAGCATCGACCATCGTGGCGATGATCGTATCGCGGTGAACTTCGGTGAGGCGTTCGGTCGAACGGATCGAATTGCCTTCCAAGAGCATCCGAAGGCAGAGAACGGCTTTGTCGGCTTTCAGCGATCTACGGGCCGGGTCGATTCGTCCGTATATGCCTTCGCGCAGGAAACGCAGCGGTAGCGTTGCGAACGGTTGCGGTTCTTCCCGAACTTCTTGCATTCAGCTTGGCAAATGAGGCACGCAAACATGGCGGAACGCCTTCCCTTGTAAGGGCGGTTCGCGTAGAGTGAGCTTGCTAAGGCACTCTGGCTTAACCGCCGGTTTGTTGTTCGCCCCGGTTCGACCCGCCAAGGTTGAACCGGGGTTTTTCTTATTACTATATTGTAGTAATACTAATTCCACAGTCAAGAGAGATTGACCTATTGGAATGCTTTTCCTAAAATAGATCATGAAAATTAAAAAGGCTGGCCGCCCTCCGAAGGAAAAGAGCACCCGCAAAGATGTAGATCTGCGGATTCCGGTTACTTCCGATCAAAAGGAAGCCATCGTGGAAGCTGCAAGGATTACTGGCCTCGACATGGCAGCATGGGCTAGGCCTATATTGCTTGCTGCGGCGATGGGAGAAC
>JBBQAH010000568.1:0-1749 GCA_038316145.1 Burkholderiales bacterium
AGAATTGATTTGTCTTTTTTTACAATCCATTGTTCATTGACTGTTGAAAATACGTTGGCTGTAAGAATCAAACTGAAGATCATGGTACTTCAACAAAGTGGTAACACCAAACAAGATATGATGATGATTGCCCATGTTTTGTTACATATTTTCCGGTAAATAAGGCTGATCTATATCAACTTCTATTTCGTAACATCATATTTTGGATCTGCTGTTGAAAATACGTCAGCTGTTAGAATCGATTTGAAAATTGATGTACTTTGACGCAGTGGTAACACTAAACAAGATATAATGATGATTGCCCATGTTTTGTTCCATATTAGCCAGTTACCAAGGCTGATCTATATCAACTTCTGTTTTGTAACTTATATCCTGGATTTGCTGTTGAAAATACGTCAGCTGTTGGAATCGAACTGAAGACTGATGTACTTCGACGCAGTGGTGACACTAAACAAGATATAATGATATTTGCACATAATTTGTTTCCTATCAGCCGGTAACCGAGACTGATCTATAACAACCTTTTTTTTGTAACCTATTATTTTGAATTTGCTGTTTAAAAAACGTCGGCTGGAAGAATCGAACTGAAGATTATTGCACTTCAACAAAGTAATAACACTTAACAAGATATAACCATGATTGCTCATGTTTTTTCACATATTAGCCGGTAACCAAGGCTGATCTACATCAACTTCTCTTTTGTGACATATCATCCTGGATTTGCTGTTGAAGATACGTCGGCTGAAAGAATCAAACTCAAGATTGTCGTGCTTCAACAAAGTGTTTATACTGACCAAGATATAATCATGATTGCACATGTTCTTCTACATATTGGCCGGTAATCAAGGCTGATCTATATCAACTTCTTCGTCGACCGTGAGAATTGATTTGTCTTTTTTTACAATCCATTGTTCATTGACTGTTGAAAATACGTTGGCTGTAAGAATCAAACTGAAGATCATGGTACTTCAACAAAGTGGTAACACCAAACAAGATATAATGATGATTGCCCATGTTTTGTTCCATATTAGCCAGTAACCAAGGCTGATCTATATCAACTTCTGTTTTGTAACTCATATCCTGGATTTGCTGTTGAAAATACGTCAGCTGTTAGAATCGAACTGTTGATTGATGTACTTCGACGCAGTGGTAACGCCAAACGAGATATGATGATGATTGCACATGTTTTGTTACATATCGGCCGGTAACCAAGGCCAATCTGAATCAACTTCTGTTTTGTCACATAATATCCTGGATTTGCTGTTGGAAATACGTCAGCTGTTAGAATCGATCTGAAGATTGATGTACTTTGACGCAGTGGTAACACTTAACAAGATATAATGATAATTGCACATGTTTTGTTACATATTAGCCGGTAACCGAGACTGATCTATATCAACTTCTCTTTTGTAACAGATTATCCTGAATTTGCTATTGAAAGTACGTCGGCTGTAAGAATCAAACTGAAGATTATCGTACTTAAACAAAGTAATAACACTAAACAAGATATAATCATAATTGCACATGTTTTGTTACATATCAGCCGGTAACCAAGGCTGATC
This sequence comes from Burkholderiales bacterium, assembly GCA_038316145.1. Taxonomy (GTDB): domain Bacteria; phylum Pseudomonadota; class Gammaproteobacteria; order Burkholderiales; family Burkholderiaceae_C; genus Pseudaquabacterium. The sequence continues at coordinate 1,563 of JBBQAH010000568.1, forward strand.
TATATCAACTTCTCTTTCGTAACATATTATTCTGAATTTGCTGTTGAAAATACATTGGCTGAAAGAATCGAACTGAAGATTATTGAATTGAACAGAATGATAACACTGAACAAGGTATATCCATAATTGCACAGGTTTTTGTTACATATCAGCCGGTAACCGAGACTGATCTTTATCAATCTGTCTC
>JBBQAH010000047.1:0-18451 GCA_038316145.1 Burkholderiales bacterium
GCCGCTCAGTCATCAGCGTGGAGCGGGTGGCGGTCAACCTGGTCGATGCCCGCATCCCCGACAACGCCGGTGCCCAGCCGGTGGACGAGCCGGTGCTGGCAGGCGGTGCGGCGGCGTATTTCACCGGCCTGCCCGCCAAGGCCATCGTGGCCCGGCTGCAGCAGGCTGGCCACGCGGCCGAGCTGTCGCATTCGGCCGGCAGTTATGTCTGCAACCAGGTGTTTTACGGCCTGATGCAGCGCTTGGCTGCGCGGCCCGGCGTGGTGGGCGGCTTCATCCACCTGCCGCCTTTGCCCGAGCAAGCGGCCCGGCACCCGCAGTCCCGGGCGATGGCCCTGGACGAGCAAGTGGCGGCGCTGCGCCGGGTGGTCGAGCTGTTGGTGGACGGCACACCGGAGTTGCGCGCGCTGGGCGGCCGCATCGACTGAGCTGGCGCCGGGCTTTGGGTCGCCCGCGCCCGGACCTTGCGCGCTAGTCCGCGTCGCGGTAGAGCTTCCAGCGGTCCAGTGCCACCCGCATCAGCCGCTGCTGGTCGTTGAAACGCCGACAGCTGTTGCAGGCCAGCCAATGCAGGTGCAGCGAGACCGATTCCATGGCTTTGAGCGGCCGGTCCTGGCTCTCCAGTACCAGACGGGTCACGTCCTTGCAGCTTCGGCGGATCTTCATGGCGGGCAGTGTTCTGTGATCGGGATCGGGCTCAGGCTTTGACTTTTTGTGTCGAGAACCAGCGCAGCTGCAGGCAGTCACGCAGCCTCAGCCGCGCGCGGTGCAACAGCACCCACAGGTTGGTCGAAGTGATCTGCAATTCCTTGCAGATTTCGTCGGTTTCCAGCTCCAGCCACTCGCGCATCATGAAAACCCGGCCCTGGGCGGGTGGCAACTGGTCGCAGCAGACCTGCAGCACGTCGAAAAACTGGCGCTGGCCGCAGGCGGCCTCGGGGCTGCCCCAGTCTTGCGGTTTGTCGCTCCAGTGGCCGGTGCGGTCGAACAGCGACTCGTCCAGGTCCTCGCCGTCCTCGGTGTTCATCACCGTGGCCTCGCGGGTGTGGCGGCGCAACTGGTCCACCACCTTGTGCTTGAGCACCCCCACCAGCCAGGTCTTGAGCTGCGACTGGCCACCGAAGCCCTCGGGTTTTTCCAGCGCGGCCAGCACGGTGTCGGACACCGCGTCCTCGGCCCAGGCGTCGTTGCGCAACTGGGCCCGGGCAAAACGCAACAGTTGCGGGCGCAGGGCCTCGACCTGGCGGGCAAAGTCGGACGGCGGAGCGGGGCTTGGTGGCATGGCGTGGTCTGTGGGCGGCGGGGCAGCGTTGCCGCATGATGCCAGCAGCCCGCTGCCGATCACCCGCCGACCGGACGCAAAAAAGCCCGGGCGACACGAGGTCGGCCGGGCCGAAAATCACCTGGATGCTGCAGGGACACACGGACGAGTTGCCGAACCCGTGTTGCCCGCCCGGCCGCTCGAGGCCGCCAGCCAGGTGAGGACTCTTACTTGCCGGGGCGAACGGTGATCTCGTTCTTGACGGCGACCACACCACTGACCTTGGACGCGATGCTTGCAGCAGTCATCTTCTCGTTGTAGCTCTTGGCGAAGCCGGACAACATCACGGTGCCCTTCATGGTCTCGACGCTGATGCTGGACGCGTCGACATCCGGGTTGTCGATGTAACGGCCCTTGACGGCGGTGGTGATGGCAGTGTCGTCGACGTAGGCGCCGACGCTTTCCTGGCCGCGGGTCACGGCACAGCCGGTGGCGCTGAGCAGGGCGATGGCGATGAAAGCGGCGCTGAGGGTGTGGCGAATGATCATGGTGTAGCTCCTGGGGTGTGTGAATAAAAGGCTTGGCACTGACCGGGGATGAAATGGGCCCGGCCGCCCATGTCTTGGCGGACTAGTCGCTCAACCAGTCACTCAACTCGTCGGCGTGTTCCTGCTCGTCGCTCAAGATGTCTTCGAGCAGGCGGCGGGTGGTGGTGTCCTTGTCGCCGATCAGCGCAATGATCTGGCTGTAGGTCTCGATGGCCACCCGCTCGGCGATCAGGTTGGCGCGAATCATGGCTTTCAGGCCGGTCGAGTCGTCGTAGGCCGCATGGCTGCGCTGCGACAAGGTGTCGGGCGAGAAATCAGGCTCGCCGCCGAGTTGCACGATGCGCTGGGCCAGGCGGTCGGCATGGGCCGACTCCTCGTTGGCATGCACCAGAAACTCTTCGGCGATCTTGGGCGACGCCAGACCGACGGCCGTGAAGTGGTGGCGGCGGTAGCGCAGCACACACACCAGTTCGGTGGCCAGGCTGTCGTTGAGCAGTTTGATGATGTCGTTGCGCCAGGGGCCGTAACTTGGCGTCACGGCGCCCTGGTCCAGGCTGCTGCGTGCGGCATCGATGGCCTTCAGGTCGAGCACCATGCGCGCGGGCTTGGCTGCAGCGTCGCTGCTGGCGTGTGCTTGTTCGTGGACGACAACCATGGTGTGCTCCTGGGCGGTTCGGGTTGGGCTCTGGGTCCGTGCCACCCGGTCGGGGTTGCATGAAGCCGATGAACACACTGTAGGAATTGCCGCACGTGGCGGCCATAGTCGGCCGGCGCGCCCTGCTGTAGGACAGCGCCGCAGCGCTGCGTCAGGGGCTTTCAGTCCGCGCCGGCGACGGCGTCGGCCGGCAGCCGGGCCGGCGCCGGGCTTTCGGGTGCCGCGTCCAGCAGCGGCACCAGAAAGCAACTGTCGCCGGCACCCAGCGTGGACCAGTCCAGCGCCTGGCCGGGCGCCAGCAGCACGGCATCGGCTGGCGCACGGGCCTGGATCGCGGCCAGGCTGGCGCCCCGCGCCAGGATGAAGCGCATGTGCCGGCCGTCTCGCCGCAGGCTCAGTTCGGCCTGCGGCCAGTGCAGCGGCAGGCAGGGCGTGAACTGCAGCGACCGCGCCTGCAGTTGCAGGCCGAAGATCGACTCGACCGCCGCCCGGTGCAGCCAGGCGGCCGCACCGGTGTACCAGCTCCAGCCGCCGCGGCCGACGTAGGGCGGCTGGCTGTAGACATCGCCGGCCATCGCGTAGGGTTCGATGCCGTAAGCCGCACCGTGCTCGGGGTGGCTGGCGCGGTGCGCCGGGCTCAGCCAGGTGAAGGACCGGTAGGCCGTGTCGGCGTCGGCGGTATCCAAGGCGGCCGTGGCGCCGAATGTCTGGCCCTGATGCTGCGCCCGGGCATGCAGTTGCGCCTGCGCCATCAGCGCCCAGACCGCGGCATGTGAATATTGGCCACCGTTTTCGCGCACGCCCGGCGGGTAGGCCTGGATGTAGCCGGCGCTGGGCTGGGCATGCTGGAGCGGCGGGTTCAGCAGCCGGATCAGGCCAGCGTCGGTGTCTACCAGGTGTTCTTGCACCGCAGCCATCGCGATGCGCTGCAGCGCGGGCGGCGCCACGCCGGACAGCACCGACCAGCACTGGGCGATCAGGTCGATGCGGGCCTCGGTATTGGCGTGCGATCCGAGTGGCTGGCCGTCGTCGAAAAACGCGCGTTTGAACCACTGGCCGTCCCAGGCCGGGCCCATCAACGCGGCCTGCCAGCCGGCGGCCGCTGCCTCCCAGCGCTGGGCCCGGGGCCCGTCGCCGCGGGCCCGGGCCAGCGGCGCAAAGTCGGCCACCAACCGGCACAAGAACCAGGCCAGCCAGACCGATTCGCCGCGCCCGCCGTGGCCGACCCGGTTCATGCCGTCGTTCCAGTCGCCGGTGCCCATCAGGGGCAGGCCGTGCACGCCCACCCGCAGGCTGCGGTCGATCGTGCGGGCTGCGTGCTCGTACACGCTGGCGCTCTGGGCGCTGACGGTGGGCGTGGTGTAGGCGTCTTCGGCACCGTCGGGGATGGGCCCGGCCTCGATGAACGGCACCACCTCATCCAGCAGGCTGGCATCTCCGGTGCAGCGCAGGTGGTGCACGCAGGCATGGGCCAGCCACAGCAGGTCGTCCGAAAAGTGCGTGCGCACGCCGTTGCCCAGCGGGTTGTGCCACCAGTGCTGCACGTCGCCCTCGGGGAACTGGCGCGACGCACACAAAAGGATCTGATCCCGCAGCATCTGCGGCGCGGCCCAGGCCAGCGCCATGCTGTCCTGCAACTGATCGCGGAAGCCGGTGGCGCCGCCAGCCTGGTAGAACGCGGCCTTGGCCCAGATCCGGCACGACACGGTCTGGTACAGCAGCCAGCGGTTGACCATCACATCGAACAGCGGATCGGGTGTCTTGACGTTTGTGGCGCCCAGCAGCGCGTCCCAACGGGCCCGCACCTGGTCCAGCCGATGCGCTGGCGACACGGTGGCCGCCTCGGCGGCGAGCTGGCGTGCGGCGTCCGGGCTGGCCGCGTAGCCCAGCAGGAACACCCGCTCGACCGCTTCGCCAGGCGCCAGCAGCAGCCGGGTCGACAGTGCGGCGACCGGGTCCAGGCCGGGGGCGCTGCGCTGGCCGAAGTGGTCGGGCAACACCAGCCGGCCCCGGGCGTCGAAGCATTCGCGCCTGTCGCAGGTCCAGTCCTCAGTCGGCTCGGCATTGCCGCCAGCGCTGGCCAGGGCCAGAAAGCCGGTGCCGTCGCCAAAGCCGGCCGAATGGTCGCGCTGGGTGGCCAGCAGGGCCAGCAGGCGCGGCCCAGAGCGGCCGCCATCATGGCCCGAACTGCCCGACCCCGGCAGGCGCTGGTGGTAGGCGGCGGTCAACACGGTGTTGCGGTCGCTGCGCTGGCTGCCCATCATCCACTCGGCCAGGGCGACCAGCCGCAACTGCAGCGGGCGCGGGCCGTGGTTGATCAGGCGCACCCGCAGCTGCTTGACGGCGGTCAGCGGGTCGACGCAGGTGTTGAGCTGGATGTCCACATCACCGCGGCGGTGGCCGATGCTGCTGCTGCCCTGGCCGTGCGCCACCCGGTAGGTGGCATGGTCGTGGCCCAGCGCACCGGGCGCCAGGTTCCAGACCTGCAGCGTTTTCAGGTCCTGCAGCATCAGCCACTCCGACGGCGGGTCGGCCACCGGGTCGTTCGACCAGGCGGTGAGCTGGTTGAGCCGGCTGTTGACGGCCCAGGTGCAGCCGCCGCCGGCCTCCGAGACCTGGCTGCCGAAGCCTGGATTGGCCATCACGTTGATCCACGGCCGGACCGGGCGCAACGCGGCACTGACGTCGAAGCGGAACTCGCCGCTGGCCGCATCGAACCGGCCGACCGGCGCGGGCACCACTGCCACGCCGTCCGACGCCACCGTCAACTCGGCCGATGAGCCGAGTTGGCGGTCTTCCAGGGCCTGCTCGTGGCGCTCGGTCCAGACCTGCAGGTGATGCAGCAGCGGCCGGCCGTCGGCATCGATACGGACCCGCGCCAACGCCTGCAGCGTGCCCGACTCGGCGGGCGAGAGGTCCTCGGCGCGCAGCAGGAAAAAGCCGGTGCGGGTTTGACCGGTGATGCTGCTTTCGGCAGCGCTGTCGGCCAGATGGCGGTCGCGCAGGTCGGCGATCTCGCGCTGCAGCGCCATCAGGTAGGACGCCGGCTCGGCATTGACCACCACCAGGTCGCAGCCCACGCCGCCCCAGGCCCACAGGCGCAGCGCCTGGGCCAGCGTGCGCAGCAGGCCCAGACCCTGGATCGAGCCCGCGTTGACCAGCAACAGCGGCCGGTCGCCCGAGATGCCGAAGCGCCACAGCAGGCGGCGGTCGCACTGCTCGGCCGGGGCGGGTTGGGCTGCGGTGGCCGCCGCCAGGCCGGCCGCACGCAGGTTGTCGGCGCTGCGCACGGGCTCGGCCTGCGGCCGGGTCAGGCTGAGTACCAGCGCGGTGGTCAGGCTCTGGATCGCGGCAAAGTTGTCCGGCCCCAGGCGCAACGTGCGCAGCCGAATGGCGGTCAGCGTGGCCGACATCAGCGATGCCCGCTGCACCGCGCTGGCCTGGCGGTACTTGTCGATCACTGCATGCAGCGTGTTGGCGTTGTCGGACGCCGCGGTGGCAAAGGTCAGCTTGGCCTTGCCGTGCGGCGCGATGCGCAGCCGCACGGCCAGCGCACAGACCGGGTCCAGCCCGGTCGCCAGCGACAGGCTGCCGGCGTGCAGCGGCGCTTGCTGCGGGTCGGACGGGTCTGCCGCGGCGGCCGGCGTGGCGGCGGCCGTGGGTGGCGGGTCGAACGAGGCCAGCGGCTGGCTGGCGGCGCGGTTGCGGCCCAGCCAGCGTTGCCGGTCGGTCTGGATGCGCAGGCCTACCACCTGGGGGTCGCTGGCGGTCAGGAAGTGCGCCGCCCGCAGTGCGGGCTCGCTGGGCAGGCGGGGTGTGCGCTCGAACACCAGCGCCTGGTGCTCGGGCCGCCAGGCGGCGCGCACAAACAGGTTCATGAAGGCGGGATGGGACTCGTCGGCGCGGTCGTCCGCCAGTGTCAGCTCGAAAGCCGAGATCAGCTCGATGTCCAGCGTCTGATCGCCCAGGTTGTGCAACTCGACCTGGCGGAACTCGATGTCGTCCTCGGGGCTGACCCAGACCGTGGTGTGCGCCTGCACACCCGGCCACTTTGCGACGAAGCAGACCCGGTCGGCGTGGACCAGGCTTTGGTATTGCGCTGCCGGATCGGGCGCCGGGTGCTGGGTGAGCGACACCACCGGCGCACTGTCGGCGCGCGCGGCGTTGGCGCTGCGCCGGTCGCTGCGGCCGGTCCAGCCGTGGCCTGTAGCGGCACTGGCCGATCGGCGCTCGGCCGGGTTGGCCCAGCGCAGGTAGAAAAAGCTGCCCATGGCATCGCGCAGTGCGTCGTCGCGCCAGCGGGTGATGCCGGTGGCGCCCCAGCGGCTCCAGCCGGCGCCGTTGGCGCGCAACGAGACGCTGTAGCGCCCGTTGCCCAGCAGGTGGGTGGGCTCTACCGCGCCGGCGCCCGGCAGCACCTCGCGCAGCAGGCCGGGGGTGCGCCGCAACATGCTCTGCAGTGGCGCGGCGGCTGGGGTGGCGCGCAGCACCGGCACCTCGCGGGGCGGGCGCTCGTGCAGCAGCGAGGCCACGGCGGCCAACTGGGCATTGGCCATGCCCCAGCGCTGGGCCGGGCCGCCCAGCAGCAGGTTGGCCACGGCCACGATGCTCATGCCCTGGTGGTGCGCCATGAAGGTGGCCACCGGCGCAAAAGCCTCGTCACCGGTCTGCCGGCCGGGTGTGAAGTCCAGCGCCTCGATGAAGCCGTAGCGCCCCTGTGCCCCCAGCGCGGCCAGGGCGTCCAGGTTCAGGCTGGCGCGGTGCGGCGCGATCATCAGTGCCAGTGCGCTGGCGTAAGGCGCCAGCACCAGCTCGTCGGTCGGCGTACGGCGCAAGGCCAGCCGCGGCACCCCCTGCGGCGCGTACTGGTAGGCCAGGGTGTGGTCGGCGCCGGCGTAGGCCGACTCCGAGATGCCCCAGGGCAGGTGGCGCGGCGCGGTGAACGCGATCTGCTCGCGCAGCGCGGCGTGGCAGGCCTCGCTCAGCACGCTGCCGGGCGGCTCGGCCAGCACCAGGGTGGGCATGAGGTACTCGAACATCGAGCCCGACCACGAGCGCAGCCCGGCCAAGGTGCCGACGCCAAAAAACGGCCGGCCCAGCGCGCCCCAGTGCCGCACCGGCACGTCGCCCTTGGCGATCGCGAACAGGCTGGTCAGGCGCGACTCGGACGCCAGCAGGTCATAAAAGCCGGCATCGAGCTGCTGCTCTGCCACCCGCCAGCCAATGTGGAACAGGTGGCGATGACGGTGGTACAAAAACCCGAACTCGGCCTGGTCGGCCAGGGCCTCGCAGCGGGCAGCCAGGGCTTGCAGGCGTTGCACCGCGACAGCGGTCTGCGTCTCGCCCCCGCTGTCGACCCGGGTGCGCGCGGCATCGTCCAGTGCCACCGAGCGGCGCATGGCGCGGTGGTCGGCCAGGCAGTCCTGCAGCTGCACCCGTTGCTCGGGCGGCAAGTCGCTGCGCTGGGCCAGCAACGGGGCCAGCCGGGCCCGGCTGGCGCGCAGGGCACGCTGGCCGGCGGCCGGGTCGAAGGGCGCGGCGGCCAGCTCCAGGCAGGCCTGGGCCACGGCCAGCAGGTGGCCGCAGAGGTTGCCGCTGTCCACCGTGGAGACGTACATCGGCAGCAGTGGCGCGGTGGTCTGGGTGTCGTACCAGTTCAGGAAGTGGCCGCGGTGGCGCTGCAGCCCGTCCAGCGTGGCCAGCGTGGCGGTCAGGCGCTGGACCAGGTCCTCGGTGCCGATCCAGCCAAAGCTGCGGGCGCAGGCGGCGCTCAGCAGGTACAGGCCGATGTTGGTGGGCGATGTGCGGTGCGCCACCATGTCGTTGGGCAGCACCTGCAGGTTGTCGGGTGGCAGGTGGTGGTCGTCGGCGCCCACGCAGCGCTCGAAAAACCGCCAGGTGTCGCGGGCGACGTTTTCCAGTATCGCCTGCTCGGCGGCGGGCAAGGCAGCGTCCCGCCGCAGGGGTTTGGGCCGGCTGACCCACCAGCTGCCCAGCGGTGCGCTGGCCCAGACCAGGCACAGCGCGGTGGCGGCCATCGCATAGGGCGTGCCGCCGGCCAGCAGGGCGGCCAGCAGCAGCGCGGCGGCCAGCGGCGTGCGCCAGTGGTGGCGCAGCACGGCCGGCAGGCCCCCGGCGGTGATCGCCTGGGTTTGCCGCGCCGCGGTGGCGGCGGTGGTCCATTGCAGCAGGTGGCGGCGGGTCACGGTCAGGCGCCACAGTGTCCGGGCGATGGCGTCGGTGTTCATCGCGGCCTGGGCCAGCAGTTGCTGCAACGCCCAGACGCCGCCGCCCACGGCGCGGCCCAGTTCGGCCCCCGCACCGCGGTAGAAGTGCAGCTTGGACAGGTCGTCGCGGCTGGGCGACAGGCCGGCCACCGCGCCCATCAACGGGCCGGCTGAAAACGCCGCCAGCACCAGCAGCAGCGCGGCCAGCGGCGTGACGGTGGCACCCGCCAGCGCCCACACCAGCAGCGCCACCGACACCGGCGCCACCAGCGAGCGGCGCAGGTTGTCGAACAGCTTCCAGCGGTTGACGGCGTGCAGGCCGTAGTGGCCGGCCCGCAGCAGCAGGGGCAGCAACTGCCAGTCGCCACGGGTCCAGCGGTGCAGCCGCGACGCAGCGACGTCGGCGTGGAACGGCGCCTCCTCGATCACGGTGATGTCGGTGACGGCGGCGCAGCGTGCGATCGAACCCTCCAGCAGGTCGTGCGACAGCACCTGGTCCTCGGGCAGCCGGCCGGCCAGCACCGCGTGCATCGCAGCCACGTTGAGCAGGCCCTTGCCGGTGAAGCTGCCCTCGCCGAACAGGTCCTGGTAGACCTCGGAGGTGGCGGCGCTGTACGGGTCGATGCCGCACTGGCCGGCAAACAGCCAGTGGAAGCGGGTGAAGTCGGCCAGCAACGGCAGCGGCGTGACCACCCGCGGCTGCAGGATGCCGTAGCCGTGCACGACGGTGCGGCCGCTGGCGTCGAGCTGCGGCTGGTTGTGCGGATGGGCGGCCACGCCGACCAGCTCGCGCAGGCGGCCGGGTGGCAGCTCGGTGTCGCTGTCCAGCGTGACGATGTAGCGGGTGGCCTCGGCAAGGCGCGACAGCGCGCCCAGGGCCAGAAATGCCGACGTGCCGGGCTCGGCCAGCGCCGTGACCAGTTCTTCAAGCTTGCCGCGCTTGCGCTCCCAGCCGATCCAGCGCTGTTCGGTAACGCAGAACTTGCGCCCACGGTGCAGCAGGATGAAGCGCGGCACCAGACCGCTGGCCGGTGGGTGGCGGTCATTGAGTGCGCCGAGCTGCGTGCAGGCGTCGGCCAGCAGCGGGTCGTCGGTCAGCGCGGTGGGGTCGTCGGCATCGGCCCAGTCGGTCAGCAGTGCAAATTGCGCCTGCGGCTCGGGGTTGGCCAGGTAGTGCAGATGCAGGCGGCGCACCAGCGCGGTGGTCTGCGCGCTGCTGGTCAGCATCGCCGGGATCACCACCATCACCCGGTGCGCGGCCGGGATGCCGTCGGCCAGCGCCAGGCGCGGCAGGTGATGGGGCCGCACGGATTCGCTGACCAGGCGGTTGATCACCGCCACCACGGCCTCGGACGCCGGCCACAGCATCAGCAGGGCGCCGACCAATGAGCCGAACAGCCCGCCGGTCAGCGTGATCGGGCCGGCCAGGCCTGCCGGGCCGACCGTGTGGCGCAGCGCCAGCGTGACCACCAGGCCCAGGGTGCCCAGCGCCAGCGCGCCCAGGTAGACCGGCAAGGCCAGGCGCCGCGCCAGGCGGCTTGCCACGGTGTGCCACCGCTCGTGCAGGCCCAGTGCCGCGTTCAGCGTGGGGCGGCCGGGGCCCAGCAACCAGTACTCGGCGGTGGTCTGGGCAGACCGGGCGGCCGACGTTGCCGACAAATCCGGGGGCGGGGCCGGGTGCAGGGCCGGATTCAGGGCCGGGTGCAGGGCCGGATGCGCCATATCGGCGGTCGCACCGGGCGACCGTGCCGCCTGGTGCATGCGCTCCAGCAGGGCTTGCGCCACCGCCACTTCGCTGTGGCCGCTTTGCAGGGCCAGCCGCTCGATCGCGTGCAGGGTCTGGTCGCGGGTGACTGCGGCTTCGGCCTCGAACAGCGGCGCGCTCAGCATCAGCCGCATCAGCGTGCTGGTGCGCGCGATGATGTCCGTCCAGTCGGCATCGCCGATCTCGCGCAGCGAGCTGACGGCGTTGCTCACGCTCAAGTTGTCGGCGGCCTGGTCGGCGCTTTGCTGGCCGACCATCGCGGCCCGGTCGGGCAGGGCACGGGCCAGCCATTCGTGTTGCCAGGTGCCGGCGGCGGCGTGCGCCGGCGAGCTGCGGTCCTGCAGGCGCTGCGCCATCTGCGCCAGGAACACCCGGCCCACGCCCCGGCGGTTCAGTGCTGCCAGCAGCCCGTCCAGCGTGGGCAGGGTGTAGTGCTCGATCCGGTCGCAGACCCGGTTGGCCACCTCTCGGGCGGCCTTGTGGGTGGCCACACGCTCGGCCAGCCGGCGCAGGTTTTCGATCAGCACCACACGCAAGGTGGTGGGCAAGGCCCACAGCTCGCCGAGCGTCAGTTCGCGGGTCTCCTGGTAGGCGACCAGGAACTGCACCAGCAAATCCTCGTCGAACGCGCCGTCGGTGTGGGCCACGAAAGCCCAGGCGATGCCGTAGACCCGCGGCAGGCCGGCCAGCGGTTTGTCCAGCAGCACCGGCAAGGCCCGGAAGTAGCGCCGCGGCAGGCCGGCGCGTACCTCGTCGAGCTGGGCCTCGATCAGGTGAAAGTTGTCCAGCAGCCACTCGCCGGCCGGGCTGATGTCGTAGCCGGTGGCAGCCTGCACGGCGATATAGCCGTGGGCCTCGCGCAGCACGGCGATATTGCTGCGCAGCCGCGGGAAGAAAGCGGCCTTGCGGGCGCCCACCAACGCCGCACGGTGGGTCTCGCCCAGGCTTCGGCCGTGTTGCGCAAAGCGCTGCGGGCCGAAGATCTCGGCCCGTATCGGCGGCTCGGCTGCGCCCCGGCCGCCGTCCAGCATCTGGCCCAAAGCCTGTGGCGCCTCCGGGATCAGGCGCTGGATCAGGTCTTGCGCCATACCTTCAGGCGGCCAGTGATGCCGCGGCAAACAGCAGGGCGATGCCCACCAGCGTGGTCACGAAGCGCGACGCCAGCAGGCCGTGGGTGGCCTCGGCCATGCACTGCAGGCTGAACAGCCGGCCGCGCTGGCCCTGGCACTGGCCCAGGTGCTCGCCGAGCGCTGACAACTCGACCGGCAGGGTGTCGGCATCGTGGCCAAAAGAGGCGGTGGCCCAGGATTGGGCTTGGGGGGGGTGGCTGAAGGGATTCATGGTGGCTCCGCCGGCGCGGCCCTGGGGCCGTCCGGCTGGGTGGGGGGACGCCGGGCGAGCCCGGCACGGTGCTCAGCGGGTGCCGGAGACCTCCACGTCGACACGCCGGTCGGCTTGCAGGCAGGTGATCAACTTGGGCGTGGCGTGCTCGCCCTTGCAGTCCTCGGGCTTGGTCACGGGTGTGGTTTCACCCTTGCCGACCGTGCTGATCTTGGCCGCGGCCAGGCCGTCGCTGCTCACCAGGTAGGCCTTGACCGCCTCGGCGCGTTGCAGCGACAGCTTCTGGTTGTAGGCAGTGCTGCCCAGGCGGTCGGTATGGCCCTCGACGGTGATGGTGTCGTACTGGGCGCCCTGCAACTCGCGCGCAAGGGTGTCGAGCCCGGCCTTGCTGTCGGGGCGCACCGTCGACTGGTCGAAGCCGAACAGCGAGTCGGCCGAAAAGCTGACGCGGCGCGGCTGCGGTGCCGCTGCAACGACCGGGGCCACCGGCACCACCACCACCAGCGGCGCGGGCGCCGGGGCAGGCATCGGCATGGCCATGGGCGCCGGCTGCGGCGCGGGCGCGACATAGGCCGGTGCCAGGTAGGCGGAGCGGGTGGCTTGTGGCGCCCGGCCGAACGGGAACACCGCGCTGACCGTGTAGGCGTTGACGTTGTCACGGCCGCCCATCGCGTCGCTGACGCGGTAGCGCTCGACCTCGCCGCGCATCAGGAACGACGGGCTGAATTCGTACTGCAGGCCCAGGCCGACCTTCAGGTTGCTCCGGCGCTCACTGGGCGTGTTGTGGAACGGGCCGACCGCGCCGCTGCCGGTGTACTCGCCGCGGGTACGGGCATATTGGCCACCCACCCGGGCCAGGCCCGACCAACGGTCACTGATCGGCAGCGTGGCCACCAGGTCCAGGTTGAGGCCTTGCAGCTTGGTCTGGCCTTGCAGCTTGCCGGCCGGGGTGGTGGTGGTGGTGAAGTCGAACGAGCCCAGGCTGAAGAAGCCGGCTTCGACGGCCAGGAAGCGGTTGAGCTGGTAGCCGCCGAAGGCCTTCCAGGTGATGTCGCGCTCCTGGCTGTTGATCGAGTTGAGGGTCAGGCCGGGGCCGATCAGGTTGTTGCTGATGCGGCCCTCGTCGATCTGGCCGCGTGACTGGCCGCCGGACAGGCCGAGGTAGTAGTAGCTGTCGGCTTGCGCGGACGCCGGGCTGGCGCACAGCGCGGCCAGGGCGGCCAGGGCCAGAACGCCGAAGGTGGGGTGACGAGACATGGGGATCGACTTTCGGGGGCACAAATCGGAGAAGGGTTTTGCGGCAGCGGCCGGTCAGGGCCCGGTGACATCGCCTGTTTTGGCGTTTGTCGGGCACTGATCGGCAGGAGATCGACAGGTGATGAACCGATGCTAGGAACCGGCCAACGCGCTGTCTGTCGGACGTACCGCAAGCGGCTGTAGGACAGCGGCTTGCCGGCCGGCGCAGCCTTGGGTTCAGCCGCCGCTGGCGTGCCGCAGCCGGGCCTGCAACTCGGCGATGTGGTCCAGCAGATCGAGCACCAGCGCCACGCCCGCGGCGTTGATCGCCAGGTCGTCTGCCAGTCGCCGTGCGGCCTGGGCCCGGGCCAGGCTGTCAGCGCCGAATCGCCAGGTGGCGGCGTCGCCGGTCGACGGGGCGACGGGGGTGAGCACACCCTCGTCGATCCAGGCCAGCAGGTCGGTGCGGGCGGCGCGGCTGGCCCGGCCCAGGGTCAGCAGTGAAAACTCGAAGTCGATCTGGGCCGACAGGGCCGCGCCGGGTGCAGGGGCGGCGGGCGTGGGCGTGGCGGAGGTGGATGTCATGGTGGGGTCGCAAGGGCGAAGCGAAGCAGGGCGTCACGGGGCAGATCGGCGCGGGGGGGGGCACTCAGCCCGCTGTCGCCGCGCGGGGGTTGAAGTCGGGAAAGCCTTCGGCCAGCGTGCGCCAGGCTTGCTGCGCCTCGGGGCTGTCGGTGGCCGGCAGTGCCAGCACCATCACCGCATAGGCATCGCCGGGCGGTGTGCCCGGCAGGCCTTTGCCCTTGAGCCGCAATTGCCGGCCGGGCTTGGCGTTGGGCGGCACGGTCAGCTCGACGCTGCCGTCGGGCAGGGCCAGCTGCACGGTGGCGCCCAGCGCGGCCTCCCAGGGCGCCAGCAGCAGATCGACAAACAGGTCGCGGCCGTCCAGCCGGAACCGGGCATGCGGCGCGATCTCGATTTCCAGGAACAGATCGCCGGCCGGTGCGTCACCGGTGCCCGCGCTGCCCTGGCCGGCCAGGCGCAGGTGCTGGCCGTTGCGCACGCCCTTGGGAATGTTGACCTCCAGCTGGCGCTCCTGCATCAGCACATGGCCTTGCGCATCGGCCACCGGCGCGCGCAGCGACACGCTGCGTGTGCCGCCACGCCAGGCCTCGACCAGGTCGATCCGGATCTTGGCATGGTGGTCGCCCCCGGGTCGGGCGCGGGCCGCCCGGGGTTGGGCGCCGTCGCCGCCCGCAGCGCGCCGGCCGAACAGCGACTCGAAAAAGTCGCTGTGGTCGGACTCGCCGTCACTGCCGCTGCCGCTGAACTCGAAGCCGCTGTCCCAGCCCGGTGGCGGCGAAAACGGTTGACCGCCGCGGCGGCTGCCGTTCTGGTGGCTGCCTGGGCCACTGCTGCGCCCGCTGCGGTGGTCGTCGGCGATGGTGTCGTAGGCGGCGCGACGCTCGACGTCGCACAAGGCCTCGTTCGCTTCGGCCACGTCCTTGAAGCGGGCTTCGGCGTCGGGCTCCTTGCTGACGTCCGGGTGGTACTTGCGCGCCAGCTTGCGGTAGGCGCGCTTGATCTCGTCGGCGCTGGCGGTGCTTGCCACGCCCAGCGTCTTGTAATAGTCCTTGAAGTCCATGGCCGGTCGGTTCGGGGGGTCGGAGCGTGCGTGCAGACCGCGGTGTATGAGGGTGCAGCCGGCGGCGGGCGGTGTCTGTTCGCTGGCGAACCCAGCGCGCCAGTTGCACGCTGCCGTCCCGCCGCCCGGCGCGCCTGTAGGCCAAGACCCACACCGCCTTGCGGCCTTGGCCGCTGGCAGCGCGGCGCGGGCCTCGGACAATCGCCCATGACTTTTCCGCTGCCGTCGTCGCCTGATCCGTCGTCGCCAAGCCGCGCCGTGCCTGAGCCCTTGCCTTCACGCCGCGGGTGGGGGCTGGCATGGCTGGGCGCAGTGCTGGCGGTGGTGGCAGCGCTGGGCGTGGGTGAGTGGATGGGGTGGCCCATGCTGGCCGGGCCCCTGCAGCGCGGCTTGTCGCAACAGATGCACCGGACCGTGAGCTTGCAGGCAGCGGTCGAGCCGGGGCAGGCAAGCACCGCGGCCCCGGCCGCCAGCGCCGCGCGGCCGCCGTCGGCGCCGGCGTCGGCGCCGGCGCAGGCGCAGTCGCAGTCGCAGGCGCGAGGGGGCTTCCATGTGCGGTTCCTCGGCGGTGTGCACCTGTCGGCGCCTTGGCTGACGGTGGCAGCGCCCGACTGGAGCGCCGCGCCCTACCTGGTGCAGGCGCAAGACCTGGTGCTGGACTTGCGCTACAGCGACCTGTGGCGCGCCTGGCATGGCCAGCCGCTGCGCATCCAGGGCCTGCAAGCGCGGCAGCTCGATGCCCACCTGGAGCGCCATGCCGACGGCCGGGTGTCCTGGCAGCTCGGCCCCGATCGCCGGCCGCTCGACCCAGCCGCACCAGCGCTGGCGCTGCCGGTGGTCGAGCGGCTGGTTGTCGCCCAGGGCCGGGTGCATTTGCAGGACGTGCCGGGCGCGTTGTCACTGCAGGCGGACTTGTCGGTCCAAGCTGCGGCAGCCCCGGCGCTGGGCAGCCTGTTGCAGGTGCGCGGCCAGGGCCACTACCGCGGCCTGCCGTTGACGCTGGCACTGACAGCCGCGGGTGCCCTGCCGGGTGCACGCGCGGCTGCGCGGACGGATGCGCAGACGGGCGCGCAAACGGGCGGACAGACGGGCGGACAGACGGGCGGACAGACGGCGCCGCAGAAGGGCGCAAACGCGGGCGCAAGCGCGGACGCAAACGCCGACGCGCCGGCGGTGCCGCTGACGCTCTCGGCCCGCGTCGGCCGCACCAGCCTGACCTTCGCAGGCAGCGCCACCGACCCGGTGCGACTGCTGGGCCTGACCGGCCGTTTTACCGTGCAGGGCCCGTCGCTGGCGGCGGTGGGCGACCCGTTGCGTGTCACCTTGCCCACCACGGCAGCTTTTCACAGCCGCGGCCGGCTGGCCCGGCGGGCCGACGGCTGGTATGTGCTGATCGACGATGCCACCGTGGGCAGCAGCCAGCTCAACGGCGCTTTTGTCTACTACACCGACCGGGCCGTGCCGCTGCTGGCGGGCCGGCTGGGCGGCAAGCGCCTGCACCTGGCCGACCTGGGCCCGGCGGTCGGTCTGGCAGCCAAGGGGCTTGCCGGTGCGCCGGTCGCCGCGGACGCCAGACTGGCCGGTGAGCAAAGCGCAGGGGCGTCTGCGGTCGTGCCGGTACCCGCCGTTCTGCCGGCGGCCCTGCCCGGGCTGGCACGTCCTGCCGGTGCTGCACCGGCCCGGGTCGACCGGCGCCACCCCGGCAAAGTCTTGCCCGACCGGCCGTTCGACCTGGCGGCCTTGCGGGTGATGGACGCCGACGTGCTGATCGACATCGCCGAGGCCGACCTGAACACCCCCTGGCTGGCGCCGTTGCGGCCGTTGCACGGTCACCTGTTGCTGGCCGGCGGTGTGCTGACGCTACGCGACCTGGACGCCCGCACCGCGCAGGGCCGGCTGGGTGGCCAGGTGCAACTGGACGGGCGCAGCCGCCTGGCGCTGTGGACTGCCGATCTGCGCTGGGACGGCGTAAGGCTTGAACACTGGGTGCGCCAGACCCGCGCCAAGACATCGGCGCCCTATGTCTCGGGCCAGCTCAACGGCCGGGCCAAGCTGGCCGGCCAGGGCCGGTCCACCGCCGAGATCCTGTCCAGCCTGCAGGGCACGGCGCATACCGAGCTGACCGGCGGTTCGATCTCGCACCTGGCGGTCGAAGCCGCCGGGCTGGACCTGGCCCAGGCGCTGGGCGTGCTGGTGGTGGGCGACGACGCGCTGCCGGTCGGCTGTGCGGTGGCGGACCTGGTGGCCGATCGGGGCGTGTTCCGGCCCCGGGTGATGGTGCTCGACACCACCGATTCGGCGCTCTGGGTGGAGGGCTCGCTGTCGCTGGCGACCGAGGCGCTGGACCTGCGTGCGGTCGTCAGCCCCAAGGACTTCAGCCCGCTGGCGCTGCGCTCGCCGCTGCATGTGCAGGGCAGCTTTGCCCATCCCAAGCTGACGCTGGAGCTGGGCCGCCTGGCGCCTCGGGTGGCCGCCGCCGCGCTGCTGGCGCTGGTCAATCCGCTGGCAGCGCTGATCCCCTTGATCGACACCGGGGATACCGATCGCGCCGCGCGGGCGGCCGACAGCTGCCGCAGCCTGATGGAGCGGCATCCGGCGGCAGCCGTTCGATCTGCCGCGAAGGGCAGCGCGCCGGCGCGCAAGGCCGTTGCCGCCGCAACCCCCAAACGGTGACCGGCATGAACCCTGGCGACGAGCCCACCCCTGCGGCCACCCAAGCAGCCACCCAAGCAGCCACCCAAGCAGCCACCCGCACCGAGCACGACAGCTTCGGCGCCATCGAGGTGCCCCTCCAGGCGCTGTGGGGCGCGCAGACGGCGCGCAGCCTGCACTTCTTCGCCATCGGCGAGCAGCGCATGCCGCTGCCCATCATCCATGCGCTGGCCTGGCTCAAATGGGCGGCGGCCACGGTCAATGGTGAGCTCGGCCTGCTGGCCGCACCGGTGGCCGCAGCCATCGCCTCGGCGGCGCGCCAGGTGGCCGAGGGCGGATATGACGCCCAGTTTCCGCTCTCGGTGTGGCAGACAGGCTCGGGCACGCAAAGCAACATGAACGTCAACGAGGTCGTGGCCCACCTGGCCAGCACGGCGCTGGCCACGCTGGCCGGCCCGGGCCCGCCGACCGGTGCCGGCCAGGCGCCCACCCGGGTGCATCCCAACGACGCGGTCAACCTCGGCCAGTCGTCCAACGATGTGTTCCCCAGCGCCATGCATATCGCGGTGGCGCTGCAGACGGGGCAACGCCTGTTGCCGGCGCTGGCCGAGTTGCGCGCCGCGCTGGCCGCGCAGGCGCAGGCGCTGGCCGGGGTGGTCAAGATCGGCCGCACCCACCTGCAGGACGCCACGCCGCTGACGCTGGGCCAGGAGTTTGGCGGCTACGGCGCACAACTCGGCCTGTGCGAGGCCAGCCTGCGCCAGGCGCTGCCGCCGGTGCATCGGCTGGCCATCGGTGGCACGGCCGTGGGCACGGGGCTGAACACCCACCCCGAATTCGGCGCCCGGGTGGCGGCGCTGCTCGCGCTCGAGCTGCGCCTGCCGCTGGCGCCGGCCGACAACCTGTTTGCGGCGATGGCCGGCCACGAGGCGCTGGTCAACCTGCACGCCAGCCTGCGCATGCTGGCCATCGCGCTGACCAAGATCGGCAACGACATCCGCCTGATGGGCAGCGGGCCGCGCGCCGGCCTGGGCGAGTTGCGCCTGCCGGCCAATGAGCCCGGCAGCTCGATCATGCCGGGCAAGGTCAACCCGACCCAGGTCGAGGCGCTGACGATGGTC
>JBBQAH010000224.1:0-3201 GCA_038316145.1 Burkholderiales bacterium
CTGCGTGCCGGAGATGATTACGCACGGCCACATGGAGATCGTGCTGGACAAGGTGGCCCGGGCCGAGATCGCGGTGATCAAGTTGGTGGCGCCCGACATGAGCTGCAAGGCGGTGGACTGGGCGAGCCAGGCCCACGGCGCGGCCGGCGTCAGCCAGGATCCCTGGCTGACCGAGGCCTATGCCCACCAGCGCACGGTGCGCATCGTCGATGGCCCGGACGAGGTGCACCGCAATGCCATCGCCAAGATCGAGCTGGGCAAGCGGGCCGCTGCCAAGCCGGCGGCCTGAGGCCGCGCCGGGCCGCGGCAGGCCGCGCTTGGCCGGTCAAGCCAGGCGGCCGAGCCGGCCCAAAAACTCAGCGCAGTTCGTCGATCAGCTTGCCGATGATCTGGCGTGCCACGGCACCGTCGTCGGCCGCGCCGGCGCTGTTCTGCACGCTGACCACCGACTTGGTGCCGGTGGCCTTGACCACCACCCGGTAGCGTTGCGGCCGGGCGGTATCCTTATCGCCCGAGAACAGCTTCTGGAAGAAGTTGGGGTCTTCCTTGTTGGCCAGCTTGGGGTCGATGTAGCGCACGAAGTACAGGCCGGCGCTGCGGTCGCGGTCTTCGACCGTGAAGCCGCCGCGGTCCAGCGCCAAGCCGACCTGACGCCAGGCGCGGTCGAAGCTGTCGTCGATCTCCATCGTGGCGGTGGTGGCCACGGTGGCCACGCGGGCCTTGGCCGGGCCGGCGGGGGCTGCCGCCACGGCGCTGCGCGCGACCTCATCCTTGGCGCCCAGCGTCACCATGAACCGGGCCAGGAACTCGGCTTCCATTTCAGGATCGGTCGGCCGCGCCTGCCAGACCGTGGTCGTGGTGTCGCGCTGGCCGGGCACATAGATCTCGGACACGCCGCGGTGGCTGATGTAGACCTCGCTGCCAGTGGCGGTGCGCTCGACCCGGCTGCGGTAGCGGTCGCGCTCGCTGGAGCTGTAGAGGTTGTCGAACGCCCGGCCGATCGTGCTGCGGATGATGTCCAACGGGATCTTGGCGCGGTTTTCGGCCCAGTTGGTTTCCATCATGCCGATCTCGGCGTTGTCCTCCAACAGCTGGAATCCGCGGTCCAGCCAGAACTTGCGCAGCAGCGGGTAGATCTTCTCGGGCGGCAGTGTGCTCACCAGCCAGCGGGCGTTGCCTTGGCGCTCGATGCGCATCTCTGGGGTGGCCAGCGGTGCCACAGTGGCCGCCGCCACTGCCACCGCACCGGCAGCGGTGCTCTGTTTCAGGCCAGACGCGCTGACCACGCCGGACTGCGCCTGGTAGCGCCCGTCGCGCGCCAGTTGGGTCAGGTCGGGCGGGATGTCCAGCGGGTCGGTCTTGGTGGCCTTGCTGCGGTAGTCGACCTTGTCGCCCGACACATCCACGGCCGTGCAGCCGGCCATCGTCAAGGCCAGCAACAGCGTGGCTGCGCGCAGCGGGGTGATGGCAAAAACAGGATTCACAGGGTGGTTCTCCAGGGGGTACTCAAGCGAAGGGCCTTTGGCGCAGGACAAAGGCTGGGCAAGAAGGTGGCGGGTGCGCCGCAGCGGGGGGCGGGCGCCGGATGTTGGAAGCAGTCAGGATCGGTACGGTGGGTGGCAGTCAGGCCGCGTGCAACCGTTGCAGCGCGACCCGCATCACAGCAGGCCGGCGTCGCGCAGCGCGGCGCCTACCAGCGCCTGGCCCTCTGGCGTCAGCGGTGTGATCGGCAGCCGCACCTCGGGCCGGCAGCGGCCCAGGCGCGACATCGCCCATTTGGTGGGCGCCGGGCTGGGCTCGCAAAACAGTTGCTTGTGCAGCGACAGCAGCCGGAAATGCAGGCTGCGGGCCAGTGCCACATCGCCGGCCATCGCGGCCACGCACAGCGCGTGCATCAAGCGGGGCGCGACGTTGGCGGTGACACTGACATTGCCCTGGCCGCCCAGCAGCATCAGCGCCACCGCGGTGCCGTCATCGCCAGAGTAGACGGAAAAGCCGGCCGGCGCGTGCTTGATCAGCTGCGCTGCACGCTCGATGTTGCCGCTGGCCTCCTTGACGCCGACGATGCCGGGTACCGTCGCCAGGCGCAGGGCGGTTTCGGGCAGCATGTCGGCCACCGTTCGGCCGGGCACGTTGTACAGCACCACCGGCAGGTCCACCGCCTCGGCGATCGCCTTGAAGTGCTGGTAGATGCCTTCTTGCGACGGCTTGTTGTAGTACGGCACCACCTGCAGGGTGCAATCGGCGCCGACTTCTTTGGAGAACTTGGTCAGCTCAATGGCTTCGCGGGTGGAGTTGGCCCCGGCGCCGGCCATGATCGGCACGCGGCCCGCCGCGTGCGCCACGGCCACGCGGATGATGTCGCAGTGCTCGTCGACCGAGACCGTGGGCGACTCACCGGTGGTGCCCACCACGCCGATGCAGTCAGTGCCCTCAGCGATGTGCCAGTCGATCAGCTTGCGCAGCGTCTCAAAATCGACGCTGCCGTCTTCGAACATCGGCGTGACCAGGGCGACGATGCTGCCAACAATGGGTTTCATTCGGATTCCTTGCGAAGCCGTGATTTTAGCCGGCTGGCCGGGCGGGGCCAAAAAGCCGGGCCGCCAAAAGCACGTGACGGGGCCGGATTCAGGGCGTTGTTGCGGCGGGCAGCGCGTGGCGCGGCGGGGCTGCGGTGTCGGCGACTGGCCTCACCGCTACCACCCGCTGCACAAACCGCGCCGGGCCGTCGAGAAAGCCGTCTTCATAGGCCACCACGGTCAGCCCGGCACAACGCTGGATCAGTTCACCCGGCTGCAGCAGAAAGTCCGGCCGCGACGGCTTGCCCACCGAGGCATTGGCGGCGGCGAAGGTTTCGTAAATCAGCAGCGCGCCGGGCGCCAGTGCGCCGATCAAGTCCGGCCACAGCGGCCGCCACAGGTAGTTGAAGACCAGCACCGCGTTGAACAGGCGCCCCGGCAGCGGCCAGGGGCCGTTCTCGATATCGGCGTTGATCAGCTCCGTGCTGCCGGCATTGGCCAGGTCAAGCGATGCGGCCAACGCCGCGGCGTCGCGGTCGACGCCGGTCACCGCGAAGCCCCGCGCCGCCAGCCAGCGCAGGTGGCGGCCGCGTCCGCAGGCCAGGTCCAGCACCCGGCCGCCCGCGGGCAGCAGGTGGGCCCAGCGCAGCAGCCAGTCGGACGGCGCGGCGCCGTTGTGCTG
>JBBQAH010000382.1:0-2267 GCA_038316145.1 Burkholderiales bacterium
GCTCGGGATGCTCGGGATGCTCGGGATGCTCGGGATGCTCCTTCGGCTTGTCGCGCTGATCGCTCATTCGATATGGTCTCCTCAACGCGGACGCCGTCGGGGCCATCCCAACTTTCAGTCGCGTCCGTGATGCTCGAAAACACTTTAGCTGATGGCGTCAATAGCGCGCTAGGACTTGTGCTAGCATTCGGACCCGTGAGCCACTCGGAGTGTCCGGCCGAGTTCAGCGGACCCGTGCGGGCGGCGATTGTCGCGGCCCTTCGAACCGCTTATGCCGAGGCAGACGCCCTCTACGCGCCAGACCGGGGCGTCGGCGATCGCGTCCACGCCATCGCGGTCTACGACGTCGTGTCGATGCTCTTCGAGCGCGATCTCGCTCTATTCCCGGGCGTCCACTTCGAGTCCCGTGGCCAGGGACCGCAACTGCGCATTGGTGATCTTCGGGTTCGCTGGAACAAGGCCGGGCGAGGCGATCGAGGGGAGTCGATCGATACCTCGTTCCCTCGCGGGTCGCGCATCGCGGCGATCATGGCTCTCGAAAACCAACAGCTCGCGCTCTGGCCTGACCGCGACGGCGACTATCAAAGACCGCTCAACTGGATCATCTGCCATCTCGGCAACCCCCGCGACAGCCTGCGTGCGGTCTATCTCGCGGCGCCTATCGGGGCCGATGGCGAGCGGGTCACGGGTTGGCGTACGACGGTCGCGATCTGGAACGCAGACGATCCGGGCGCGGAGTTCCCAGAGGCACCGCCGCTCGGCCTACCAGAGGCAGCTCCATTGCCGGAACTCGAGATCGCGCTCCTCGAGGAAGCGCCCGGTGTCGATGCCGCCCGCTGACCGATCTGCGGACCTCGAGACTGTCCGCGCCCTGTTTGATGGTCGCCGACTCGCACAAGCCCGCCAGATGGCGAGGTTCCTCAAGGGCGAACTCGCAGTCGAAGTCGGTGTGACTGCTGCCGCGATCGGTCAGTTCGAGAAGGGTGACGCCCGGCCGAGTCTCGGCACACTCGGGAAACTGACGCTGGCGCTGAAGGTTCCTGTTCACTTCTTCGCGGCTACCCGGCCCAGCTTCGCGATCGCCGAAGAAGACACGCACTTTCGAAGTCTGCGATCAACATCAAAGCGAGATCGCGCAGCGGCTCGTGTTCAGGTTGAGATACTGGCCGAGATCGTGGCATCCCTCGAGCGTCGCGTTCGCCTCCCCGCGGTCGATCTGCCATCCATCGACTCGTCAACGAGCCCTGATGACGCGGCGCGTGCAGTTCGGGAACTGTGGGAACTCGGTGACGGGCCGATAGGCAACGTCGTGGGCCTTCTCGAACGCAAAGGGGTCATTGTGGCCAGGCTGCCCGCCGTAACCGACGAGGTCGATGCATTCTCGTGCTTCGTCGGCGAGCGTCCATTCATCGTGCTTGCGACGAACAAGGATACGGCCGACAGGGCGCGCTTCGACGCGAGTCACGAACTTGCCCACCTCCTTCTCCACCACGATGCCGACCCGGGCGACCCCGCCGTCGAGCGCGCGGCGCACGCGTTTGCCGCAGAGTTCTTGGTGCCTGCGGCCTCGATTCGGCACCAGCTACCGCGGCGTGTCGACTGGAGGCAGTTCGCTGAGCTGAAGGTTCGCTGGGGTGTGTCGATTGCGATGCTTGTCCGACGCGCGCGCGATCTTGGACTGATCAGCGATCCGTCCTATCGCCGAGCCATGATGGAGCTGAGCCGCCGAGGCTGGCGGCGGAGCGAACCGGTCGACCTTGGGACGCCCGAGCAACCGGAGCTTCTAGGTCGAGCCATGCGACTCCTCGAGGCGCATCGGTCATTCACGCTCACCGAGCTAGCCGACGAGCTGGCGCTTCGGCTGGACAATCTCGCGCCCTTCGCAGCTGCGCTGTCTGAGGATGTTCGGGAGGAGCTGGCCTTCTAGCGGGGGCGACCCAGACGGCGCGTGAAAGCGGGCGCCCGCCGGTGGCTCGTCCTCTCGTTAACGCGAACGGAACGTCGAGGGCGGCACTCCTAAACTCCTAGCGGAGGTGGGGCCGCAGGACCGACATCGCCTGCGCGGCTCGATCGTCGAAGGCGGCCAGCGCTTCGGGGTCGGCCAGGCAGCCGGCAGTAAGGACAGCGGCGTCGGTGTCGCCGAATGCCTCGAGTCCGCGCGTCGGGATGGCTGCGAGCCCATCGGCCCAGTGCGCGCCGATCGGGTCGGCAACCAGCCGTTCGGCGGTGATGGTCAGCATTCGCGGCCCAGTCGGCGAGGGGCGCAA
>JBBQAH010000062.1:0-15679 GCA_038316145.1 Burkholderiales bacterium
AAGGCTGTTGAAGACTGCTGTAACGAATAATCTCTGCTGTGCGCTCAGCCCGCAAGTGCTGACGTTCGTTTTCCCCTTGATCTCGTCAGCATAGACTTGCTCAAGACTTACGGTGTGCGGGCAATACCGATTTGGCGGCAAAACCGTGGCGATCATCGTGCGCTCGTCCGTGCTGCGGGCGACGTCACGAAAGGCTAGTCGATAACTCGTGTGATTCAGGACGATTGATTCGGCGATGGGCTCGCCTTCGATGCCGAGCGCTTTGAACTGACGCGCCAAGCTTCTCAGGCGCGGCGCGCGAAGTGCAACTCGTGCCTTGTTTTCATCGATCCAGTAGCGCGGCTCGCCAAAGTCGGCATCAAACTGATGCAGGTGTTTGCCTTCCCACAGCGGAAACCGACCCGCGCCCGGCTTTAGCTCGAACAGGTTTTTGCTGTCATCGGTCATGTGAAATTCACGCTCCAGCCGCAACAACCACGTACCGGCGATAGATTCCCCGAGCAAGGGCTGTTGCAACAGCCGGTCTGCAATTTGCACGTCGAGCGGAGATTTGAACTCCATCACGGCATGGGCCTCGGGCGACAGTTTGAGAATCGTCGCCACATCCAGCCAAAGTGCGCCCTCGTTGGGGAATCGCTCAAGGTCCGCCACATCATGCCGCATGAATGCAGCGGGGAAACTCGTGGTCCCCAACGCGCCCGTTCTGGTGGGGGCCAGCAAGTCATCTGGTGGGGCGCTGGCATTGTTCTCGCCGCTGGCCAGCAAACGCGGAGCGGTAGTTTTCTCAAAAGTCAGTACGACGAACTTGAAGCTGCGGTGCACACCCTCAAAAATTGGCTTGTTGTTCTCGAAGCAAAACAAACCCTGAATGCGCGTGTACTCAAACAGCAGGTCACGCAAGCCCTTGGCGCCCAAGTCGGTGTACAGCCCGCTCGGAATCACGATGCCACAATGCCCACCCGGCCGCAGCAAGTTGAAACAACGCTCGACAAACAGTTTGTAGAGGTTAAGGTCAGAGCCGACCTTGCGCCCGTCCACCGTGGCGAACTGGTAGCGAAACTCAGGCGCCAGCCTGAAATACTGGTTCATGTGCGGAAACCGGCTCTCATACGCCAGCCAAGCCTCGCGCACGGCCTTGTCCTTCAACAGCTTGGCTTGTTCCTTTTCAAACTCCTTGATCGTCATCTTGTTTTTGCTGACCAGCTCGGAATGGTCGGCAAAAAACTCCTTGGCCTGGGGTTTGAAAACCTCCCAGGGCGGATTTGCCAGCACGATGTCGAAGCCACCGCGCTGCTGCACGATTTCGTCAAACACATAGCCCCAATGCAGCGGGTGCTGGGCCGCTACATCGGCCAGCGTCACCTCGCGTTTTTTGGGTTTGCCCAGCTCAGCCTTGGCAGTGTCCCAAGTGGCCTGCTCAAACTTGATGCCGCGCCCGGCAAACTGGGTTTGCAGCAACTCGTTCATCACCGCGTTGGCCTCACCCATGGCGTCGTCGATGTCGTCGCGCAAGGCACGCAAATTCACGCTGCCGCCCAGCGCGTCGGCGGCGGCGCGGTAGCTGGCCAGCTTGCGGTGTTTCTCGTCCAGCAGCTCGCGAAAGCTCTTGCGGAACAGGTCGTCTTGCTTGTACTTGGCATCAAACTCATGCTCGTCCACCCGCATCAGCCCGACCAGTGAGTTACCCGCCAGGATATTGAAGTCGATATTGGGCAGCGGCTCCAGGTCTTGCACCTGGCGCACCGACGAGACCATGGCCAAGAAAAGCCGCAGCTTGGCGATCTCGCTGGCCTCTTCCATGATGTCCACGCCATACAGGTTGTCGGTGACGATGCAGCGCTTGATGTAGTAACCCACGCTGGGGTGCTTGGCCTGGATCTGGC
This sequence comes from Burkholderiales bacterium, assembly GCA_038316145.1. GTDB lineage: Bacteria > Pseudomonadota > Gammaproteobacteria > Burkholderiales > Burkholderiaceae_C > Pseudaquabacterium. Next base: position 1,884 of record JBBQAH010000062.1, read on the forward strand.
GCAGCCAGGTTTGCAGCTCGGCACTGGCGCCCAGTTCAGCGCGGCCCACCACCGCGTAATACACGTTGATCAGGCACTTGAGCGCGGCCACCAAAAAGGCGCCCGAGCCCACCGCCGGGTCCAGCACGGTGATGGACGGCAGCACCTGATTCACCAGCTTGAGCGCGGTGCGGGTGTCCATGCGCGCCAGCAGGTCAGACACGGTGTCGAATTTGATCTCGGCCAGGCCCAGCTCGGGCAGTGCCGGCTCACGCACCCGCTCCAGGATCAATTGGTGGATGCTGCGCTCGGCCAGGTAGCCGGTGATTTCGGGCCGGGTGTAGTAGGCGCCAAAGGCCTTTTGATTGATGTACTTTTCGAAGATATAGCCCAGCACATCGGGGTTGATCTCGTCGGCGTCGCCGCCCGGTGTGTCGTCCAAATGCCAGGTGAAGGCGGCAAAAACCTCGAACACACCCACAAAGGCCGCATCGGGGATGCGCAGGCTGGTGCCCAGCCGGGGCTGGTGCTGGACATCCAGCTCCAGTTTGTGGTGCAAAAACAGCCCGCCGTTCAGATAGGGCACTTGGCCGGTGAGTTGCAGGCTGAGTGCCGGACGGTCGGCCTCGGGTTTGGCAAAGGCATCGAAAAACAGCGCGTTGAGAAACTCGCCATAAAAGCGGTTGGCCCCGCGCTTTTGGGATTCCCCCAGTTTGCTCAGCAGGTAGTCGGTATTGCCGCCGCCCAAAAAAAACTTCTTCTGCAAAAACCAGACAAACATCAGCCGGTTCAAGATGACCGAGGCGTACCAGCGCCGGTCGCGGTCATCAGCGATGCCCTCGATCTGGCCCAGCAACTGGTCGTGCTGCTCTTGGTAACGGCGAAAGAACAGCTTGGTGGTGGTGTCCACGTCCAGCGCGGCCTGGATGCGGCGCGCAGCCTCCAGCACCGGCATGCGGCCCGAGGCATCCAGCTCAGACAACTCCACCACCATGGCCTGCAGCTTGGACGCAAACAGGTCCACCGGCTGGCCACGAAAGTAGTCGTGGCGGCGCGGGGTATTTTTGGGCTTGCCGGTGGCCTCGTCACGGCCGCGCTTGACCCAGTACCACTGGCTCTTGCTGGCCTGCGCTTGCTGGTCGGTGAAGATCAGGATGTTCTCGGCATGCTGGTGCGACAGGTGCTTCCACACCGCCGCGCGGGTGGCTTCGTCGGGCCAGCCGTCGGGTGCCACCACTTGCAGCACCGCCACGCCGCCCAATTCGGCCACCATGCGGTGGTTGAACGGGTGCTGGGCTGCGGTGTCGGCCTTCCAGCGCTGGCTGGCGGTGGGCGGATGGTTCCAACCCAACACAGCGGTGAACAGGTTGGCGAAGTCGAACGCCAGCAGGTATTTCTGGAAAGCGGGGAAGTCGAGTCTGGCCATGTGCTTCTTGCTCTCTCAGTCGGCGATCAAGCCCATCGAGCACAGCACCCGGGGTTCACGCAGTTCGGCGTCGTCTTCGGCAAAGGTAAGCCGGCCTTCTTCGCGCAGGGATTTCACGGCCTGGGCCAGTTCTTCGTCGTTGACGCCGCTGCGCATCAGGCGGTTGATCAGGTCAGCGGCGGTTTCGAGCAAGGGCCGCAGGTAGATATCGTCCAGCGCGCGCTCCAACCCGTCGTCCTGAAACAGCGTGCTGTGTTGCGCCATCGCGTAGCGCTTGAGCCGCTCGTAGGCGCGCCGCCGCGGGCTGGACGGCCGGCCCAGCCCGCCACCCACCGATTTGTCTTGCACCACCGCCAATTGCAGGCCCAGCGCCACCAGCTCGTGGTGGTTCTCGGCGCGGGGCAGAGCGGGCGTGTCGGCGGTGCATTCGGCCGCACGCAGCACCGTGAACTGTGATTCGGTCACGGTCTGGCCGTTCGGCCCGACCCAGGCCAGGTGGTCGTTGCCATCGGGGGATTTGACGTAGACCAGGCTGCCGCCACGCGCTGCCTCTTTGCCCAGCAGCGGCAAGCGGGCCTCGTCCAAGGTGAAGGCCTTGGCCGAATACACCACGGCGGGCAAAGCCTCCACCGCACGCGCCAGCTCGGGCTGGCCCTCGGTGGCCTGCTTCCACACCTGCCAGGCGTAAGACGCGAGATCAACGTCGTCGTCGTTGTCGTCAAACAGGCCTGAGCGCTCGGTGTACAGGTCGCGGATGGTGGCGGCTTGCTCGTCTTCGAAAAACGCCTCGTCGGTGCCCACCACCTCGGCGTTTTCCAGCAGGCGCTGCTGGATGCGTGAACGCAGCTGGATCAATCGCTCTACACCGTCGGACGGCAAAAACGAGTAGCAGCGGATCTCTTCGGCCTTTTGGCCGATGCGGTCTACCCGGCCGGCGCGTTGGATCAGCCGGATGATGGCCCAGGGCAGGTCGAAGTTGACCACCGCGCTGCAGTCCTGCAGGTTCTGGCCTTCGGACAGCACATCGGTGCAGATCAATACGCGCACTTCGTCGGCTTTGGCTACCGCCTTGTTGTTGGATCGGGGAGAGAACCGGCAAGCCAGCCCATAGGGGTCGGGCGACGCGCCGGTGGCTACGGCCAAATGGGTCATACCCGCTTTGCGCAGCTCGCGCGACAGGTAGCGCGCGGTGTCGGCAAATTGGGTGAAGACCAGCACCTTGTCTTTGGCGTGGGTCTTGATTACCAGTTGGCGCAATTCGGCCAGCTTGCGGTCAAGCGTTGGATCCCAGGCGCCCTGGCCGGCCAACAGCTCGCTCAGGGTTTGCGTATCGCCGGCCAGATGTTCGGCCAACTGCGGCTTGAACAGGCGCGGGCTGATCCACTTGAAGCGCCGTTTGTGGTCGCTGGCATAGAGCTGGTAGGCCGATTGGGCCCGGGCCATCGGGTTGGCAACGGCGATCCCTTCGTCAAAGTAGGCCACGGATCCCACCAGGCCATCGAGCAGGTCTTCCGGGTCACCTTCAATGCCTTCGGCGTCTTCGTCGATGCGGTCAGCGTCGAGCAGGGCGGCATCCAGCACGCCCACCGGCAGATCGAACCCGTTTTCGATGGCGTAGAGGTAGATGCAGTTGCGCAGGATGTGCCGCTCCAGCGACTGCAAGAACGAAAAACCCGACGACTCCAGCCGCTTGAACAGGTTGGTGCGGCAAAAGCCCATCAGCCGTTTGCCGGCCCGGCCCAGGTTGTCGATGATCTTGCGCTCGGCCGGCGTGGCGTTTTTCTCGGCCACCGGATCAACGTACAGGCCCAGGCCGTAGCGCGGCACATGCAGGGCGTTGATCTGGTCCACCACGGCACCTGAATACAGCCGGGCGTAGCGGTCCTGGGCATCGGCCTCGTCCACCGCAAACTTCAGCGTCAGTGGTTTTCGCACCGGAAAGTAGTTGCGGCTGCCATCCTTGCCGGGCAAGTAGCGCCGGCCGCGCTCATCGGCCTGGGTGTAGTGCTGCACGATGAAGCTGCGGGTGCGGCGCACCATGTACAGCCGGATCAGCTCGCGCCAGTCGTCGAACTCATCACTCTTTTCGATCGCCAGGATCGAATTGACCTTGCACTGGTACTTGCGCTCGAACTCGGCCTCGCCGACGCCTTCTCGCCGCATGAAGTGCTCCGGCCGCAGGCCGATGTTCGCCTTTTCGTCGATGAACAGCCGCAACTGGCCCGACAGGTCGGTCTTGGTCTTGTTGTAGGGCGTGGCGGTGAGCAGGATCACCCGCGCGTCACAACTGCGGATGTAGTCGGCAATGGCCTTGTAGCGCCGGCCTTCCCGGTTGCGCAGGTTGTGGCTCTCGTCGATCAGCACCAGCCGGTAGCGTTTCAGGTCAGGCAATCGCTTGATGACCTGGCTGATCGGCATCACCGTGCCTCGCAGCCCGTATTCAGTCCGGTAGCGCTCCCACATCGGCTCCAGGTTCTTCGGACAGATGATCAGCGTCTCAAAGCCGAGATCGTCCTCGAACATGCGCGCCAGCGCCGTGGCCATCATGGTTTTGCCCAGGCCCACCACGTCGCCGATCATCACGCCGCCACGGCGCTGCAGGTGGCGGGCGGCGATCTTGACGGCGCTTTTCTGAAACTCGAACAGGTCGGCCTCGAACCGTGCCGGCAGGCGGAACTGGCTCAGGCCGGCACGGGCCTCGGTGCTCAAGTGGTAGGCGATGTTGAGGTAGATGTGGAAGGGCGGTATCGCCGCCTCGCGCGCCCAGCTGGCCTCGATCAGCTCGGCCAATTCGACCGAGACATCCAGAGCCCAGCGGTCCGACCAACGGTTGTCGAACCAGGTGGACAAGCGCTGCGTGGCGTGGTGGTCCAGCACATCGACGTTCAGCTCGCCCTGCCGGGCCAGGCCTTGCAGCGTGAGGTTGCTGCTGCCGACAAAGCCGGTGATGGGGTTGTTGACATCGTCCCGGAACAGCAAATACAGCTTGGCGTGCAGCGGGTAAGGCAGAAACAGCTTGATGCAGACCTGGCCGGCGCGCAGTTGGCGGGCCAGGGTGCGCAGCGCTGTCTCGTCCTTGCCGGTGGGGATACCCAGCGTGATCTGCTCGCGCAGATGCGCGGCAAACTGGGTTTTGAGGCGCAGCGCCGTCGCGTTGTCCAGCCCTTCTGCGCCTGAGTCTGCCCGGTACAAGGCCCGGATTTCGTCGTAGGGCGGGCGTTGCATGCCCACCAGCACGCGGCAGACCTGGCCGTCGGCCACCGACCAAGGCTGCACCAGGTCATCTACTGCCTGCCAGCCGCGCAGATTCAGGTAGCCGACGCAAAAGTCAGCACGCTTCGACACCGCCAGCGTGGCGCGCAGGGCGCCCAGCAGGTCTTGCTCAATGTTGTCGAAAATCCTGGACATCTGCCCCCCGTTGTCGGGGGCATTGTGCATTTCAGCCGAGCGGGCTGAAACCCAGCTGTGAGCAACAGCAGTGCAGGTTCGTCGCGGCCGCGCCTCACGAGGAGCAGCCAGTTTGGCTAGGCCTCACAGGCGCGCGTTGAAGCGCGCGCAGCAGGTTTAGATCGACGTTGGTGTCGGCAAGCCCGCCATGCGGTCGGCCTTGACAAAGTAGCTGCGCGCCAGCGCCACCAGTTGCTTGTCACTGGGGCGGTCGACCGGCTCGTAGCCGACGATGCGTGCGGCCACCGCCGGTTGATGTTTGTCGGCGTAGTGCTTGAAATCGGCCAGGCTGGTGTTGCCGCCCGTCACCAGCACCTCGCGAATGTCGGCCAGCGCAGCGCAGACCAGGGCATAAAACTCGTGCTGTTCGCGTACCTCGCTGCCGTGTTGGCGGGTGGGGTGGCTGTGCGACTTGACAGTCTGGGCCTGCACCTGGTCCGCATCAAATTGCAGCACTTGGGCGGTGTGGTGATCGAGCCAGACGACGGCGTGAAAAAGCGACATGACAAAACTCCTGTTGCGGGCCCGGACAAGGGGCGCCGGTGGGGGGAAGAGAAAAGGACATCGAAATCGCCGACGCCAGGCCGGCAAGGCAAGGCAATTGCGCCAGCGCAAAAAACAGCGCTACAGCGTCGCAGGCTTGCTGGCGCCGCGCTCTTGAAGCGCCTCGCAGGCCACGCAACGCAAGGCTTGCGGTGTTGATTGCAGGCGCGCCAGCGCGATCTCGCAACCGCAGGCCGCACAGTGGCCGTAACTGCCGTCGGCCAGCCGCTGCAGCGCGCGGTCGATCTCGGCCAAGTTCACCGCATCACGGTCGCTGCGGGCAAAGTCGACTTCTCGCTCGGCGTCGCGCTGGGTGGCGTCGTCGCCGTCCTGCAGCAGCACGTCGCGGGCGTGCTCGGCACGGCTACTGCCACCGAGGTAAGCGCTGCGTTGGGCTTCGAGAGTGTCGCGCCGGACCTGCAGGTCGGCGCCCAACTGCTGTTTTTGTGCGGTGCTGATGGGCGGGCTCATGGTTTGTCTCCTTGCAAACATCCTGGCACTGGCCGTGGCCGGCGGCGTTGACCGGCATCAAGCCCGGGCCAGCGCGCCAGTGGGTGCTGCCTACAATGAAAACGCAGGTTGGCACCGTGTGTCGGTGCGCTGACACGCTTTGCTGCCGCCAACCGATCCCACCCCGCCCCGCGCCGACTCCATAGCCTTCGCCAACAGCCCCGCCATGTCCACGTCCGCTCTGCCCCCAACCCATTGCGACGTGCTGGTGGTCGGCGCCGGCCCCGCCGGCAGCGCCTGCGCCCAGTGGCTGGCGCGCCAGGGTGTGCAGGTGGTGCTGGTCGACCAGCAGGCCTTTCCGCGCGACAAGGTCTGTGGCGACGGCCTGATCCCCGACGCCCACCACGCGCTGGCCCGCCTGGGCGTGCACGACGAGGTGATGGCCCGGGCGCTGAGCGTGCCGCACGTGGCCTGCATCGGCCCGCGCGGTGGCCGGGTCGACGTGCCGGGCCAGCTGGCGGTGCTGCCGCGGCGCGACCTGGACGACATCCTCAAGCGCGCCGCCGAGCGTGCCGGCGCGCGCTTCTTCGCGCCCTGGCGCTTCGAGGCACCGTTGCTGGCGGGTGCAGAGGCGGCCGGCGGTGCGGGCACGGGCACGGCGGGCCAGGATGGCCAGGGCACCGTCGTCGGTGCGCGCCTCAAATCCCCCACGCTCGGGCTGTGCGAGGTGCGCGCCCGCTGGGTGGTGCTGGCCACCGGCGCGGTGCCGCGTGCGCTGATGGCCGCCGGCCTGTGCGACCGCCACACCCCCACCGGCATCGCCTTGCGCGGCTATGTGCACCACCCGGCGATGGCCCTGCGCCGCCCGGCGCTGGAGGTGGTCTGGCACAAACAACTGCGCAAGGGCTACGGCTGGATTTTTCCCGGCCCGGGCGGCGTGTTCAACATCGGCGTCGGGTTGGCGCAAAGCCACGGCAAGCAGGTGGGCGGCCGGGCGACGATGGCCGACGTGAACCTGCGTGAGCTGTTTGCCGCCTTCACCCGCGTCTACGCCCCCGCCGGCGAGCTGATGGCCGGCGGCACGCTGATCGGTGAGATCAAGGGCGCACCGCTGCGCTGCTCACTCGACGGCGCCCGGTTCTCGCGGCCCGGCCTGCTGGTCACCGGCGAGGCGGCGGGCAGCACCTATGCCTTCACCGGCGAGGGCATCGGCAAGGCCATGGAGACCGGCCTGCTGGCCGCCGAGGCGCTGGCCGGCGCGCTGGCGCAGGGCGCTGCGGCGCCCGCCGCCCAGCCCGCGGACGACGCGGCGCTGCGTGCCGGCTACGGGGCGGCGCTGCTGGCGCTGAAACCCCGGTTCGACCTCTACCAGCGCGCCAGCCGGGTCAACGACCACCCCTGGCTGACCGACCTGCTGATCTGGCGCGCCCAGCGCAGCGAGCGCATCCTGCGCGGCATGGCGCGTGTGCTGGACGAGACGGGCAACCCCGGCAGCCTGGTGTCGCTGCGCGGCCTGTCACGGCTGCTGCTGCCGGGCCGCTGAAAGCCACCCCCGATGTGCCAGCTGCTGGGCATGAACGCCAACACGCCGACCGACGTGATGTTTTCGTTTGCCGGCCTGGCCACCCGCGCCGACGAGCACAAGGACGGCTTTGGCATCGCATTTTTCGAGGACCGCGGCGTGCGCCTTTTCGTCGACCCCGAGAGCGCCCGCGCCTCGCCGGTGGCCGACATGGTCAAGCGCTACCCGATCAAGAGCGGCAACGTCATCGCCCACATCCGCAAGGCCACCCAAGGCCGGGTCGCGCTGCAAAACACCCACCCCTTCGAGCGCGAGCTGTGGGGCCGTTACTGGGTGTTTGCCCACAACGGCGACTTGAAGGGCTTCGCGCCGCGCCTGCACGGCGCCTTCCGCCCGGTCGGCGATACCGACAGCGAACTGGCGTTTTGCTGGCTGATGCAGGAGCTGGCCAAAGCCCATGCGTCGGTGCCGTCGATCGAGGAGTTGCGCTGCACCCTGGCCGAGTTGCTGCCGATCCCGGCGTCGCACGGCACCTTCAACTGCCTGCTCAGCAACGGCCAGGCGCTGTGGGCCCATTGCAGCACCGAGCTGCACTGGCTGGAGCGGCACCACCCCTTCGGTGCGGCGCACCTGGCCGACGACGACCTGAGCGTCGACTTTGCCGCACTCACCACCCCGGGCGACCGGGTGGCGCTGGTGGCCACCCAGCCGCTGACCCGCGGCGAGACCTGGACCGCCTTTACGCCGGGTGAGCTGCGGGTGTTTGTGGGCGGGCAGTCGCCGGCCAGCGCCGCCGGGTAGAGCGCCAGACCGCGCACCGGGCACCGGGCCGCCATTTGGCCGCAGACCCCCGAATCGGGGGAGTGCGGCCGCTTCGGCTTGTTCACCGCTGGCGCATCGTCTAGCATCTCCCTCAACTTTGTCTGGACGGGATGGAATGATGAAAACAGCAATTTGGGTCGGTTTGGTTTCGGCGCTGGGCCTGGTCGGTGGGGCTTCTGCACAGACGCCGCCGCCGTGCCCCTGTGCCGGCGGCGGGATTCAGCGTACCGACGTGGTGGCGTTGGTCACTGGCAAGACCGCCTGCGCGGTGCGCGGCAGCGAAAAATGGCAAGAGCTTCACCAGGCTGGCGGCAGCCTGATCGACTACAAGCTCGGCCCGACCAGCAAGACCGATCCGTCGGAAAAGGTCGGTACCTGGCTGGCCGGTGTGGCCTCACGCACCAACCCGCTGCCCACCGTGACCTACAACTACGGCTCGGGCGGAACCTACGCCTACGCGGTCTGCGCCCCGAACGCCACGACCGCCGGACCGTTCCTGTTCTGCAACATCAGCACCAAGGAAAAGTTCGACCCGGTGACGCTGAAGGCAGGCCAGGTTCCCTGCTAGTGCACACGCCGCACGGCGCCCCAGGGCCGTGCGGCCGCCTGAAGCTGGCCTGCGGACAGCGCAGGTGCTGCAAAACCCTGTGCCAGCGCACCGGGTTTTTTGCCGTCTGACACCCCTGAAACCCGCGCCATGGCCCTGAACCATGCCCGGCCGGGCTGGGCACTGTGCCTGGGCTGGTTGACTTTTGTGGTCTACGGCAGCTTGCTGCCGTTCGACTTCCAGCCGCTGACCGTCGACGCCGCGTTGGCCCGCTGGCAAGCGCTCCCGTTCCTGAAGTTGGGGGTCGAGTCACGCGCCGACTGGATCGCCAACGGTGTGCTGTATGTGCCCGTGGGCCTGCTGTTGACGCAATGCCTGCGCGCGGCCTGGGGTGGCCGCAGGCTGGCCCGGTGCCTGGCGGGGCTGACGGCGCTGGCGCTGGGCTGCGGCCTGGCGCTGGCGGTCGAGTTCAGCCAGCTGTTTTTCCCGTCGCGCACGGTGTCGCAAAACGACGTGATGGCCGAGTGCCTGGGCACGTTGCTCGGTGTGCTTGTGGCGCCGCGGGCAGGCCGCTGGGTCGATGCGCTGCAGCGTGCGTGGGCGCTGGACGGCCAGCGCCTGCTGCCACGCCTGCTGGAGGGCTATGCCGCGGCCTACTTGCTGCTGAGCCTGTTCCCCTACGACCTGCTGCTGTCGGCGGCCGAATGGCAGGCCAAGCTGGCCTCGGACAACTGCGGCTGGTGGCTGGCCCCCGCGTCGCAGCAGCGCGGCTGGCTGTTGGGTGTGCTGCTGGGTGTCGAGGTGGCGCTGTCGGTGCCGGTGGGCGTGTGGCTGGCCTGGCGGCGTGCCGTGCGCCGGCTGGCGCCGGGCCAGCAACGCCTGCAGCCGCCAAGGGCACCACCGCCACGGCTGGCAAGGGCCATGCTGGCCGGCGCCGGCCTGGGCCTGCTGATCGAGGGCGGCCAGCTGGTCATCGCTTCGGGCATTTCGCAGGGGCTTTCGGTGTTGACCCGCGCGGCCGGCGTGGCGATTGGTGCGCAACTCGGCAGCGTGCTGCTGGCGCACCTCTCGGGCCAGCGCAGCGCCGGACATTGGGCGCACGCCTGGCGCCGCGTCGCACCTTGGCTGGCGTTGCCCTACCTCGGGCTGCTGGCGGGTGTGAACGGCTGGTGGTCGCAAACCTGGGGTGGCCCGGACACCTGGCAGGCACAGTGGGCCGCAGTGCACCTGATGCCGTTCTGGTACCACTACTTCACGACCGAGGCCGAGGCGCTGTTCAGCCTGGGCAGCGTGGCGCTGATGTACCTGCCGGTGGCCGCCTTGCTGGGTACCCTGCGCGTGCCTGTGGCCGGGGTCGTGCTGGCTGCAGGCGGCCTGGCGGCGGTGATCGAGACCAGCAAGTTGGCCCTGTCCGGCCTGCACCCGGACCCGACCAACGTGGTCATCGCCATGGCCACCTGCTGGCTGGCCCTGCGCCTGGCGGGCTGGGCCGTCCGGCCGGTGAAGGCCGCCGGCGGCGCCGCGCCACGGGCTGGCGGTCACCCGGGCGACGCGGCGCCAGCGCCGGCCCTGCTGCCGGCCGACGGCCCGCGGGCCGCCACAACGCAGACCGCTGGCGCAGGCCTGGCCGGGCTTCGCACAGCCGCCTTGCTGGCGTTGGCTGCGGCCTCGGCGCTGTCCCTGCCCTGGGGCGCAACGGCGGTGGCGGGGGGCGTGGCCGCTGCCGCAGCGCTGGTCTGGTGGCGCCCGGTGCTGGCATTGGCGCTGCTGCCGGCGGCGCTGCCGGTGCTGGACCTGGCGCCCTGGACCGGCCGGTTTTTCTGGGACGAGTTCGACATCCTGCTGCTGGCGGTGCTGGCGGTCGGCTGGCACCGCAGCCGGCCGGCCGGCCCGGGGTCGCCGCGGCCGGCCCACCCGTCAACCGCACCCGCCGGATTTGCGATGCTGCAAACGACGGCGCTGGTGCTGCTGGGGCTGAGCCTGGCGCTGTCCACGCTGCGTGGCCTGCTGCCCTGGCACTGGCCAGACCTGAACAGTTTCTCCAGCTACTACAGCGGCTGGAACGCGTTGCGCTTGTTCAAAGGTGCGCTCTGGGCGGCGGGTTGGGTGGCGCTGTTCCGCAGGTTGCCCCAGGGCTCCCCATTCAAGCAGACGGTGTTTGCCTGCGGTGTGCTGGCCGGGCTGGCCCTCACGGTGCTGCAAGTGGGCTGGGAGCGGCTGGCCTTTCCGGGTTTGCTGGACTTTGCCAGCGACTACCGTGTCACCGGGCCCATCTCCGCCATGCACACCGGCGGGGCCTATATCGAATGCTGGCTGGCGGTGGCCTCGGCCTTTGCGATGTGGGCCGTGCTGCGCCCGGGCCCGGCGCTGTGGCGGGTAGCGGCGGGCATGCTGGTGCTGGCCAGCACCTATGCCATGGCCGTGACCTATTCACGCAACGGCTACGGTGCGCTGTTGGCGGTCGTGCTGGTGATGGCCGGGGCGGCGGCAGTCAACGCGGTGCAGGCGTTGCGCCACGCCGGCCGCCAGCCTGATGCTGCCCCGCCCCGAGGTGTCCTGCTGCCGCTGGCCGGGGTGGTGGTGCTGATGGTGGCCCTGATGGCCGCCGTGGCGCTGCCGGTGTTGACGGGCCCGTTTGCGCGCGCCCGCCTGGCCGACCTGGCGCGCGACCATGCCGTGCGCCTGGCCCATTGGCAAGATGCCGTGGCCATGCGCCAGCCCGGCGGACTGGACGGGCTGCTGGGCGCCGGCCTGGGCAGCTACCCGGCGGCCCATTACTGGCGCAGCGCCGAGCCGGTGCATGCCGGGTCCTACGCGCTGGCCGACGAGCCCGGCCGCCGCTTCTTGCGCCTGGGCACCGGTGCGCCGGTCTACATCGAGCAAGTGGTGGCGGTGCGGGCCGGCCAGCGCCTGCAGCTGACGCTGGAGCTGCGCGGCCCGGCCAGCGCCGTGCTGGGCGTGATGCTGTGCGAGAAGTGGATGCTCACGTCAGGCGCCTGCGCGGCCGTGCAGCCGGCCCCGGCCGCGGCCGCGGCGGCCCCGGCGGCCAGTGCCGCAGCCGCTGCCGACACCGCCTGGCGCCCGGTCACGCTGTTGTTGTCGACCGAGGGCTGGCCCGCCACACACGGGCTCATCGGCCGGCCCGTCAAGCTGGCGGTGTATCACGGCGCCGGCGCCGGCACGGTCGACGTGAGCCGGCTGGTGCTGTCAGCCCAGACCCCCGACACCACAGCGGACGCGCCCACCACTTCGCCCTCAATTGCGCCCTCGATTGCGCCAGCGGACAGCGCGGTGCCACGGGCCTCCCTGCTGCGCAACGGCGACTTCTCGGCCGGCCTGGACCACTGGTTTTTCAGCACCGACATCGACCCACCGTGGCATGTGCACAGCACGCCGGTGGCGGTGTGGTTCGAGCAGGGCTGGCTGGGTGTGCTGGCCTGGTCACTGGCGGCCGTGCTGGCCCTGGGCGCAGCCGCCCGGCGCGCCTGGCGGGGTGATTTGACCGGTGCGGCGGTGCTGGCTGCGCTGTTGGCGGCGGGGGTGTGTGGCGCGTTCAACACCCTGACCGACGCGCCCCGCTTCCTGACACTGCTGCTGGTGCTGCTGTGGCTGGCGGGCGAGCGTGGCAGCGCCGCTGCAGGCAGCGCACTGGCCGCTTCGGCCGTCCCCTCCACTGGCTTGTCCCAAGCCCCGCTGTCGCCAGCCTCTGCGACACTCGATCACGCTCCCAACCGGCCTCCACCCGCCCACCCGTGATGCCCCATCCCGCCGCCTTGCCCGTCCCGCGTTTTGACACCTTCTACCGCCACGCCGAGCTGACGGCGCTGCTGCAGGACTACGCCGCCGCCCGGCCCGACCTGGTGCAGCTGCGCTCGATCGGCCAGAGTTTCGAGGGCCGCGACATCTGGCTGGCGGTGCTCACCAACACCGCCACCGGCACGGATACCGACAAGCCGGCGTTCTGGGTCGACGGCAACATCCACGCCGGCGAGCTGACCGCGTCCACCGCCTGCCTGTACTGGCTGCACCAGCTGGTGGCCGGCCATGGCAGCGACGGCGGCATGACGCAGCTGCTGAACACCCGGGTGGTCTACCTCTGCCCGCGGCTCAACCCCGACGGCGCCGAGCTGGCGCTGGCCGACAAGCCGCGCTACATCCGCTCGTCCACCCGGCCCTATCCCTGGGACGAAGCAACGGTGGAGGGCCTGACGGCCGAGGACATCGACGGCGACGGCCGGGTGCTGCACATGCGCATGCCCGATCCGCACGGCACCTGGAAGTGCCACCCCGAGGACGCCCGGCTGATGATCCCGCGCGATCCGGGTGAGTTCGGCGGCAGCTACTGGCGCATCATGCCCGAGGGCACGCTGGCCAATTTCGACGGCCTGCAGGTCAAGGTCAACCCGGACCGTGAAGGGCTGGACCTGAACCGCAACTTCCCGTCGATGTGGCGGCAGGAGTTCGAGCAGACCGGCGCCGGGCCCTACCCCGCCAGCGAGCCCGAGGTGCGGGCGATGGTGGACTTCATCGTCAAGCACCCCAACATCGGCGCGGCCGTCAGCTTCCACACCCATTCCGGCGTGATCCTGCGCCCGATGGGCACGGTGAGCGACGAGCAGATGACGCCCGAGGATTTGTGGATGATCAAGCGGCTCTCGGCGATCGGCGAGAAGCTCACCGGCTACCCGGCCGTCAGCACCTACCACGACTTCAAGTACCACCCCAAGGAGGTCATCACCGGCACCCAGGACTGGATCTACGAGCACTTGGGCGCGCTGTTCTGGACGGTCGAGATCTGGGCGCCCAACAAGGAGGCCGGCATCACCGGCTACGACTGGGTGCACTGGTACCGCGACCACCCGCCCGAGGACGACCTGAAGCTGCTGAAGTGGAGCGACGAACAGTGCAACGGCTTGGCGCACGTCGACTGGTACCCCTACCGCCACCCGCAGCTGGGCATGGTCGAGCTGGGCGGCTGGGACCGGCTGAACTACTGGCGCAACCCGCCGCCGCACCTGCGCGAGCGCGAGGTGGCGCGCTTCCCGGCCTGGCTGACGCAA
>JBBQAH010000102.1:0-11786 GCA_038316145.1 Burkholderiales bacterium
GCTCGGCGCCCAGCGCATGCACCTCCGTCAGGTAAAAGCGCAGCGCCACCTCGCTTTGCCGGGCCAGCGCCATGCGCAGGGTGTCGGCGGTGACGTTGGGGTTGCCGTCGCGGTCGCCGCCAATCCACTGGCCCATGCGCAGGAAGCTGGGCACCGCAAAGCCGGCCAGGTGCTCCTCGATCTCGCGGTAGAGCCGGGGGATCTCGCGCAGGAAGGTGCTCTGGTAGTAGCTGAGCGCGTTTTCGATCTCGTCGGCCACCGTCAGCTTGGTGTAGCGCAGCATGCGGGTCTGCCACAGCTGGGTGATGCGGGCGCGCATCAGCGCCTCGTTGTCGCGCCGGCCGCGCTCGCCGTGCAGGTCGTCGCGCTCGCTCACCAGTTCGGCAATTGCGCGCTCGGCGTCCAGGATGCTCTTCCTTTGCACCTCGGTCGGGTGGGCGGTGAGCACCGGCGAGATGTAGGCATGGGCCAATGTTTGCGCCACGTCGGCGGCGCGGATGTCGGCGCGGTGCAGGCGGTCGAAGGTCAGCGCCAGCGAGCCCTCTTGCTGGTGGCCTTGCAGCTCGTGGTGCTGGCGCCGGCGCACGTGGTGGCGGTCTTCGGCGATGTTGGCCAGGTGCGAAAAATAGCTGAAGGCGCGGATCACGCTGACGGTCTGGTCGGACGACAGGTTTTTCAGCAGCCGGTCCAGCACCCGGCCGGCCGAGGCGTCTTTTTTAAGCCGGTAGGCGACTGAGAGCTGGCGCACCCGCTCGATCAGCTCGAAGGCCTCCTTGCCCTCTTGCTCGCGGATCACGTCGCCCAGGATCCGGCCCAGCAGCCGGATGTCTTCCATCAGCGGCTTGTTCTTGGCCGCAGCGTCGCCGGCATCGGCCACCGTGGGCCGGATCGCAGGTTTGGCGGCGGCGGGTCGGGTAGTGCTGCCGAGGCTTGCTGGCGGGGTGGCGGCCGGGGCGGCGGTCTGTTTCATCAGTGTCTCCAACATCGTAACCAAATTACCAATCGGCAGACCGGCAGCGCATCGTAGCAGCCGTGTCGCGCCGACCCGCATGGGGCGGGCCGGCCAGCGGGGTCTAGCCATAATCGGGCCACGATGACGCACGACACCTCCAACACCGGCGCGGACACCGCCACACCGACCACCCTGATCGCCACCCGCGAGAGCCGATTGGCACTCTGGCAGGCCGAACACGTGCGGGGTCTGCTGGTCCGGCACTTCGGCCTGACCGTCGGCCTGCTTGGCATGACCACCCGCGGCGACCAGATCCTGGACCGGTCCCTCAGCAAGGTCGGCGGCAAGGGCCTGTTTGTCAAGGAGCTGGAGGTGGCGCTGGAAGAAGGCCGTGCGCATCTGGCAGTGCATTCCCTCAAGGACGTGCCGATGGCGCTGCCCGACGGCTTTGTGCTGGCCACTGTGCTGCAGCGCGAAGACCCGCGTGACGCGCTGGTGTGTCCACACTTCGACTCGGTCGCGGCGCTACCGCCCGGTGCGGTGGTCGGCACGTCCAGCCTGCGCCGTGTGGTGCAGCTGATGAACCTGCGGCCCGATCTGCGTATCGAACCGCTGCGTGGCAATCTGGACACCCGGCTGCGCAAGCTCGATGACGGCGGCTTTGATGCCATCGTGCTGGCAGCGGCCGGGCTGAAGCGGCTGGGCCTGGCCGCGCGCATCCGGGCCACCTTCGACGAGGCCGCGATGATCCCGGCCGCCGGCCAGGGCGCCCTGGGCATCGAGGTGCGGGCCGATGCCGGCGTGTTGCGCGGCCAGCTGGCCCAGCTCACCCACGCACCCACCTGGCTGGCGGTGCATGCGGAGCGTGCCGTCTCGCGGGCCTTGGGCGGCAGCTGCAGCATGCCGCTGGCCGCGCACGCCGTCTGGCAGGGCCCCGCGCTGGTCATCAGTGCCGCGCTGGGTGACGCCGAACAGCCCGGCCGGCCACTGCTGCGCGCCCAGTTGACGGCGGTGATCGATGCCTCGGGCGATGCGGCGTCCACCTTGGCGGCCACCGCGTTGGGCGAGCGCGCTGCAGCCCAGTTGCGTGTGCTGGGCGCCGACGCTTACCTGGCATCGGCACCTGTCTGAGCGGCCAAGCGGCACGGCTGCGCGTCGTCCCCTGCCGTACCGTCACACCGCGCCGCCGCCACCCGCGCCTGACCTGCTGCCGCCATGCCTGATGATGCCGTCCCGCCGATAACCGACCTGTCGGGTGTCGCCGCGACCCGCGCCGGGGCAAGAGTCGCGGGCGATGACCGGCTGCCCACGGTGCTGGTCACGCGGCCGCAGCCGCAGGCCGATGAATGGGTCACCGCGCTGCGGGCGCTCGGTCTGCGCGCCCAGGCCTTGCCGCTGCTCGGTATCGATGCACCGGCCGATCTGGCGCCGGTGCATGCGGCCTGGCATCAATTGGCGCAGCAGGCCGTGGTGATGTTTGTCAGCCCCAGTGCCGTGCAACGGTTTTTTGCGGTGCGCCCGGCCGGTCTGGTCTGGCCGCCCGGGCTGATCGCCGCCGGCACCGGCCCCGGCACCCGGCAGGCGCTGTTGACAGCGGGTGTGCCGGTCGGTGCAGTGCTGACGCCGCCTGAGAGCGCAGGCACTTTCGATTCCGAAGCCCTGTGGGCGGTTTTGCAGCCCCGGCTGGACTGGTCCGGGCGCCACGTGTTGGTGGTGCGTGGCGAGGGCGGCCGCGACTGGCTGGCCGACACCTTGCGCCATCACGGCGCGCAGCTGCACTTTGTCGAGGCCTACCGGCGCACCGCCCCGGTGCTCGATGCCGCAGCGCATCAGCTGCTGCAGCAGGCGCTGGCGCAGCCCACCGGGTATTGCTGGCTGTTCAGCAGCAGCGAGGCGGTCAGCCACCTGCCCACGCTGGCGCCGGGTGCCGATTGGGGCCGGGCTGTGGCCCTGGCCAGCCACCCACGCATTGCACAAACCGCAGAACGGTTGGGCTTTGGCCGTGTGCAGCAGGTTGCGCCGGCGCCCGGGGCCGTTGCGGCAGCCCTGCGCAGTGGCCTGCCTTCGCGCTGAAATCTCGGGCGTCGAGCCGCCGTGCATCACTTTTCACCGCCTGCCCCGTCGATACAATCTTGTCGAACGTGACCGAACCCGCCCAAACCGCCGCTGCCGCCGCCGCCGATACCCGCGTGGCCCCTGATCTGGCGCCCAGTGCATCCGGCGGCACCCCAGCGACGCCGGCTGCCGGCCCCACCGCGCTGTCAGGTCATATCGGCTGGATCGCCCTGGCCGTCGTTGGCGCGCTCAGTGTGGCGGCGGTCACGCTCGCGCTGCTGGGCCAGCAGCGTGTCAAGTCACTCGAACAAGAACTGGTGCGGCGCCAGCAGGACAGCCAGGGCCAGGCCATCGAAGCCCGCGCACTGGCCAAGCAGGCGCAGGACGCCGCACGTGCCGCCGAGTCCAAGGTCGGCATGCTCGAAGCGCGTGTCGCCGAGACCGTGCTGCAGCGTAGCCAACTCGAAGACCTGATCGGCCAGCTGTCGCGCTCGCGCGACGAAAACGTTTTGGCCGACGTCGATGCGGCCGTGCGGGTGGCCGTGCAGCAAAGTGCCATCACCGGCAGCGCCGAGCCGCTGGCCGCCGCGCTGCGCCAGGCCGAAGAGCGGCTGGGCCGCATGAACCAGCCGCGTGTCGAGCGGGTGCGCCGGGCCTTGGCGCGCGACCTCGACCGGGTGCGCGCGGTGGCCATCACCGACATTGCCAGCCTGACCATCAAACTCGACGAAGCGGTGCGCACGGTCGACGATCTGCCGTTGCTGGCGCAGCCCGAGCGGCGCAGCGCTGCCGCGGCGCCGGCCGCTGCCGCGTCAAGCAGTGCGGCGTCCACGGCCAAGGATCCGGGCTGGTGGCCCTGGTTGCAAGACCGCTGGACGGTGGCCGCCGTCCGGGTCTGGAGCGAGGTCAAGGGCCTGGTCCGCGTCACCCAGATCGACCACCCCGAGGCCATGCTGCTGGCGCCCGAGCAAGCCTGGTTCCTGCGCGAAAACCTCAAGTTGCGCCTGCTCAATGCGCGGTTGGCGCTGTTGTCGCGCCAGTTCGACACCGTCCAGGCCGACCTGCGCGACGTGCAAACCTCACTCGACCGCTACTTCGACCGTGCATCGCGCAAGGTGGTGATCACCAGAGATCTGGTGCGGCAGGTCGCCGCCCAGGCCCGCCAACTGAGCCTGCCGCGACCCGACGAAACGCTGGCGGCGCTGGCCGCCGCACAGGCCGGCCGCTGACCATGGCGCCATTGCATCGGCCCTATGGCCAGGCCGGTGGTCCGCCCACCCAGGTTGGCGGCCTGCACACCCGGGCTGGCCGCTCGACCCCGCCCCACCGGCACTGACCATGCGCACCGTCATCTGGTTGGTGTTGCTGTTCGTGGTGGCGGTGGTGGCCGCCCTCACGCTGGGCGACAACGACGGTCTGGCCTCGTTTTACTGGGCGGGCTGGCGCCTGGACCTGTCGCTCAATTTCTTCCTGCTCGCCGCCATGGCCACCGGATTTGCCGTGGCCACCGCGGTGCAGGCGGTGGGCGCCCTGATCGGCCTGCCGGCCCGGGCCCGCGAATGGCGGTCGCTGCGGCTGGAGCGCGCCGCCCATGCCGCCTTGCGCGAGGCCCAGGCCGAGTATTTCAGCGCCCGCTACACCCGCGCGCACAAGGCAGCGCTTCGGGCCATCACCCTGCGTCAGGACGTGCCCACGCTGGCCGGCGACCACGAGTTCCAGGTGCTGGCGCAGTTGCTGGCCGCAGGCAGCCTGCACCGCCTGCAAGACCGGCCGCGGCGTGACGACCTGCTGCAACAGGCCTTGCGCGCTGGCCGGCGCGGCAGCACTGCGGCCGTGGACGACGGCGCCCGCCTGCTGGCCGCCGAATGGGCGCTGGACGACCGCGACGGCCCGCGTGCCGAAGAACTGCTGGCTGAACTGCAGCCCGGCGTTGCGCGCCGCACCCAGGCCTTGCGGCTCAAGCTGCAGGCCGCGCGTCTGGCCCGTCGGCCGCTGGACGCGCTGCACACGGCGCACCTGCTGGCCAACCACCAGGCCTTCTCGCGGGTGGCCGCGCAGGCGCTGCTGCGCTCGCTGGCGATCGAGGCCCTGGACGAACCGCACGACGCCGACCAGCTCCGGCGCACCTGGCAACAGTTCGACAGCACCGACCAGCGCGACCCCTTTGTCGTGGCCCGTGCAGTGCGCCGCGCCGCCGCCCTGGGTGTGGCCGACGAAGGGCGCGCCTGGTTGCGCCCACTGTGGGACCGGCTGGAGGCGCTGGGCGCCGATGGCCGTGCCGAGGTGGCGCTGGCGCTGGCCGACGTCGCCGCCGGTGTCGGCGCCGACTGGCTGCCGCGCATCGAAGCGGCCCAGCGCGCCTTTCCCACCGAGGCTGCGATCCAGGCCGCGGTGGGTGCGGTACTGGTCGAGCGTCAACTCTGGGGCAAGGCACGGCGACCGCTGGAGCAGGCCGCTGCCGACCCGACACTGGCTGCACGCGCAAGGCGCCAGGCGTGGCGGGCGCTGGCCAGGCTGGCCGTTGAGCAGGGCGACGACGACCGCGCCAATGCCTGCCACCGCGCAGCCGCGGCGATCGATTGACCGGCCGGGTATTGCCTGCGCGTGTTTTTGAAGGCGATGTATCAGTCTAAAAATCCAGTGTATACTGCGAGGCTTGGCGGCTGTAGCTCAGCTGGATAGAGTACTTGGCTACGAACCAAGGGGTCGTGGGTTCGATTCCTGCCAGCCGCACCAGAAAACCTAGAAACGGATCAACAGCTTAGGCGCTTCGGTGCCTAGGCTGTTTTTCTTTGGGCCGGTTAAAAGTGGCCGGCCCTGTCGATTACTTGCGGCTGGCCGCGCGTGGATCGGCCGAAAAAACCCATGTCCCCTTGTACACCAGGAGAGCCACCTCAGAACCCTCAGCTTCATCTGGTCCGGTTTGTTGTGTCGCCGGTTCGAGCGAGGCGGCGCCGCCAGCCTTTCCATGCGGGTAGCGGTAGTGCCGCCCAGTTCAAGGATGCGGCTGTAGCGCAACGGGTGGCAAGCCGCGCACACTTGTTGCGGTGAGCGCGGCATGCGGCAAGTCAGCAGGAGGGGCGGAGGGCCTTAGGATTTCAGCATTGCCGTTGCGGGCGCAACACGGTCCGCTCGGCACGACGAGCCCGGCGCGGCGATGGCTGTCCCTCGAACTCTTCCCTCCTTCAACTGCTGCCTACGCCCAGAACCAAGACGATGAGCCACCCTCAATACGGCCGCACCTGGTGGGGCGCGCAGTGGCTGCAAGCCCTGACACAGATCGACCATGACAACCGCCTGCCGCGCGGCCGCAGCTACGCCAACCGGGGCGCGGTGCGCGACCTGGTCGTGGCCGATTCGACGGTCTCGGCGCGGGTGCAGGGTTCACGCCCGCGCCCCTACGACGTGCAGATCGGCATCCCTCCAGTCGGGGCTGCGCTGGCCGGTCGCCTGATGGACGGTCTGGCCGAAGACCCGGGTCTGGTGGCGCGCTTGCTCAACCGCGAACTGGACCCCACTGTCCTGGACCTGGCGCAACAGCTGAAGATGCCGATCTTCCCGGCCCGCTGGACCGACCTGAGGATGCGCTGCTCCTGCCCCGACTCGGCAGTGCCGTGCAAGCACCTGGCCGCCGTCATCTACCTGCTCAGCCAGCAGATCGATGCCGATCCGTTCCTGGTGTTCAGCCTGCGCGGCATCGACTTGCCCGCGCTGCTCAAGCAGCGCGGCGTGCAGCTCGACGAGGCCCAGGCGATGGTCTTGCCGACCTTGGCGCAGGCCCTGTTTGGCGACGCCACGGCAGTGGACGCGCCGGACGCCGGTGCTGCTGCCAGTGAAGGCGAAGCGCCAAGCCTGTTGGCAAACTTAGACCTCACCACCTTGCCCGACCTGCGCCTGACCCTGTGGCGGGTGCTGCCGGCCAATCCGGTGTTTCACCGCGGTGGCGATTTTCGGGACCTGGCCCAGGCGCAGACCGTCCGTGTCGCGCGACAGGCCGCGAAGTCGATGGCGTCAGGCGCCGAACAGCCGCTGCTTGCCCTGCCCACCGGCCCCTTGCGGCTGACGGTCGATGACCGCGGCGGCGTGGAGTTGGCCGGCATCGAAGCGGGTGGGGCGGCTGGCGCGGCCCCCACCGCTATCACTGCGCTGCCGCAACTGCTCGATTTGCTGGCCACCGTTGCGCCAGCGCAGCTGGACGACCTGCCCACCGGGTTGGCGGCGCTGTGGCAGCTGCGCCTGCTGGCCTGGCACCTGCTGGCCAAGGGTGCCGTGGTGCCTGAGCTGATGCAGACAGCACCCCACACGGTGGCCGTGCGCTGGCTGCCGGCCGAGCTCGACAGCACCGTGCGCGACACCGTGCAACGTGCCGCCATCAGCCTGCCGCCCGGCCTGGTGCAGCGCAAGCAAGGGCGCAAAACCAGCCCGCTGGCGGCGGCGACACAAGCCCGGTTGCTGCTCTCGCTGTTGCTGGACCACGCTGTCTTCGCCGGGGCTGACGGCACCGGGTCGGCAGCGCAGGCCAAGGCGCTGGACGGCAAGATCCCGCAACTGTTCTTCGCCACCGGACGCGGCCGTTTCGACGGCCCGGGTGAGACCGCCTGGCCGGGCAGCATCCAGACCTGGTTGTCGCGCCTGCACCTGGCGCGGCAGCCGACGGCGCCGGTGCTGCAGATCGACGAAGCGGCCGGCGGTGACGGCTTTGCCCTGTCGGTGGCCGTGGCCGATGAAGCCCAGGCCCTGCACCCGCCCACGCCGCTGGCCACGGTGATGAAGGCGCCCGCCTGGCAGGCGCGGCGCATGGCGGTGTTGCAGACCGTGGCCTTGCTGTCTGAGTTTTATCCGCCGCTGGCCGGCTACCTGCGCTCTGGCGCGCGCGAGCCGCTGCCGCTGGGCCTGTCCGAACTGCCTGCCTTCCTGTTCGAGTCGCTGCCGGCGATCCGCTTGCTGGGTATCCGTGCGCTGCTGCCCAAGTCGCTGGACCGGCTGCTGCGCCCGCGCCTGTCGATGAAGATCAAGGCAGCGGCCGGCGCCAACATCGCATCACCGTCGTTCCTGAAGTCCGACGACATCTTCTCGTTCGACTGGCAGGTGGCGCTGGGCGAGCAGACGCTCACACCCCAGGCGTTCGAGCGCCTGCTGGGCAAGGCCACGGGCGTGGTGCGTTTCAAGGGCGAGTACATCTACCTCGACCCGGCGGCCATCGAGCATTTGCGCCAGCAACTGGCCAAGCCGCCACGCCTGGGCGCACAAGACCTGCTGCGCATTGCGCTGGCCGGCAGCTTCGACGGCGCACCGGTGGGCCTGGACCCGGCAGCCAGGGCGTTGCTGGACCCGCTGAAAGACAGCACGCCGGTGGCCCTGCCGCAGGGGTTGCAGGCGGCCCTGCGGCCCTACCAGGTGCGCGGCTTCGAATGGCTGGCGCGCAATGCCCGGTTGGGCCTGGGCAGCGTGATCGCCGACGACATGGGCCTGGGCAAGACGCTGCAGGTGATCGCGCTGCTGTTGCACCTGCAGCAGCGCGGTGAGCTGGCGGCCGGCCGCGCGCTGGTGATCGTGCCCACCAGCCTGCTGAGCAACTGGCAAAAAGAGGTGGCACGCTTCGCGCCGACGCTGTCGGTCGAGATCTACCACGGCAGCAAGCGGGCGCTGTCCATCGAGGCCAGCGGCGTTTTGCGGCCCGACCTGCTGCTGACCAGCTACGGCGTGGCGCGCGGCGAGTCGGCCCGGCTGAAGGCCTTGCCCTGGCGCATCGTGGTGGTGGACGAAGCGCAGAACCTGAAAAACCCGGCGGCCGCGCAGACCAAGGCGATCAAGGCCATCACCGCGCCCATGCACCTGGCGATGAGCGGCACGCCGGTGGAAAACCGCCTGTCGGACTACTGGTCGATCATCGACTTCGCGCAGGCCGGCTACCTGGGCGGGCTGACACAGTTCGGCCGCGAGTTCGCCACCCCCATCCAGACCGACCGCGACGCTGCCGCGGCCGACCGGCTCAAGCGTGTGCTGGCGCCGTTGCTGCTGCGGCGGCTCAAAAGCGACAAGACCATCATCAGCGACCTGCCCGACAAGATCGAGCAGAACCAGCACTGCGCGCTCAGCCCGTCGCAGGTGGCGCTGTACGAGTCGGTGGTGCGCGAGGGCCTGGCCAGCATTGCCGGCACGTCCGACACCTTCCAGCGCCAGGGCCTGGTGCTGCAGATGATCCTGGCGCTCAAGCAGGTCTGCAACCACCCGGCGCAGTACCTCAAGCAGGGCGCCGACGACCCGCTGGCGTCGGGCAAGGTCGAGCGGCTGTTCGACCTGCTGGACGAGATCGAGGCCGCGCGCGAGAAGGTGCTGGTCTTCACGCAGTTCCGCGAGATGGGTGAGCTGCTGCAGCGCTGGCTGCGTGATCGCCCGGGGCCGGGCCTGGGCCACGCGCCGCAGTTTCTGCATGGCGGTGTGACGCGTGCGCGGCGCGACAAGATGGTCGAGCGCTTCCAGACCGAGCCCGCCGAGCGGGTTTTCCTGCTGTCGCTGAAGGCCGGCGGTACCGGCCTGAACCTGACCGAGGCCAACCACGTGCTGCACTTCGACCTGTGGTGGAACCCGGCCGTCGAAGCCCAGGCCACCGATCGCGCGTACCGCATCGGCCAGCAGCGCAATGTGCAGGTGCACCGCTTCATCACCCGGGGTACTTTCGAAGAGCGCATCGACGCGATGATCCGCAGCAAGCGTGAACTGGCCGAGATGACCGTAGGCACCGGCGAGACCTGGATCGGGCAACTGCCCGAACACGAGCTCAAGCGCTTGTTCGCGCTGGGCGACCTGCGCGAGACAGCCTGACCGGCCGCAGGCACGAAAAAGCCTGATCTGCAGCCGGCAGACCGGCGGCGTCAGGCCACCAGGTTGCGTGCCGGCTTGGGCGAAAAAAACCGGCCTCGACCAGGTGGGTATCTTGCGGCAGGTGGTCGGCATGCAGCAGCGGTGCGGCGAGGATGCCGGCGGCCTGCAAGACCTGGGCAGCATGCGCGGGGCTGTGTTGCACGGTCCAGGCGCTGATGGCCGCCTCGATCCGGGCCGCGTGCTGTTGGCGACCCGTCAATTGCATCAGGCCAGCGTCTGCCGCCCAATCGGCGCGGCCCAGCAGGCCGGCCAGCGCGGCAAACGCTGTTTCGTCCTGCACCGCCAACGCCACCCACTGATCGATCCCGGCCGATGGGTAGATGCCGTGCGGCGACAGCGCAGGGCGTTGGTTGCCTTGCCGCAGCGGTGTGTCGGGGCTGAGCTGGTGCATCAGCAGCGCGGGGGTGGTGAACTGCGGCATCGCCTCGGCCATGCTCAGGTTGACGTACTGGCCCACGCCCGTGCGGCGCCGGTGCACCAGCGCGGTCAGCAGCGCGGCGCAGCCGTACAGGCCGCCGACCGGGTCGCCGTGGGCCAGGTGCGTCATGGTGGGTGCGGTGCCGGGCAGGCCGGTGAAGCTGGGCAGGCCCGAGCCCTGCTCCAGGGTCGAGCCGTAGGCGCGGGTGTCGGACCAGGCATTGCCGGTGCCAAAGGCCGACATCGACACCATCACCAGGTCAGGCCGGGCCTGGGTAAGTTGGGCATAGCCCAGGCCGAACTTTTCCATCACGCCAGCGGCCTGGTTCTCGATCACCGCGTCGGCGCCGGCCACCAGGGCCAGCGCCAGGTCGCGGCCGGTGGGGGTGGTCAGGTCCAGGCTGATGCCGCGCTTGCCGCGGTTCAGGCCGCAGAAGATGGTCGAGTGCTCGTATTGGCGGCCGGCGATGAACTCGGTCGTCCAGTTCATGCCGCGCCACCAGTCGGGGTAGCGGCCGGCCTCGATCTTGATCACCTCGGCGCCCAGGTCGGCCATCAAGCGGCTGGCCAGGGGCCCGGCCCAGCCCATCGAGAAGTCGACCAGGGTCAGGCCTTGCAGCGGCGGGGCGGTGGGGCTGGTGCTGGGCAGGTTTGGCGGGTCGGTGGGTGGGTTGGTGGGTGTATTGGCGGATGGGTCGGCGGGTGGTTCGGCGGATGGCGTGCCGTCGCGCAGGCCGGCAGCAGGAGGCTCAACAGGATCGGCCCAGCCAGCCGGCGTTGCCACCGCCACCAGCGTGGTGGCAATCGGCGTGGCGCACAAGCCAAACGGCGTGCGGGGCACTTGCAGGGGCACGCCGCCGACCACCAGCGTGGCCAGCGACCGACGCACCGCAAACACCGGGTGCGACAGGATGCCGGCAGCATCCGGCACCGGCACGATCGGCACCCGGTACTGCCGGCCCACGGCGGCCCAGTCGTCGGCGCATCGATGGGCCAGGGCGGCGCACAGCACCTGCTCCACTTCGTCGAGCCGGGCAAAGCGCAGCTCGCGGGTGGCCAAATGCGGGTCGGCGGCCTGGGCCTGCAGGTCCAGCGCCTGGCACAGCCCCCGCCACTGGTCGGGGGTGGCCACGGTGATGCCGACAAAGCCGCCCTGGCAGGGGTAGATGCCCACCGGGCTGTTGGGCGCAAAGCGGTTCAGCCCCCAGCGCTGCATCGGCAGGCCGTCGCGCTCGAAGAAGTGCATGTGCATTTCGGCCAGCACCAGGTTGGCTTAGGATGCTCACGTCCAGCCGGCGCGGCGCGACGGCGCTGCCCGCCGATGGCTAGGCCAGCAAGGCCGCACAGGCGGCGATGTAGGCGGTGACACCGCCCAGCGTGGTGGCCTGGCGGTCGCCGCCAGCCAGCGGCGGGCCGTCGGTAGGGCCGGCCACCTGCGGCATGCCGGTCAGCGCCTGCACGATCAGGTCGCTGCCTT
>JBBQAH010000179.1:0-5395 GCA_038316145.1 Burkholderiales bacterium
AGCACCACCCGCACCTGCTCGGGCGCCAGGTCGAACAGCCAGCGCGCCTCGATCACCTCCAGCGCCTTGTTCATCATCGTGGCCGAATCGACCGAGATCTTGCGGCCCATCACCCAGTTCGGGTGGGCGCAGGCCTCGTCGGGCGTGACGCTGTGCAGGGTGGCCGGGTCGCGGCTGCGGAACGGCCCGCCCGACGCGGTCAGCACGATGTGGGCGATGCGCTGGGCCCAGGCCGCACGGTCCTCGGGCAGGCACTGGAAGATCGCCGAATGCTCGCTGTCGATCGGCAGCAGCAGCGCCCCGCCCTGCTGCACCGCCTGCATGAACAGCCGACCCCCGACCACCAGCGCCTCCTTGTTGGCCAGCATCAGACGCTTGCCGGCGCGCGCCGCAGCGATGCAGGGCGGCAGGCCAGCGGCACCGACGATGGCGGCCATCACGCTGTGCACCTCGGGGTGGGCCGCCAGATCGCACAGCGCCTGGGCGCCGTACAGCACTTCGGTGCGCGGACCCGCACTGGCACGGGTCGCGGCCAGTTCGTTGCGCAGCCAGTCGGCCTGTTCAGCCGTGGCGACCGCCGCAAAGCGCGGCGTCCAGTGGCGGCACAGCGCGGCCAGATCGGCCATGCGGTGCTGGGCCGTGAGCGCAAAGACCTCGTAGCGCTCGGGGTGCAGCTCCATGACTTCGAGCGTGCTGGTGCCCACCGAGCCGGTGGCGCCAAGCAGGCACACGTGTTGAACCATGTCAGGTGCTTTCAAGAGGGCGGGCGCAGCAGCGCACTACAGGCTGATCAACGCCAAGGCCACCGGCAGTACCGGCAGCAGCGCGTCGACCCGGTCGAGCACACCACCGTGGCCAGGCAGCAGGCCGCTGGAATCCTTGACCCCGGCAGCCCGCTTGACCAGGGACTCGAACAAGTCGCCCATCACGCTGAGCGCCGTCAACAGCAGCGCAGCCAGCAGCAAGCCACCCAGGCCCAGGCGCTGGCGCAACAGCAGGAACAGGCTGGGCGAATCAAAACTGAAATGGGCGTCCAGCCACAGCCAGCCCGCAGCCAGCAGCAGCACCCCGGCGGCACCGCCGTACACGCCCTCCCAGCTCTTGCCGGGGCTGATGGTGGGCGCCAGCTTGCGCTTGCCAAAGGCCCGACCGCAGAAGTACGCCGAAATGTCCGCCGCCCACACCACGCACATCACCGACAGCAAAAAGTTGACACCGATGCTGCGTGCCTGCGCCATTGCCAGCCAGGCCAGCCACAGAACTGCCAGGCCGAGCGCCCAACGCAGCAACGGGGGCAGCGGCAACCAACCCGTCGGACCGCGTCGCAGCGCCCAGCCCCCTCCCAGCAGCCAGACCGCTGCGGCCAACCACCAGAGGCCGGCAGCCTGGCCGACCTGGGCCAGATGCGACAGGCTGAGCGCGCACAGCAGCGCCAGCAGCGCGCCCGAGCCCAGCGCCAACGCCGGCGTGGCCACACCGTTGAGCCGGGCCCATTCCCAGCCGGCGGCGCTGATCAAAACCAGCGTGAGCAACGCAAACGGCATCGGACTGGCCGCAAACAGGGCCGGCAGCAGCAGCGCCAGCAGCACCACGGCAGTGATCACGCGTTGGCCTAGCATCGCGTCTCAGCCGGCCGACGCATCAACGGCCGACGCCGAGACGGCACCAAATCGTCGCTCGCGCCCGGCGAAATCGGTCAACGCAGCGTCCAGCGCGTGAACGTCGAAATCGGGCCACAGGCAGTCGGTGAAGACCAGCTCCGAGTAGGCCACCTGCCACAGCAGGAAGTTGCTGATGCGAACCTCGCCGCCGGTGCGGATGAACAGGTCAGGATCGGGCGCATGGCGCATGGCCATGTAGCCCGACAGCGATGCTTCGGTGATCTGGTCAGCGCTCAATCCGGCGGCCACAGCCTGCTTGCAAGCCTGCACCACATCCCAGCGGCCGCCGTAGTTGAAGGCCACTGACAGGGTGATGCGGGTGTTGTGCCGGGTGGCGCTCTCTGCCTCGGCCCAGGCGGCACGCAGGCGGTCGGACACCGCGTTGCGGTCGCCGACGATGATGATGCGCACACCGTCGCGCGCCAGCTTGGACAGGTACTTGGTGACCGCAACCAGCACCAGGCCCATCAGGCCGGAGACCTCGTCCTCGGGACGCTTCCAGTTCTCGGACGAAAAGGCAAACACCGTCAGGTACTCGACGCCGCGGTCGGCACTGGCGTTGATCACCTTGACCAGCGCATCGACGCCGGCCTTGTGGCCGAAAAACCTCGGCAAGTAGCGCTTCTTGGCCCAGCGGCCGTTGCCGTCCATCACGATCGCGACGTGGCGTGGCACCGATGGATCTCTGGTCATCTGCATTTCGCACCGACCGCCCACGCTCGGCCGACCGCAAGCGGCAGAACGAAGCAAGCAGCCGCCATGGAACCGGCTGTGCCGGGCCACTGGCGGCACTTGCCGGCTTGCAGGCCGGCAAGCCCTCGCAGGCGAGGAACAGTCCGCAGGGACTGTTCCTCGTCCGGGCCCGGCCACCCCGGGGGGGCTGAGGCCAGGCACAAACGGCGTGCCGTTTGTGCCTGCCGAAGGGCCGGGCCTCTGGCCCGGCGCGGCCTGCAAGGACGCCGAAGCTGCTGCGGGGGCGGGCTCATCAAACGGCCATGATCTCGGCTTCTTTGCCGTGCACCAGTTTGTCGACTTCAGCCACGACCCGGTCGGTGAGTTTTTGCACCTCGTCCTGCGACCGGCGCTCGTCGTCTTCGGTCACGGCCTTGTCCTTGAGCAGTTTCTTGAGTTGCTCGTTGGCCTCGCGGCGCAGGTTGCGCACCGCCACCTTGCAGTCCTCGCCTGCATGGCGCACCACCTTGCTCAGGTCGCGCCGGCGCTCTTCGGTCAGCGCGGGCATCGGCACCCGGATCAGGTCGCCCTGCGAGGCCGGGTTCAGGCCGAGGTCGCTCTCACGGATGGCTTTCTCGATCTTGGCCGACAGGCCCTTTTCCCAGGGCTGCACGCTGATCGTGCGGGCATCGAGCAGCGACACGTTGGCGACCTGGGTGATCGGCACCATCGAACCGTAGTAATCGACATGCACCGAGTCGAGGATGCCGGGGTGGGCCCGGCCGGTACGGATCTTCTGGATTTCGCCCTTGAAAGCCTCGATGGACTTGAGCATCTTGCTCTCGGCGGTGTGCTTGGTCTCAGCAATGGTCATGGGGGATCTCGACAGGTCAAACGGAGTCAGGTCGAGGCAGGACCTGACTAAACAGCATCAGACGTGAACCAACGTGCCTTCGTCCTCACCCAGGACCACACGCTTGAGCGCGCCGGCCTTGAAGATCGAAAACACCTTGATCGGCAGCTTCTGGTCGCGGCACAGCGCAAAAGCGGTGGCATCAAGCACCTGCAGGTTTTTGGAAATGGCTTCGTCGAAGCTCACGCTGGTGTAACGCGTGGCCGTCGGGTCTTTCTTGGGGTCGGCGGTGTAGACACCGTCCACCTTGGTGGCCTTGAGCACGATCTGGGCGCCGATCTCGGCACCACGCAACGCGGCTGCGGTATCGGTCGTGAAAAACGGGTTGCCGGTGCCGGCGGCAAAGATCACGACCTTGCCCTCTTCGAGGTATTGCAAGGCCTTGGGCCGCACATAGCTCTCTACCACCTGCTCGATGGCGATGGCCGACATCACGCGGGCGGTGAGACCCTCGACCCGCATCGCGTCGGCCAGCGCCAGCGCGTTCATCACGGTGGCCAGCATGCCCATGTAGTCGGCGGTGGCGCGGTCCATGCCCACCGAGCCGCCCGCCACACCGCGGAAGATGTTGCCGCCGCCGATCACGATCGCCACTTCGACCCCCAACGCCGTCACCTCCTGCACCTCGCGCACCATGCGCACGATGGTGGCGCGGTTGATGCCGTAGGCGTCGTCGCCCATCAAGGCTTCGCCCGACAGCTTGAGAAGAATGCGCTTGTAGGCGGCCATGCAGAAAGCTCCTTGGCGGGACCCTGGCGGGAGGATCGCAGTTTAAGCGGCGCGGGCGGGTTGGCCGTCCGCGCTTTGAATGGGGTCGGCTGGCAACCGGCCATCAGCCCGCTGTCAGCCGTGCGGGTCAGCAGCGCAGCCGGGTGTCGGCCGCCCTGCCGCCCCGGATGGGCTCAGCCGCCCTTTGCAGCGGCGACCTGCGCGGCCACCTCGGCGGCGAAGTCGTCGACCTTCTTCTCGATGCCCTCGCCCACCACGTACATGGTGAAGCCGGCCACCACCGTGTCGGCGGCCTTGAGCATCTGCTCGACGGTCTGCTTGTCGTTCTTGACAAAGGCCTGGTTGAACAGCGAGACCTCCTTCAGGTACTTCTGCACCGAGCCTTCGACGCGTTTGGCGACGATCTCGGCCGACTGCACCGGCTTGCCTGCGGCCATTGCGGCGGCAGCGTCTTCCGACGCTTTTTCGGCAGCGATGCGGCGCTCTTTGTCGACCAGGTCGGCCGGCACGTCGGCCGACGACACCGACACCGGCTTCATCGCGGCCACGTGCATCGCCACGTCCTTGCCGGCGACCTCGTCACCGGTGAACTCGACGACCACGCCGATCCGCGTGCCGTGCAAGTAGGTGGCCAACTTGTTGTCACCGGCAAAGCGCTTGAACCGACGGATCGCCACGTTCTCGCCGATCTTGCCGATCAAACCCTTGCGCACGTCCTCGACCGTCGGGCCGAAGCTGTCTTGTGCCAGCGGCAATGCCGACAGCGCGGCCACGTCGGCCGGGTTGTTGGCGGCGATCAGCTCGGCGCAGTTTTTGGTGAAAGCCAGGAACGAGTCGTTCTTCGAGACGAAGTCGGTCTCGCAGTTGATCTCGACCATCGCGCCGGTGTTGCCGGCGACCGAAATCGCGATGACGCCCTCGGCGGTGATGCGCGAGGCGGCCTTGCCGGCCTTGTTGCCCAGCTTGACGCGCAAGATCTCTTCAGCGCGGCCCATGTCGCCATCGGCCTCGGTGAGCGCCTTCTTGCATTCCATCATCGGCGCATCGGTCTTGGCGCGCAATTCGCCGACCATGCTTGCAGTGATTGCTGCCATGTTTTATCTCCAGTGCTGCGGGCGGCCAAACGGCAGCCCTTCAAAAACAGGGCGCCCGTGCGGGCAGCCCAAGATGGGTAGGTCGAGTGCTTGTGAAAAAGGGGCTGTGAAGCCCCTGTTCAAGGCCTGACAACCCGGGCTTCAGGCGCCTTCGTTGACCTCGACGAACTCGTCGGTGCCGGCAACCGCGGCGACCACTTCATTGACAGCGTTGGCACGGCCTTCGAGTACCGCATCGGCCACCGCCTTGGCGTACAGCGCCACGGCCTTGGCCGAGTCGTCGTTGCCGGGGATGACGTAGTCGATGCCGATCGGCGAGTGGTTGG
>JBBQAH010000125.1:0-9348 GCA_038316145.1 Burkholderiales bacterium
GTGCAAGGCGACGATGCGTCGCTGGCCGCCAGCCGTCTGCCGGCACTGGAGACCGCGCTGCTGTCGCAACTGCTGCCGCAGCGCAGCCAGGTGATCGGCCACATGGTCGAGGACAGCGTGCTCGCATTGCAGCAAGCCGCACTGCGCCGGCTGACCGACCGCCAACGCCAGACCGCCGAGCAACTGCAGGAGCTGCGCGGGCTGGGCGGCAAAAGCGCGGCCCGCCTGCGGCTGGTGAGTGGCAGGCTGGACGCCGAGGGCGCCGACTTCGAGCGCTGCGCGCCCAAGTTGGCCGCCCTGCGTGCAGTATTGACGCGCCAGTTGCAAGAAGTGCTGGACGGCCTGGCCAGCGAGCCGCTGCAGGCCGAGGTGCAACGCATGCAGGGCGACAGCGCCCGCAGCCTGCTCGGGCTGGGCGCCACCAGCGCCTACGCCGCGCTGGGCCGCCGCCTGCAGGCCCTGCTGCAGCAGGCCGAGCAGCGCGCCGGCGAGATCGAACAGATGCTGCAAGCCAGCCAACGGGCGCTGAATGCCGAATTCGGCTTCATGCTGAGCAGCGACGCCTGCCCGTCGCTGGCCTCCTTTGTGCGTGAGCTCAGCCGCATTGAAGACAGCTACAGCCGCTACATCGGCGTGACGCAGGTCTGGCGGCTGGCCCAGCCCGGCTTTGCCGACCGTTTCAGCCACATGCTGCTGTCGCGGCTGAGGGTGGTGTTCGAGGGTGCGGCCAACCACATCGAACACTGGGCCCGCGCCGCCAGCAACCAGATCGACGACCAGCTGCGCGACCGCCGGGCCGCCCTGAAGCACCGGCGTGAGGCGCACCACCGCATCCAGAGTGCCGAGCAAGGTCTGACGCAGGGCATAGCCGATCTGGTGGCCGAGGACACGCGGCTGGCATCACTGGCCGACCGCCTGGCGGCCGATGCCGACGGCCTGCGCATCCTGGCGGCCACACCGCCCGCCAGCACCGGTGCCGACCGGACGCAGCACCTGCAACTGGTGCGCGGCGCGGCTTGACCGGGCAACCGCGCGATCACACGTTCAGGTGACCGGCTGAGGCTGTGCCGCATGATGGCGACATGCACGCCACCCTGAGATCCGAGCCCATCAAGACCCGCACGCCAGACCTGGCCAGCCTGCTGATTGCCTGGCAGCGCCAGCACGGCCGCCATAGCCTGCCCTGGGTCGGCAGCCGCGACCCGTACCGGGTGTGGCTGTCCGAAATCATGCTGCAGCAAACCCAGGTCAGCACGGTGCTGGGCTACTACGGCCGCTTCTTGCAGCGCTTCCCGGATGTCGCTGCGTTGGCGGCAGCACACCAGGACGAGGTGCTGGCGCTGTGGAGCGGCCTGGGCTACTACAGCCGGGCCCGCAACCTGCACCGCTGCGCCCAGGTGGTCGAGCAAATACACGGCGGCCGGTTTCCGGGCGACAGCAGCACACTGGCCACGCTGCCCGGCATCGGCCGGTCCACCGCGGCGGCGATTGCCGCTTTCTGTTTCGGCGAGCGCTGCGCCATCCTGGACGGCAACGTCAAGCGGGTGCTGACCCGGGCGCTGGGTTTTGACGGTGACCTGGCCGAAACCCGGCAAGAAAAGGCGCTGTGGCTGAAAGCCGAATCGCTGCTGCCGGCGCCCTCGGTGCCGGGCGGCATCGAGGCTTATACCCAGGGCTTGATGGACCTGGGCGCGTCACTGTGCAGCCGGCGCCGGCCGGCTTGTGATGCCTGCCCGCTGTCTGCGCGCTGTGTGGCCAAGGCCCAAGGCCGGCAGGACGCCTACCCCGTCAAGACCCGCAAGATCAAGCGCGGCCAGCGCGAGCATGCACTGCTGTGGCTGATGGATGCCGACCGGGTGTGGCTGGTGCAGCGGCCGCAGACCGGCGTCTGGGCCGGCCTGTGGACGCTGCCCGAGTTCGACGGCACCGACACGCTGTGGGCGCAGGCCGCCGATTGGCCGGGCGAGGGGCGGCAGCTGCCGGTGGTGCAGCATGCACTGACCCACTTCGATTGGACCTTGCGGCCCTGCCATTGGTTGTTGCCGGCCGGGCTGGACGCCGAGGCCCGGGGCCGCGTCGAGGCCGGCTTGCCGGCCGGCCGCTGGGTGCCGCGCCAGGACGCGCTGGCGATGGGCTTGCCGGCACCGGTCCGGCGGCTGCTGGAGGCCGGGCCTTCGGCCTGACCCAGCCGGGCGGGGCCAGCGCCGGGCCGCTCCCAAGCGGCCTCGCACCTCCTCGGGAGGTCGGTTACGGTACGCTGCAGCCGGGAGGCCCAAAACCACGCCTAGATCACACCCTTGCCGCGCAGGTACTCGTCCACCAGCTTGAGCCTGAGCACCGGCTCGTCCAGCACCATCAGCCGGTACTTGGCGGCCACCGAGATCGGCAGGATCTCGCACCATCGGTTGGCCACCCAGCCGGCCTCGTCCAGCCGGTACGGCCGGTCGAAAGGGCGCTGGTCTTGCGCGGCCAGCGAGCCGATGGCCTGGCCCAGCGCCCGGGCGGTGGCGTCGAGCTCGGGCGGCACGGTGGCGGCCAGATCGTCGTCCAGCGCCTGGGCCGCTGCCAACCACAGGCCGTCGGGGCGCTGCCAAGCCGTGCCCAGCCGCACCCGGCGGCCGCCGATACAGCGCACCTTCAGGATGCCGGGCTGCTCGGCGTCCACGTCCTGCAGATGGGCCAGCACCGCGATCGGCTCCAGCCGGACCTTGTCACGACCGCCACCGTCGCCGCCTCCCCGTACCTCGCTGCCCTGGCCGATGCAGACCACGCCAAACGGCGAGCGGTTGCGCAGGCAGTGGCTGATGAGGTCGAGGTAGCGCGCCTCGAACACCTTGAGCGGCAGCAGGCCGCCCGGGAACAGCACCGTCTGCAGCGGAAACAACGGCAGCTCGGGCCAGTGGTCGGGTGCCGGCGACGCCGCAGCGTCACCCGGGGTTGGCAGGTCGGGCGTCAATCGAAGGCATCCAGTTCACGGTGACGGATCACGGTGGCGCCGTGGTCGGCAAATCGCCGGCCCAGCTGCTCGACCATGTAGACCGAGCGGTGCTGGCCACCGGTGCAGCCGATGGCCACGGTGACGTAGCCGCGCTGGTCGGTGGCCAGCGCGGGCAGCCAGCGCCGCATGAAGGCCTCGATCTGGTCCAGCAACTCGCCGGCCTCCGGCTGCTCATCCAGGAACTGGGCCACCGGCGCGTCACGGCCCGACAGCGGGCGCAGCTCGCGGATGTAGTACGGGTTGGGCAGCACCCGCACGTCGAACACATAGTCGGCGTCCAGCGGCACGCCGTACTTGAACGCAAAACTCTCGAACACCAGCGTCAGGCGCCCGGTGCTGGCGGCCACCAGCTCACGCACATGGTGGCGCAAGCCGGCCGGGCGCAGCGTGCTGGTGTCGATGATGGTGGAGACCTCACGCAACTCGGCCAGCATCAGCCGCTCCAGCTCGATCGCCTCGACCAGCGCGTGCTGCACGTTGCCACCGGCCACGGGATGGCTCAACGGGTGCGGGCGCCGGGTCTCCGAGAACCGGCGCACCAGCGTGTCGGTGCTGGCGTCCAGAAACAGCGGCCGGATCGTGACACCCGCGGCACGCAAATCGATGATCAGCGGCAGCAACGCCGGCAGCGAGCCGGCGGCCCGCACGTCCACCGCGATCGCCACCCGCTGGGTGTAGCGCGGGTGGTTGAGGCGCATGTACTCACCCAGCAACTCGGGCGGCAGGTTGTCGACACAAAAATAGCCCGCGTCCTCTAGCGCGTGCAGCGCCACCGACTTGCCGGAGCCCGAAATGCCGGTGATCAGCACCAGCTCGCGCATCGAGGTGTTGGTGACGGGGGTGGCCGCATCGGTCATGCTTTGCTGCGCTTGCGTGGGGTGGATTGGGGCAAGGTCTTGGCGATCATCTCGGGCACGGTTTTCGGGGCTATTGCCTGCTGCAGCATGGCCTGGGCATGGGCCAGGCTGGTGCCGGCCAGGCGCTCGCCGCCCATCATGCGCGCGACCTCGGCAACCCGGGCTTCGCCCAGCACCGGCAGCACGCTGCTGGTGGTGCGGCCGTCGGCCTGCAGCGCCTTGCTGACGACGTAATGGTGGTCGGCACAGGCGGCCACCTGGGCCAGGTGGGTGACCGCCAGCACCTGGCGCTGGCCGCCCAGCTGCTTGAGCAGACCGCCGACGGTATTGCCCACCGCACCGCCGATGCCGGCGTCGATCTCGTCGAAGATCAGCGTGCCGGCGCCACCAGCATCCGCAACAGCAACCGCAAGCTGGCCGTGGGCGTCGTCAGCCGGGGCAGCAGGCCGGCTCAAGGTGGTCACAGCGATGGCCAACGCCAGCCGCGACAGCTCACCGCCCGAGGCCACGCGGCCCAGCGGGCGCGGTGTGCTGCCGGCGTGGCCCGCCACCAGAAACTCCACCGACTCCAGGCCCTGCGACTGCGGCTGCGCCAGCGGCACCAGTGCCACCTCGAAGCGTCCGCCGCCCAAGCCCAGGCCCTGCATCGCGTCGGTCACGGCACGGGCCAGCGGCGTGGCGGCGGCCTGGCGGGCCGCGCTGATCCGCCGCGCTTCATCGCCGTAGTGGCAGTCGGCCCGGTCCAGCGCGGCCTGCAGGGCGGCGGTGTCGGTGGCGGCGTCCAGTGCAGCCAGTTCGCCGCGCCATTGCGCCAGCAGCGCCGGCAGCTGGTCGGCCGGGCGGCGGTAGCGCCGCGCCAGCCCCATCCAGGCAGCCATGCGCTGGTCCAGCTCGGCCAGGCGCTCGGGGTCCAGATCGGCCCGGCGCAGGTAGCTGTTGAGCGCATGGGCTGCATCCTGCAGCTGCGCCAGCGCGCTGTTCAGGGTTTCGACCACCTCGGCCACGCGCGGGTCGTGGTGCGCCACACCGGCCAGGATGTCGGTTGCCCGGCTGGTCAGCGACTGGGCGGTGGCGCTGTCGGCATCGGTATCGGCACCGGCCAAATCGTCCAGCGCGCCGCGCGCCGCATCCATCAAGGCCTGGGCGTGGGCCAGGCGCTGGTGCTCGGCCGACAACTCGGGCCATTCACCCTCGCCAGGGGCCAGCTTGTCGAGCTCACCGATCTGCCAGGCCAGGCGGTCACGCTCGCGGGCGATCTCGTCACCCCGCTCGCGGGCCCGGGCCAGCGCATCGGCGGCGGCCTTGCGCTGCGCAAAACGGGCGGCCAGATCCGTCGTGTCCAGCCCGGCCTGGGCATCGACCAGCTCGCGCGTGGCCGCCGCCCGGGTCAGGCTTTGCCAGGCGTGCTGGCCGTGGATGTCGAGCAGGTGGTCGGCCACCTGGCGCAGTTGTGCCAGCGTGGCCGCGCTGCCGTTGATCCAGGCGCGGCTCTTGCCCTGGGCATCGATGGTGCGGCGCAGCAGCAGCGCGGGCGGCTGGGCGTTGGTGTCAGTGGCAAAGCCCGCCTCGTCCAGCCAGCCGGCCAGCGCGCTGGGGCTGTCGAACTCGACGCTGACCTCGGCCCGGCTGGCACCTTCACGCACCACACCGGCGTCACCCCGGCTGCCCAGCGCCAACTGCAGCGCATCGACCAGGATCGACTTGCCGGCGCCGGTCTCGCCGGTCAGCACCGAGAAGCCGGCGTGGAACTCCAGCTCCAGGGCCGGCACGATCACAAAATCGCGCAGGGCGAGCCGGCGCAACACTTCAGCGCTCCGGGGCCAGGGCTGGCATCACCGCGGTGGCCGTGCACGGCAACATGCCTTGGGGGGAAGTCAAACCACGCCCTCGTACCAGCGCAGCTTGCGCCTCAAAGTGGCGTAATAGCTCCAGCCGCGCGGGTGCAAAAAGCGCACCTTGTGGGCCGATCGCTGCACCCGCACCTGGTCGCCATGCAGCAAGCTGGCCAGGCCTTGCATGTCGAAGTTGGCCGACGCATCGCGCCCGGCCACCACGGTGATGCGCACCGCCGCGCTGTCGGGCAGCACGATAGGCCGGTTCGACAAGGTATGCGAGGCAATCGGCAACACCACCCAGCCGGCGATGCCCGGGTGCAGGATGGGCCCGCCGGCCGACAAGGCGTAGGCCGTCGAGCCGGTGGGCGAGGCCACGATCAGGCCGTCGGCCCGCATGTTGGCGACAAACTCATCGCCGATATCGACCCGCAGCTCGACCATGCTGGCGGTAGCACCCCGGCTGACGACCACGTCGTTCATCGACAGGCCCTCGAAGATGCATTCGCCGTCGCGCCAGATCTCGCCCTCCAGCATCGCGCGGAAGTCTTCTTCATAGTCGCCCGCGATCATCGGCGCCAGCGCCTCACGGAAGTGGCCGATCGGCACATCGGTGATAAAGCCCAGCCGGCCCTGGTTGATGCCCACCACCGGCAAATCGAACCGCGCCAGCTCGCGGGCAATGCCCAGCATCGTGCCGTCACCGCCCACCACCACCGCCAGATCACACTGGGCGCCGATCTGGGCCAGCGTGAGCGCTTCAAAATCAGTCACACCGGTGTTGAGTGCGGTCTGGTGCTCAAACGACACCTCCAGCCCCAGCCGGACCAGGAATTGCGCGATCTCTTCGAGCAGCGGGCGGATGCCATCGGCCTGGTATTTGCCAACCAGCGCAGCATGATGGAATCGACGGGACATGCGCTGAATTACACCACAGCGCCCCCGGCGGCAACGGCTGGGCGGGGTGCTGTCCGTACAATGAAAATGCACCTGAAAAGCCCATGGACGAGCGCTCCCGTACCCTGCTGAAAACCCTGGTCGAACGCTACATCGTCGACGGCCAGCCGGTGGGCTCGCGCACGCTGTCCAAGGCCTCGGGGCTGGAGCTGTCGCCGGCCACCATCCGCAACGTGATGGCCGACCTGGAAGAGCTGGGTCTGATCGCCAGCCCGCACACCAGCGCCGGGCGCATCCCCACGGCGCGCGGTTACCGGCTGTTTGTCGACACCATGCTGACGGCGCGCACGGTGGACTTATCTCACCCGTCGCCCGAGCTGGCTGGCGTGCGCGGCCATTTGCAGCCCGACCAACCGCAGCGCGTGATCGCTCAGGCGGCGCAGCTGCTGTCCAACCTGTCGCACTTTGTCGGCGTGGTAACAGCGCCCAAGCGTGCCAGCGTGTTCCACCACATCGAGTTCATGCGGCTGGGCGAGCGGCGCCTGCTGGTGATCCTGGTCTCGCCCGAGGGCGATGTGCAGAACCGCGTCATCTTCACCGCCCGCGACTACACCGCGGCTGAGCTGATCGAGGCCAGCAACTACCTCAACACCCACTACGCCGGGCTGGCGATCGACGAGGTGCAGCAGCGCTTGCGCCACGAGATCGACACCCTGCGCGGCGAGATCGCCCACCTGATGCAGGCCGCCGTGCAGGCCGGCACCGACGCGCTGGCCGACAACACCGAGCAGCTGGTGGTCTCCGGCGAGCGCAACCTGCTGGGCGTGCAGGACTTTGGCAACGACCTGGGCTCGCTGCGCAAGATGTTTGATTTGTTCGAGCAAAAGACCGAGCTGATGCGGCTACTCGAGAACTCCAGCAAGGCCGAGGGTGTGCGCATCTACATCGGCGGCGAGTCGGGCGTGGTGCCCTACGAGGATCTGTCGATCGTCTCGGCGCCCTACGAGGTGGACGGCCGCATCGTCGGCACGTTGGGCGTGATCGGCCCGACACGGATGGCTTATGAACGCATGATCCAGCTGGTGGACATCACCGCCCGGCTGGTGGGCAATGCGTTGTCGGGGCCGAAGTAGGCGCCGTCCGCGTCAACTGTTCTGCGCTGACAGGTCAGCGTCAACAGCAGCGCGCCACCAGCGCCCGGGTGCGTTCAGCCTCTTCAAGCAGCCAGGCCACCAGTTGCTGGCGTGATGCGGTATCAACACCCTGGCGCGGGATCAACCAGTAGGCAAAGTCGGGCAGCAGCGGCGTGGTGCGGGGCCGCAAGGCCGTCAGCCTGCCATCGGCCAGCATGGCAGCCACCAGTGGCGCCCGGCCCAGTGCCACACCATGACCGGCCAGCGCGGCAAAGATCACCTGGTCATATTGGCTGAAAGCCAGCCGGGCACGTGGTTTGGCCTGGGCTGCCGACAGCCCCAGCGCGGCCAGCCAATCGGTCCAGTCCATCCAGGGGCGTGCAGCATCGTCGTATTCCAGCAGCGTGAGCTTGGCAAAGTCGTTGGCCTCCAGGTCGGGCTGCAAGCCCAGTGCCGGGCTGGCCACCACGAGCATCTGCTCGTCGAACAGCCGCAGCGCACCCGGCGGCTGGCTGTTGGCCGGGCCGTAGCGCAGGGCCAGGTCGATGCCCTCACGCTCCAGATCAACCAGCCGGTTGCCGGCGGACACCCGCACATCGATGCCCGGGTGCGCGGCCTGAAACTCACCCAGCCGCGGCAGCAGCCACAGCGATACCGCGCCGATGGTGGCGGTCAGTGTGACCGGCGGCAGGCCGGTGCGCTGGCGCATCGCATCGATCTGCGCGCCCAGCTGCGTCAACCAGGCATCACTCAGCCGGTACAGGCGGTCACCGTCGGCAGTCAACTCCAGCGCACGGTGATGCCGGATGAACAGCGGCCGGCCCAGGTGGTCCTCCAGCGCGCGGATCTGGCGGCTGACTGCCGATTGCGTCAGGAACAGATCGGCGGCGGCCTGGGTGACCGATAAACGCCGGGCCACCGCGACAAAACCGCGCAGCAGGTCGAGCGAGGGCAAACGGGCGAGTGCGTTGTTCATGGGCGGGTGTCGAGTGAATGACACATTCTTGCAGCGCATGCGAACTGGGCGGATTTGTCGTTCGACAAGCGGCCGATACCGGGATGAAATTGCCCCATCGTCAACCCAGATCGGAGCTGAACCATGAACACCACGCAACCCAAGCCAGACTGCGGCGCGACCCAGCCGGTGCGCACCACACTGCAACTGGGCGCACACGACATGCTGACTGTGCAGTTGCGGGCAGGTGACCAGCTGCGCGGCGAGCGCGGCACGGTGTGGATCACCGAAGACGGCAGGCTGGACGACATCCTGCTGGCGCCGGGCGATTGCCACCGCGTGGCGCAAGACGGCGCGCTGAACGTGTCCGCACTGCGCGGTGGCAGCGAGTTGGTGCCTGGAAGCGCCTGCGTGTCGGTGGCTGGCCGCGCTCCACTGACCTGGCACCGCATCAATGCCCGCCGGCCACGCTTCTACAATCGGGGCTCTGCTGGTTTTGCAGCGGGCCGTTAGCTCAGCTGGTTAGAGCAGAGGACTCATAATCCTTTGGTCGTAGGTTCAAGTCCTACACGGCCTACCAACCCAAACCGAACGAATGGCTACCCAATGGGGTGGCCATTTTTTTGTCAGTGTCGTGAACGCAGTGGAACCGCGGATCCACCCATGTCGGACGCCG
>JBBQAH010000244.1:0-2082 GCA_038316145.1 Burkholderiales bacterium
GCTTGAACCATGAGCAAAACCGTGATGATCGTCGACGACTCGGGCAGCTTTCGCACCGTCGTCAAGCTGGCCCTGCAAAAAGCCGGGTACGGCGTGGTGGAGGCGGTGGACGGCAAGGACGCCGTCAGCAAACTCAACGGCCAAAAACTCAACCTGATCGTCTGCGACGTCAACATGCCCAACATGGACGGGCTGAGCTTTTTGCGCCACATGAAGGGCACCGGGGCCTACAAGTTCACCCCGGTGATCATGCTGACCACCGAGTCGCAGGAGAGCAAAAAGGCCGAGGGCCGCGCCGCCGGCGCTCGCGCCTGGATCACCAAGCCGTTCCAGCCCTCGACCCTGGTCGATGCCGTGAACAAGCTGTGCCTGTAAGCCATGGACACCGTGGCTGATCACCTCGCCGAGCCTGCCCAGGTCGGCGCCGCGCCCCTGCTGGGGCCCGAGCTGACCATTCCCCATGCCGCCGTGCTGCGCGAGCAGTTGCTGCTGGCCCTGGCCCTGGCCGATGCGCCGGGCGGTGATGGCGGCACCACCGGCGCGCGCCCAAGCGCCGAAGGCCTGGTGCTGGACCTGTCCGGCGTCAGCGACTGCGACTCCAGCGGCGTGCAACTGCTGCTGGCCACCCGGGCCAGCCTGGCCCAGCGCGGCCAGACGCTGCAGCTGCGATCGCCCAGCGCGGCGGTGCGCGAGGCGCTGGCCACCTTCGGGCTGGGCAGCTTGTGGGCCGCGCCGGGCAGCGCTTCTGCCGACGCCCCAGGCACCCCGGCCGCCGTGGCCACCCACTGACCACGTCCCGAGGACACCCCATGCACCGCGATGACGATGCCGAGATCATTGCCGCCGCCCGCGTCGGCTTTCTCGATGAAGCGACCGACATGCTGCAGCAGTTCGAGCAGGCGTTGCTGGTCATGGAGACCACGCCCGACGACGACGAAAACCTGAACGCCGCGTTCCGCGCCGCGCACACCATCAAGGGCACGGCGGGCCTGTTCGGCTGCGACGCCGTGGTGCTGTTCACCCACGAGGTGGAGACGCTGATGGAGGCGCTGCGCTCGGGCCAGACCGGTGTGACCGAAGTGATCTCGGCCGCGTTGCTCGAAGGCCTGGACCAGATGGCGGCCTTGCTGGACGAGGTGCGCAGCGGCGAGACCAGCCCGGTGGTGCACGCCCGCAGCCTGGCGCTGGGCGAGCGGCTGCGCCGCCTGCACGGCGCCGGCGCGGCGCATCCTGCCGCCAGCGATGGGGCCGCGGCGATCGAATCCGGCGAGTTCCCTCTGGCGGCAGCGGCCGTCCAGGGCGCCGCCACCGCGGCCAGCGCGCCGCCCGCAGCCGACCCCAACGCCGCAAGGCCCTGCTGGCACCTGTCGCTGCGCTTTGGCCTGGACGCGCTGCGCAACGGCCTGGACCCGCTGGCGTTTTTGCGCTACCTGGGCACGCTGGGCACGGTGCTGGCCTGCCACACCGTGGCGGACGATCTGCCACCGCTGGAGCGGCTGGACGCCGAAAGCTGCCACCTCGGCTTCGAGCTGCGCCTCCAGGCCGATACCCGCCGCGACGAGATCGAGCGGGTGTTCGAGTTTGCGATCGACGACTGCAGCGTGCAGATCCTGCCGCCCGACGCCGACGCCGCGGCTTTCGAGGCCTTGCTGCAGCTGCGCTGCGCCGACGACCACTCCAGGCCCGCTGCCGACGGCAGCACCGCGGTTGAGCGCCTGCTGGCGGTCTGGCAATCGCAAGGCGCCTGGCCCGCCCGCCCTTGCGGCAGCCCTGCAGCCAGCGCTGACGCCAGCGCAGAGCCGGTGGCCCAGAAGGCCGGCAGCGACGCCGACCTGCTGCCCGAAGACCCGGCCGACAGGCCGCCCGCCCGCCGCGATGTCGCCACGCCTGCAGCCCCGGCCACCCTGGCCACCTCGGCCACCGCCCCGACCCACCCGACCACCGCGCCGGCCGAGCGCCGTGCGTCCGGCACCGAGCGCCGCGCCGCCCGCGACCGCCGGGTGCCGGGCGAAACCCGCTTTGTCAAGGTGCGGGCCGACAAGCTGGACCACCTGATCGACCTGATCGGTGAGCTGGTGATCG
>JBBQAH010000397.1:0-2888 GCA_038316145.1 Burkholderiales bacterium
TTTAGATTTTAATATTGATATTAAATATTGAATTAAAATGCCCACACGAATATTGAAATCGACTATTGTGTAAAATACTGTATATCATTGATTGTGAGATATCTAAAATGAGTAATCTACAAAAGGATGAAGTTGACGAAAAAAAAGATAGCGTCTTAAAATTGCGTTTGCTGGCAATGAATTGTGTCGATGGATCGGTGCGTGCGCCGTGTTGCGATTAATGGTCCCGTTTGTCGTCAGCGAAATTAACTTCCGTAAAAAAAGTACGTGCATTCTTATCGGTTTCGATAATTGTCTTGGCATAGATAAGCAGAAGTAAGTCCGTGTTAAAGTATGTGCTTGTCAATTGTTGCTTTTCTTCGTGCATACTTTTGTGTGTTTTGGCGGGCCTGCATGGATGATTTCGCACTCACTACATTGTCAGGGCACCTGTTGTTAGTGCACGCACAATTGCTGCTGGGTGTACTCTTTCCCCGCCAATTTTACATATCTGCTTTCATATCAAGGTTTGCACATCTTATTGCTCTATTCTTTTTCCGTGTGAAACAGAAAAAAAAACTAGGTGAATTATTATAAACTTTACATTATTTGTCAATATTATTAATCTTAATTAATTGTAACACTGCACAATTATGGTTAACATATAATTGACGACTTTAAAATAATGACTATTCAGTTAAAAACCGTCCAGAAATGCCCGGTTTAGGGCTGCGGTATAAAAAAAAAAGTTATTAATTTCTCAGGAATTACAAAATCAGTTAGAAAAAAAGCGGCGGAATCGTAATGCATTTGACTTAATAATTGTCAAATTGTTTAATTGTTAAGTTGTTGGGTTAATTGTCTTGATGTTTTTTCCTCTGGTAGACATAACTGTCTTGTTAAACGTACTTCGATCGATGTGTTTGTTTCTCATAGCAAAGCGAGAAAAAAAACGAGCTCAAGTACTCTTCACAATCTACATCAACATTTCAGCCAGAGTAAAGAAGACTGCGGATGCTGCGGGCCTATACAGGCCTTTCCTTCATGCCAGCTGATGGGACCGCTTCTTTCAGACCATCAATTTTTTACAGCCGTGCATGTTCGTCGACACACCAGAACCTTCTTTGTCTCCTTATTATTCCAATAAATCGTGAATTAACAGTCAATTATAACACAATTTTCTATTTATTGTAGATTGTGGAAGAAATATCTTTCATGTTTTGAAGGGGTTCCACGTATTTTTATACAAGCCCTTTTAATCTGTATCTGTAGGCATCGATCGTCTTTTTTTGAGATGTAGTTTTAATGGTTATGATAAGCTTGCAAAAGAGCAAATTATATCTGAAGAAAAAGGAGCCTCAAGTGGCTGTACTGAGATGATGATGATGATGATGGCTTTGCCCAAGACGACTTAAGGGGATTACCGTTTTGCGAGTTATAAGCTGCAGAATTAC
This sequence comes from Burkholderiales bacterium, assembly GCA_038316145.1. Classification (GTDB taxonomy): domain Bacteria; phylum Pseudomonadota; class Gammaproteobacteria; order Burkholderiales; family Burkholderiaceae_C; genus Pseudaquabacterium. The sequence goes on from JBBQAH010000397.1 coordinate 1,434, forward strand.
TATCCATAACTGAGAATGATTAAAGATGACGATGTGTAATGTAAACGCCGGTGGTATCTATGATGAGAGTGTCGAAAACGGACACGGCAATTGTCTGTTCGTGGCGCTGCATAATCAAATTTAACCACAGAGACTCAGAATACATGTGCCATGTACACATGTTATGCAGTGTTTTGTGTGGCACAATTAATAAGTGATAGGGAAACCTCCGAGGACGCACTGCGTGAGTGCGGAGCAACTTTTTTGTCCCAAACATACAGTCCAGTTGGGGGCACACTGGAAATCCTTTTTTTGATTGAACTGTGCAAACTTTTATTCTCTTCCCGTTTGAGTTTGTGTGCGTGCGTTGCCGGAGGCCGCGTCGGCAACTGGGGAGCTTTACGGGGGATGGGTTTCGGATCAGGGAAGACGGCAAACGCACGGCCCCGGAAAAGGAGGGTATTTTTCAAGGCTGTTGAACCCGCTTACTCACGTTCGTGCAGTAAATCTTTCGATTATGGGACTCAGTAGTCCTGGCAATGGGCGGTGCCGTTTTGAAGTCTTTGCGTGCAAGATTTTACCGGAACCAAGTCATTACAAAGACGTACAGTCTTCCTGGAATATCACGAATAAACTGTACTTATATAGGCATATTCCGACATATACTTACACATCTATCTACGAATTTCTTGTTGTTTTATTACCGTTTAGTTACACAGTTACTTATTTATATGCATTTGGATTATGGACAGAGAGGCCGCTGTAAATTTCTGTTTTAAACTTTAGTTTCCTGTAAAAAAAACCTATTACATTTGCGTTATTCTAGTTAAATTACATTGTACAACACAGAATTACAAAAATAATTGCATTATATATATTGTCTTAAATTACATTGCGGTAAACTGCATTATAATTGCATTACAAAACATATTACATTTTACATTACATTGTATTTATTGTGCTACATTGACTAAATTATATTACCTATAAAAGTGCATTACAATAAAATATATTATACTAGATTACATTAAGCTACTCATATAACGTTGTATTTTCATTATGTTTATTTTTTGAAATTTGTAATTATCCATAAATTACTGTGCGTGATAATCACTAAATTTTTATTTTCTTGGATTAATACGAAACATATATGCAGTACGAGGGTAAAAATGAAAGCCGGGACACCGTCAAAAAGTAATGAAAGTCGGGACACAGGCAAACTTTTTTTCCAAACAATTCTGTCTTTGGTATCATTAAATCGGGTTTTAATTCGTTTAAAAAGACCAACTGTTAAAATCGACTGAAGAATAAAATCTAAGTTTAGAAAAATAAAAAACAGAAGGCATTCCGCTCTACTTTTTTTTCAGACTGTTTTTTTTTTTCTAAATTCAGATTTGAAAGTTGGCTCGGTTTTGATTATCGGAGTTTTTAAAGGAATTTAAGCCCGATTAAATGATACCAAAGACAGAATTGTTT
>JBBQAH010000002.1:0-84339 GCA_038316145.1 Burkholderiales bacterium
GCGCGCCACGGTCTCGCGTCCACGCAGCGTCACCAGGCCGTCGAGCAGGCGGCAGAAGGCTTCGGCATCGTCGGCAAAGAAGCCATAGTCCTCGAGCAGCAGTTGCACCCGCGCGGCGTCGTCCATCTCGACCCGCAGCACATGGCCCTTGGCGTGCATGTGTGCGATCAGCGCATCGGGCAGCTGCAGGCGGCCGATCTTCTTGCTTTCGCTCTCGACGAACACCGGTCGGCTGGCGTCGAGCTGGCGAAAAACCTGCCACAGCCGGTTGTCGAACTGCTTCTGCGCGGGCTGCGGCTGGCCGGGCAGATTGCCCAGGATCGAGCCCCGGTGGCAGGCCAGGCCCTCCAGATCGAGCACCTGCGCACCTTGCGCCGCCAGCGCCTGCAGCAGCCGGGTCTTGCCGCTGCCGGTGCGCCCGGCAAGCACATGGAAGTTGAAGCGCGGCGGCCAGTCGACCAGGTCTTGCCGCACCACTGCGCGAAAGCCCTTGTAGCCACCGGCGAGCTTGCTGGTGCGGAAGCCGATCTGGTCGAGGAACCAGGCCAGCGCACCCGAACGCTGACCACCACGCCAGCAATAGACCAGCGGCTGCCAGTCGCGCGGCTTGTCGGCGATCCAGCGGTCGAGGTGGTCGGCAATGTTGCGCGCCGCCATGGCCGCGCCGACCTTGCGCGCCTCCAGCGCCGAGGTCTGCACAAAAAGTGTGCCGACGGTGATGCGCTGCGCGTCGTCGAGCACTGGCCAGTTGATCGCGCCGGGCAGGTGGTCGAGCGCAAATTCGGCTGGCGACCGGGCGTCGATGAGGGCATCGAAGCTGCCCAGGTCGGCGGCCAGCTCAGCGGCGGTGGTGCTGCGCATGGGCATGCTGGGCGGCCCGGTCAGCGCACCGGCGCCGCAGCATCCAGCAGTTCAGACTCGATCTGCAGCTGGGCCCGGGTTTGCTGCAGCGCCGGGCCGTCGATCAAGAAGGTGTCCTCGACCCGTTCGCCCAGCGTGGTGACCTTGGCCAGTTGCAGGTTGACGTTGTGCCGCGCCAGCACCCGGGCGATACCGTAGAGCAGGCCGGAGCGGTCGCTGGTGGACACCGACAGCAACCAGCGCTGGCCACGCTCGTCGGGCCGCAGCGAGACGCGCGGCGTGATCGGGAACGACTTCACGCGCCTTGAAACCCGTCCTCGGCTGGGTTCGGGCAGCGGGGCGTGGCTTTCCAGTGCCAGCCGCAACTGGGTTTCGATCAGCGAGATCAGGTCGCGGTAACAGGCCAGGTTGCCCGCATCACATTGCGGATGCGTGACCTGGAAGGTGTCGAGCGCAAAGCCGGTGCGGCTGGTGTGCACCTTGGCGTCCTGGATCGAAAAGCCCGCGCCGTCGAAGTAGCCGCAAATGCGCACAAACACATCGGGCCGGTCGGACGCGTACACCAGCACTTGCAAGCCGTCGCCCACCGGGCTGGGCCGGGCTTGCACCACCGGGCTGGGCGGGTCGATGTAGCGCCACAGCGAGCGGGCGTGCCAGGCGATCTCGCTGGCGTCGTGGCGCGCAAAGTAGCTCAGCTCCAGCGTCTTCCAGAGCGGCAACTCGGTACCGGGCAGGGCGCTGTGCAGGGCCATGATCTGGCGCGCCTCCTGTTTGCGGGCTTGCAGGTCGGCGTCCAGGTTGGGCTTGGCGCCGCCGAGTGCACGCAAGGTGCTGCGGTACAGGTCTTCGATGAGCTTGGCTTTCCAGGCGTTCCAGACCTTGGGGCTGGTGCCACGGATGTCGGCCACGGTCAGCAGGTAGAGCGCGGTCAGGCGCCGCACATCGCCTACCCCGTCGGCAAAGGCGCGGATCACGTCCGGGTCGGACAAGTCCTCCTTCTGCGCCACGGTGCTCATCTTGAGGTGGTTTTTGACCAGGAACTCGGCCAGTGCGCTGTCGTCCTTGTCGATGCCGTGATCGCGGCAGAAGCGCCGCACCTCCACCGCGCCCAGGTCGGAATGGTCACCGCCCCGGCCCTTGGCCACGTCGTGGAACAACGCAGCCACGTACAGCAGCCAGGGCTTGTCCCACTCGCTGGCCAGCTGCGAGCAAAACGGGTACTCGTGGGCATGTTCGGGGATGAAGAAGCGCCGCATGTTGCGCAGCACCATCAAGATGTGCTGGTCCACCGTGTAGACATGGAACAGGTCATGCTGCATGCGCCCGACGATGCGGCGGAACACCCACAGGTAGCGGCCCAGCACCGAGGTCTGGTTGAGCAGCCGGAAGGCGTGGGTGATGCCCTGCGGCTGGCGCAGGATGTCCATGAACAATTCGCGGTTGATCGCGTCGTGCCGGAAGCCGGTGTCCATCACCTCGCGGGCGTTGTAGAGCGCCCGCAAGGTGCGGGCTGAGAGGCCCTGGATGCCGGGGGTCTGCTGAAAGACCAGAAAAGTCTCCAGGATGGCGTGCGGGTTGTCGGTGTAGAGATCGTCGCGGGCGATCTCCAGCATGCCGGCACGGTCCAGAAAGCGGGCGTTGATGTCGCGCATCGGCGCAGTCTCGCTGCCGTTGATGCGCTCCTCGATGTTGAGCACCAGGATCTGGTTGAGCTGGGTCACCGCCTTGGCCGCCCAGTAGTAGTGGTGCATCAGCACCTCGGACGAGCGCGCGCTGCGGCTGCTTTTGTAGCCAAAGCTGTCGGCCACGGCGGTCTGCAGGTCAAACACCAGCCGGTCCTCGCGGCGCCCGGCAATGGCGTGCAGGCGGGCGCGGATCAGTGTCAACGTGCCCTGGTTGCGCTGCAGTTGCTTGACCTCGAAAGGCGTGATCAGGCCATTGGCCGCCAGCTCGGCCCAGCTGCGGCCCAGCCCGGCGGCACGCGCCACCCAGATCACCACCTGCAGGTCTCGCAGGCCGCCCGGGCTCTCCTTGCAGTTGGGCTCCAGCGCGTAGGGCGTGTCCTCGTACTTGGTGTGGCGCTGCTGCATCTCCAGCATCTTGGCGCGCAAAAACGCCTTGGCGTCCATCAGTGCTGCGGTGTCGCGCTGGAAGGCTGCGTACAGCTTGCGGGCGCCGCAGACCAGGCGTGCTTCGAGCAACGAGGTCTGCACCGTGACATCGGCGCGCGACTCTTCGACACACTCGGCCACGCTGCGCACCGCCGACCCCACCTCCAGCCCGATGTCCCAGCAGGCGGTGATGAAGGCCTCGATCGCAGCCTTGAGCGGGCTGCCGGCTTCGGTATTGGCGTTTTCGGGCAGCAACAGCAGCACGTCGACGTCGCTGTGCGGCAGCAACTCGCCACGGCCGTAGCCGCCTACCGCCACCAGCGCGGCTGAGGCCGGCATCCTGCTGTGTGCCCACAAGCTGGCCAGCATGGTGTCGACATGACGGGTCAGCGCCTTGATCAGCCGCGTGGCAGCCGGCGCGGTGGCGCGGCTGGCCAGGAAGTGCGCGATCAACGCCTTTTTGCCGTCCTTGAACCCGACACGCAGCACGGCAATGTCTAACCCAGGCGGGGTGTCGGGCGCTAACGAGGGCGCTATGCCGGGCACTGTCCCGAGCGCCAAGCCGGTTGAAATCTCATCAGCAGCCATGCAAAAGCGCTGGCCGTCGGCTCAGGCCGCAACGGTGGCTGGGGTGATGAAGGCCGGCGGCGGCGGCGAGCCTGCTGACAGCGTCAACACCTCGTAGCCGGTTTCGGTGACCAGGATGGTGTGCTCCCACTGGGCCGAGAGGGATCGGTCTTTGGTGACGATGGTCCAGCCGTCGCCCAGCTCGCGGATCTCGCGCCGGCCGGCGTTGACCATCGGCTCGATCGTGAAGATCATGCCCGGCACCAACTCTTCGAGCGTGTTGGGCCGGCCGTAGTGCAGCACCTGCGGGTCTTCGTGAAACTTGGACCCGATGCCGTGGCCGCAAAATTCACGCACGATCGAAAACCCCTGGTTCTCGGTGAAGACCTGGATTGCGTGGCCGATGTCACCCAGCCGGGCGCCAGGCTTGACCTTGGCAATACCCTTCCACATCGCGTCGTAGGTCAGCGCGCACAGCCGCTTGGCGGCGATCGAGCCGTCACCGACGATGAACATGCGGCTGGTGTCGCCGTGCCAGCCGTCCTTGATCACGGTGACGTCGATGTTGACGATGTCGCCGTTCTTCAGCGGTTTGTCGTTCGGGATGCCGTGGCAGACCTGGTGGTTCAGCGAGGTGCAGATCGACTTGGGGTAGGGCACGTAGCCGGCAGGCTGGTAGTTCAGCGGCGCGGGGATGCCGCCTTGCACATTGACGATGTGGTCATGGGCCAGCTTGTCGAGCTGCTCGGTGGTGACACCAGGCTTGACGTGTGGCGTCAGCATGTCCAGCACTTCAGACGCGAGACGGCCGGCAATGCGCATGCCGGCGATCTCGGCGGGTTGGGTCTTGAGGGTGATGGCCATGGTCCAAATTATCCCACCTCAACCTAGAATGCCGGGTTAACACGGGCATGGCCCTCTGGTGTGAGGTCAGCGGCATCACAGGGTGTGATCCTCTGTGCCGGGCGCCAGGCGGGCTGTGTTTTGTCAAGCACCCACGCCACAGCCACCCGCCCAGCCCAGCGCCCGCCATGCCGTCATCTGCCTCAAATCTGCCCAAGAACCTGCTTTGTTTCGAGGGCGGCAGTGCGCTGCCGGCCTTCCGCGCTCAGGCGTTGCTGCTGCAACTGCAGTCGGTCAGCGCACGCATCATCGGCGTGGTGGCCCGCCATGTGCACTGGGTGCTGGCGGACCCTGGCGAGCAGCCCGATACCGACAAGCTGGCCGCCTTGCTGCGCTACGGCGACGCCTACACCGGCAGCGACGACGGCCAGCTGGTGCTGGTGATGCCAAGGCTGGGCACGGTCTCGCCCTGGGCCAGCAAGGCCACCGACATCGCCCACAACTGCGGCCTGCTGCTGCACCGCGTCGAGCGGGTCACCGAGTACCGGCTGCAGCTCAAGCACGGGCTGTTTGGAAGCTTGGTGGGGAGTGCCGGCAAGCCGCTGAGCGGGCCCGAGCTGCAAGATTGCGCCGCGCTGCTGCACGACCGCATGACCGAAAGCGTGGCGTTTGAGCGCGACGCCGCCCGCCACCTGTTTGATGCCCGCGCCGCCGAGCCGCTGGTGCATGTGGACGTGCTGGGCCAGGGCAGGGCATCACTGGTGCTGGCCAATACCGAGTTTGGACTGGCGCTTTCGGCCGACGAGATCGACTATCTGGTGGCCGCCTTCACCGGCCTGGGCCGCAACCCCAGCGATGTCGAGCTGATGATGTTTGCCCAGGCCAACAGCGAGCACTGCCGGCACAAGATCTTCAACGCCGATTTCACGATCGACGGCCAGCCCCAGCCGCTGTCGATGTTCGGCATGATCCGCAATACCGAGAAGCTGGCGCCCCAGCACAGCATCGTCGCCTACAGCGACAACGCGGCGGTGATGGAGGGCGGGCCGATCCGGCGCTGGGCGCCCGAGCCTTCCCATTTAGGCTTTACCAACGCGCCGAAGTACGCCGCACGCGACGAGATCTCGCATGTGCTGATGAAGGTCGAGACGCACAACCACCCGACCGCGATCTCACCCTTTCCGGGCGCGTCCACCGGCGCCGGCGGCGAGATCCGCGACGAGGGCGCCACCGGGCGTGGCTCACAACCCAAGGCCGGCCTGACCGGGTTTTCAGTCTCCAACCTGCACCTGCCGGACACCAGCGAGCCCTGGGAGCAGCACCCGGTCGGCAAGCCCGGCCACATCGCCAGCGCGCTGCAGATCATGATCGACGGGCCGCTGGGCGGCGCCGCCTTCAACAACGAGTTCGGCCGGCCCAATCTGGCGGGCTACTTCCGGGTCTTCGAGCAGTCGGTCGCGGGTGTGCAGCGCGGTTACCACAAGCCGATCATGATTGCCGGCGGTCTGGGGGCCATCACCGCCGGCCAGACCCACAAGCTGCCGTTCGGCGCCGGCACGCTGCTGGTGCAGCTGGGCGGGCCGGGCATGCGCATCGGCATGGGCGGTGGTGCGGCCAGCTCGATGGCGGCGGGCAGCAATACCGCAGCGCTCGACTTCGACTCGGTGCAGCGCGGCAACCCCGAGATCCAGCGCCGGGCGCAAGAGGTGATCAACCACTGCTTCTCGTTGGGCGAGGCCAACCCGGTGGTCGCGATCCACGACGTCGGCGCGGGTGGCATCAGCAATGCCTTCCCCGAGCTGGTGGACGGCGCCGGCAAGGGCGCGATTTTTGATTTGCGCAAGGTGCCGCTGGAGGAGTCCGGCCTGGCGCCCAAGGAGATCTGGTGCAACGAGAGCCAGGAGCGTTACACCCTGGCGATCGACCCCGACTTGCTGCCGATCTTCGAGCAGATGTGCCGGCGTGAGCGCTGCCCGTTTGCGGTGGTGGGCGTGGCGACCGATGCACCTGAACTGATCGTCGAGGACGGCCCCGGCGGTGAGCGGGTGATCGACATGCCGATGACCGTGCTGCTGGGCAAGCCACCTCGGGTGCACCGGGATGTGACCCGCGTGGCACGCAGCGCGCCGCCGCTGGACCTGACCGGCGTCGAGCTGGCGCAAGTGGCGTTCGATGTGTTGCGCCACCCGACGGTGGCCAGCAAGCGCTTCTTGATCACGATTGGCGACCGCACCGTGGGCGGATTGAGCCACCGCGACCCGATGGTCGGCCCCTGGCAAGTGCCGGTGGCCGATTGCGCAGTGACGCTGGCCGACCACAGCGGCTACCGCGGTGAGGCCATGAGCCTGGGCGAGCGCACCCCGCTGGCCGCGCTGGACGCGCCCGCCTCCGGCCGCATGGCCGTGGGCGAGGCCATCACCAACCTGCTGGCCGCGCCGATCACGCTGCCCCGGGTCAAGCTGTCGGCCAACTGGATGGCGGCCTGCGGCGAGCCGGGTGAAGACGCCGCGCTGTTTGAAACCGTCAAGGCGGTTGGCATGGCGCTTTGCCCGGCACTCGGCATCGGCATCCCCGTGGGCAAGGACAGCCTGTCGATGCGCACCCGCTGGACCGACGACGGCGGCCATGCCCGGCAAGTCACCGCGCCGGTCAGCCTGGTCGTCACCGCCTTTGCCACGCTGGACGATGTGCGTGGCACCCTGACGCCACAACTCAAGACCCCGGCCGACGGCGCGGATACCACGCTGATCCTGATCGACCTGGGCGCCGGCCGCATGCGCATGGCGGGCTCGATGCTGGCGCAGGTGATCGGCCAGTTTGGCGACAAAACCCCCGACCTGGACGACCCGGCCCAGCTCAAGGCCCTGGTGGCTGCCGTCAACCAGCTGCGCGCCGAGGGCAAGCTGCTGGCCTACCACGACCGCAGCGACGGCGGCCTGTGGGCGGCGGCTTGCGAGATGGCGTTTGCCGGCCAGCGCGGCTTGAGCCTGAACGTCGACCTGCTGGTGACCGAGGGTGACGGCATCAGCGACAGCCGGGCAGATACGGGTGACGCCAAGAACTGGGCCGGCCAGGTGGGTGAGCGGCGCAATGAGCTGACGCTCAAGGCGCTGTTCAACGAGGAGCTGGGTGCGCTGATCCAGGTGCCGCGCACCGAGCGCGACGCGGTGCTCGCCGTGCTGCGCAGCCACGGCCTGTCGCGCCACAGCCATGTGGTGGGCAAGCCCAATGAGACCTGCCTGATGGAGGTCTGGCGCGACGCCAAAGCGCAGTTCAGCGCGCCGCTGCGCGACTTGCAGCAGGCCTGGGACGAGGTCAGCTGGCGCATCGCCCGGCTGCGCGACAACCCGGCCTGCGCCGATGCCGAACACGCGGCGGCTGGCGCAGTGGGTGACCCCGGCCTGCACCAGCATCTGAGCTTCGATGCCAGCGAAAATATCGCGGCACCGTTTTTGAACCTGTCCCGGCCGAAGATCGCGATCCTGCGGGAGCAAGGCGTCAATTCGCACATCGAGATGAGTGTGGCGATGCACAACGCCGGCTTCGACACCTTCGATGTGCACATGAGCGACTTGCAGGCCGGTTTGCTGACAGGTGGGGCCCGGCTCGACCAGTTCCAGGGCTTGGTGGCCTGCGGCGGCTTCAGCTACGGCGACACGCTGGGCGCGGGCGAAGGCTGGGCCCGGTCCATCCTGTTCAACCCGGCGCTGACGGCGCAGTTTGCGGCGTTTTTTGCCCGACCCGACACCCTGGCGCTGGGCGTGTGCAACGGCTGCCAGATGATGGCGGCGCTGTCAGCCATCATCCCCGGCAGCCAGGCCTGGCCGCGCTTCACCCGCAACCAGAGCCAGCAGTTCGAGGCCCGGTTGAGCCTGGTCGTGGTGCTGGACAGCCCGTCGCTGTTTTTCACCGGCATGGCCGGCAGCCGGCTGCCGATCGCGGTAGCGCACGGCGAGGGTTTTGCCGATTTCTCGCAGCGCGGCCAGCCGGATGCGGTGCACCGGGCAATGCGTTTTGTCGACCACCAGGGCGAGGCGACCGAGGCCTATCCCTTCAACCCCAACGGCAGCCCGGGTGGTTTGACGGCAGTGACCACACCCGATGGGCGCTTTACCGCGCTGATGCCGCACCCCGAGCGGGTGCAGCGCAACCTGCAGATGAGCTGGACGCCGGGCAAATTGTCAGCTGCCAGCCCGTGGACCCGGATGTTTGGCAACGCCCGGCGCTGGGTGGGCTGATCGGCGCATGGACTTTCCGATCACCGACCGGGGCACCGCGCAGGCGGTCTTAACCCACCTGCGGCAGCGTGCCTCAGCCGCCGCGGCCGACCTGCGTGAACCGCCGCCCGAGCCGGTAGGCTGTTGCGAGCGCGGCTGCCAGGGCTGTGTCTGGGAGGGTTACTTCGACGCGGTGGCGTTTTGGCGCGACGAGGCTTTGCTCGTGCTGGAAGGCTGAGTTGTCCCGGCCAGACTGGTTAGCCGAGGCGGCGCCCGGCGATGACTACAACGCTGCCAGCAGTTCGTAGGATTTCAGCCGCGCCGCATGGTCATGCACCGCGCCGGCCACGATCAGCTCGTCGGCCTTGGTGCGGTCGATGATCGCGTCGAGTTGCCGGCGAACGGTTGTCGGGCTGCCCACCGCCGTGGCGGCCAGCATGCGCTGCACGCCGGCTTTTTCACGGTCGCTCCACAGCGTGGCCATCACGGCCGGGTCGATCGGCCGGGGCAGCGGCCCGCGCACACCGCGTTGCATGCCCAAGAATCGCTGCTGCAGCGAGGTGAAGAGCCCTGCCGCCTCGTCGTCGGTGTCGGCCACGATCACGTTGACACCGACCATCGCGTGCGGCTCGGGCCAATCGGCTGAGGGCCGGTAGGTGGCGCGGTAGACCTCCAACGCCTGCATCAGCATGTCGGGCGCAAAGTGCGAGGCAAAGGCAAACGGCAGGCCCAGGTAGGCGGCCAGCTGGGCGCTGTAGAGGCTGGACCCCAGCAGCCAGATCGGCACATGGGTGCCGATGCCGGGGATCGCCCGCACTGCTTGTCCAGCTGGGCCGGGCAGACCATCGCCGAGGTAGGCCTGCAACTCCATCACGTCCTGCGGAAACTGGTCCTCGTTGGTGGCCAGGTGCTGGCGCAGCGCACGGGCGGTCTGCTGGTCGGTGCCGGGTGCGCGGCCCAGGCCCAGGTCGATGCGGCCGGGGTAGAGCGTGGCCAGGGTGCCGAACTGCTCGGCAATCACCAGCGGCGCATGGTTGGGCAGCATCACGCCGCCCGAGCCCACCCGGATCGTGCGCGTGCCGCCCGCCACATGGCCGATCAGCACCGCAGTGGCCGAGCAGGCCACGCCGTCCATGTTGTGGTGCTCGGCCAGCCAGTAGCGGCGGTAGCCCCAGGCCTCGGCATGCTGGGCCAGGTCCAGGGTGTGGCGCAGCGCCGTGGCGGCGTCGTTGCCTTCGGTGATCGGGGCGAGATCGAGTACGGACAAGGGGATCATGGGTTGCATGATGCAACGGCGCGGCGGGTTTTGCCGGCGGTGGTCTTGTCGTGATGCCGTTCGCACCGGCGTGGTGCCGGCCGTGGACAGGTCAGGGCGTCGCGTCAGCGCAACAAGGCGAACACATGTTGGGTGCAAGATCAGTCAATGCCGGCTGGGTCTTTCCCTGCCGAACAGGAGCCTCAGCCATGCCTCGCCGCCCAGATCGCCGCTTGAACCCGTCCCCCAATCACTGGCCTGCCGCAGCACGCCGGGCGGCATGGGTGGTGCTTGCCGGGCTGGGCCTGCAGGCCTGCCAAGCCCAGACCGGCAAGGGCGCTGTTGACGAGGCGGCTTTGCTGGCGCGTATCCGCGGCGCGGTAGGCGAAGCCAAGTGCAGCGACATCAGCCAATGCCGTACTTTGCCGATCGGCGAAAAGCCCTGCGGCGGCCCTGAGCAGTGGTTGCCTTACGCCATCACCTCGACGTCGGCCGAGCAGTTGAAAGCCTGGTCGGCCGAGTTGGCCGCCGCAGCCAAGCGCCGCAACGAGACCAGTGGCATGGCCGGCAACTGCCGCTACAACCCCGATCCGGGAGTGGCCTGCGTGGCGGGTCGCTGCGTGGTGGGTGGATCGGCCGGGGTGGGCGTACCGGCGTCGGCTCGTTGACGGACCGGGCCGCCAGCGCAGTGGGCAGCGACGTCAGGCCGCTGCCGCCAAGCGCGCTGACGCCTTGTCGATGCTGGCCTGCAACTCGGCATAACTCCGGTTGACCGGGTACTGCGGAAACTGCGCGACGATGGACTCGGGCGGGTGGATGAAAAACCCCGCGTCGGCCGCGCCCAGCATGCCGGTGTCGTTGTACGAATCACCGGCCGCGATCACCTGGTAGTTCAGGCTTTTGAGCGCATTGACGGCATGCGCTTTCTGATTGGGCTGGCGCAGCGTGTAGTCGGCGACAAAACCCTCGGCGTCGATCACCAGCTTGTGGCAAAACAGCGTGGGGCGGCCCAGCTGCACCATCATCGGGTCGGCAAACTCGTAAAAAGTGTCCGACAGGATGATGACCTGGAAGCGGCTGCGCAGGTCGTCCAGAAACTCCTTGGCACCCGCCATCGGCGCCATGCCGGCGATCACGTTCTGGATGTCGGCCAGTTTCAAGCCATGGGTCTTCAGCAGCGCCAGCCGGTAGCGCATCAGCTTGTCGTAGTCCGGCTCGTCGCGGGTGGTGCGCTTGAACTCGGTTATGCCGGTACGCTGGGCAAACTCGATCCAGATTTCAGGGATCAGCACACCTTCGAGATCGAGGCAGACAACTTGCATGGACAAGGGCTCCGGTGGGCGGGGACGGGTTGCGGGTGCGGCCGGTGGGGACGGTCAGCGGCGCGGCATCCTAACCGACGTCCTTTGCCTGCCTGCCCGGCCGGGCTTGCGAAGTCTGGACGGGCGGTGGGCAACGTCCCCGCTAGTCAGTGCTGCCCAGCACCGCCGCTTGTTTGCGGCTGCGCCCGTCGCGCCACAGCGACAGCGTCACGCTGTCGCCGGGCTGGCGCTTCTCCAGCAGCGTGAGCATGTCGTCCAGGCTGGCGATGGGCTCGTTGTTGATCGCGGTGATCACGTCGCCGCCGACGATGCTGCCGTCCCGCGCGCGTGAAAACGCCCGCAGGCCGGCACGTGCCGCGGGCCCGCCGGGGTTGACCTGCACCAGCGCCACGCCCTCGGGCAGGCGCAGTGCGCGGCGCAGGCCCTCGTTGCCGGCGGCAATGCCCAGCGCAGGGCGGGTGATGCGGCCGTCCCGCACCAGCCGCGGCACGATGCGGTTGACCTCGTCGACCGGGATGGCAAAACCGATGCCGGCGCTGGCGCCGCTCGGGCTGGCAATCTGGGTGTTGACGCCGATCAGCCGCCCGGCCGAATCCAGCAGCGGCCCGCCCGAGTTGCCCGGGTTGATGGCCGCGTCGGTCTGGATCACGCCGCGGATGGTGCGGCTGTTGAAGGACTCGATCTCGCGGTTGAGCGCACTGACGATGCCCACCGTCAGCGTCTGGTCCAGGCCGAAGGGGTTGCCGATGGCGTAGACCTTCTGGCCCACCTGCAGGTCGCGGCTCAGGCCGATCGGGATGGCGGGCAGCTTGGCCGCCGGCGCGTTGATCTTGAGCACCGCCAGGTCGCGGTCGGCAAACGCACCCACCAGCGTGGCGGGCCAGCTTGTCTGGTCGGCCAGCGTGACGCGGGCGCCGCTGCCCTCCTGGATGACATGGAAGTTGGTCACGATATGGCCGGCGTTGTCCCAGACAAAACCGGTGCCCGTGCCCCGCGGCACCTGCTGCACGCTGCGGTTGAAAAAATCACGTTCGGTGGCCAGCGTGGTGATGTGCACCACCGAGGGCGAGACACGCTTGAAGACCTCGATATTGGACAACTCGTCGGCCAGCAGTGCACCGCGCGGTGCTACAGCGCGGGGGGAGGCATCTCGGGATGCCGCATCGCCGCGCTGCGCCTGTGCTGTGGCGCAGCCCAGAGCGATCACGCCGGCCAGCAAGGCCGGGACGGGGCGGCAGCGTGTCAACGTCGTGGACATCGGGTTTTGGGGCGGCTGGGGGAGATGGGCTGGTAGAGCGCGGCCCTGCATCACGATCGACCGGGCGGGCGCAGGGCTGCATGATAGGCAGCACCCTCGAACTGTGCTGGCGGCGTGGCCCTTTGCTGCGCCGCAATGCCGACGGGCAGGCTTGCCCGGTGCCGGACTCAGGGACCCGGTCGAACACCGCCTGCGCCTGCACAACGACGACGGCCTGTTGATCACTGCCGCCGGGGCGGCCCGCACCGTGATTTGATCGAGCCGACAAGCGCCGGCCGCGTGACCCAGGCCTGTGGTGGCTCAAGTTGTGGTCGTCGCTGCCGAAAAACGGCCTATGAGAGTCGAGATTCCTCGGTTGTGGGGGTGTTGCGGTGCTGCCGGCAGGCCGACGGCTGGAGCAGCACTGTGGTGAGGCGTTTGCTGGGGCCTGCGGTGTCGGTGTTGCTGGGCGGCGCCAGCGGCGCTTGCGGCTTTGCCGCGCTGGGCCTGGCCTTGTACGCCAACAGGCAGCCACTGGCCGCTGCCACCCTGTTCGGCGCCTTCGGATTTGCCGTGGGTGCGCTGTGTGTGCTGTTGACGCCGCTGCGTCAACGGCTGCCGGCGCAGCGCCCTGCCGATCTGCAAGGCGAGGCACTGGCCAGCATGGTTCGGGCCACACTGGCCCTGGCCGCCGCCGAGCGCGGCGCCCGCTCCGGATCGCCGGCCGATCGTCGGCCGGCCGAGGTGGCTGCTGCGGCATTGGCGCTGGCCGCCTCGCCAGGCGCCGCCGACCGCGCTGGCCAGGCTGGCATGGCCGCAACCGCAGCAACACCGACACCCTTGGCCGCGCCAGCGCCGCCCGACAGGGCGCGCGCGTTTGCCGGCAGCGCCTCGGGCGCCTGACCACCTCCCGCCTCAAGCCGCCGCAATTCACCCTCTTGTTGACATCGACCATGCCAGGCGCGACCCCATGATCCAGGTTCAGATTGCCAGCCAGATCACCCCGCTGGGCGTGCAGGGCATCCGCTGGGTGTTGGTGGACCCGACCGACTCCTGCAACGCCACGGTCCCGACCCCGGTCGACATGCTGACCGCAGCCGTGGCGCCGGTCGAGCCTTCAGCCGAGCGCAGCCTGCTGTCGATGGGCGTGCTCAAGCTGGGCGTGACCGGCATGGGACTGGGTCTGGCGTTGTGGACGGCGCAGGCCTGGCTGGGCGCCCCGACCGCGCCGGGGCTGGGCCCGACCGCAGGCCAGCGGGCCACCGAGCGCGCCGCCGTCCTGCCGCCCGTTCCGGCGGCGCCGGCACCTGCGCCGACACTGCCGGCTGCCACCCAGCCGGCTCCGACACTGCCGCCGGACAGGGCGGCACCTGCCGCGACGGTAGAGCCTGCGGCATCGGCCCCTGCTGCCGCGCCCTTGATCACTGCGGAGCTGCGATGACGGACAAGCTGGATTGGCATGACGAGGCCGAACTGCTGGGGGTGCGGGTGCGCGCCTATTTTTTCGACCCGGCCGAGGTCGACGCCCGCCCGGACTTTGTCGGTCGGCAGTTGCCCATCCTCCGGGGCAGCCCGGCGACGTTGCTGGCGCCCGAAGGCCAGCGCAGCGGCTACCGGGTGGCCGCCTTGCTGGCGCAGCCCGACGCAGTGCTGTCGCACGGCAGCGGCCTGCTGTGCCTGAGCTACAAGGGCGGTGACGGCCGGCTGCACGAGCCCGGTCTGTGGCGACGCCAATGGCGGGCCGACGTGATGTTGCAGTGCGTGGCCGCCGCCATGGCGGTGTCCGGTGACCGCCAGCAGCCGACCGCGGCCTTGTGGCGCGGCGCCAACCTGTTGTGCCAGTTTGACCCGAGCCCGCCGGTGCTGGAATGCCTGGCCACCCATATCGGTGCAGCCCAACGCTACTGGCGTGAGCCGTTGCAGGTGAGTCCGGCTCAGTTGGCCAGCTTTTGCGAGCCCAGGCTGCGGGTGTTGCCCGGCTTGGCCGCACCGGTTGCCGCTGCGGTCTGAACTGGCCGCGATGGCGCGCTGGGCAAGGCTGCGGTCATGTCGGCGGGCAAGCGCCGGGCTGCCCGCGCGCCCTCCGCTGCGCCGTCCAGCGCCCAACCCTCAATCGCGCTGTCGCTGCTGACCCAGCGGCTGCCGCCCACCACCAGCCCACGGTGGCTGGCGCGCTGCAGCAGCCGTTCGCAGTCAGCCGCGCTGAGCCGCGTGGCCAGGCGCTGCCAGCGCCGGTTGACCAGCACATCGGCCCAACTGTCCTCCATCGCCCGGCGCAGCGTCGGCGCGCCCGGCGCCTGCCCGACCGAGAGACGCCGCGCCAGCAGCGTGTGCATGAAGATCTGGAACAGCTGGCGGGCCTCGCTGTTGGGCATCAGCGCCGACAGGCCCAGCAGCCGCCGGGCAAAGCCTGCCTGGGTGAACTGCAGCGTCAGCATCACCTGCAGTGCCTGTACCGGGTTGATCACCCGCACCCGGTTGGGCGGCAGCAGGCGCAGCGGCAGCAATGCGGCCTGGGCATGCGGCATCGGTGTGGCAAAGCTGGCCAGCACGCTCAGGCGGACGCGCTCGTCGGCGCTCAGGGTGTCGCCGTCCGGGCGGGCTGCGCCGGTGTGGACATCCGCCACCCGCTGGCTCAGCACCGCCAGGTTGCCGGCGGCATAGGCCGCTTGCGGGTTGAGCCGGCAGACCCGGGCCTGGCTGGCGTCGACCGTGTCGCCGGTGCGCGCCGCGCACAGCGTCAGCGGCTGGCGGCTGACGGGGCATTCATCGGCGGCGATGCGGGCCAGAAAACTGGCGTTGACCTGTACCCCTTCAAATTCCTGACCGTGCTGCCACGCCTCCAGCCGCAGCGCCAGCCACTGGCGCACGGCGCCGGTGGTAGTCAGGGTGCGGCTGCCAAACACGACCCGGCTGGCGGTCCAGCCCTGGCGCACCGGGTTGTGGTCGTGCAGGTGGCGCAGCGGCGGCGTCAGGCGGTGGTGGGCGTGGTCCCAGCCGATCTCGAAGCCTGTGCTGTCCATCGGATTGCTGCCCGCTGGCGTGGCGGGCTGGCCGCGCCGGCCGGTGGTGTCAGTCGCGCCGGACGGCTGGCTCGGAGGGCTGAATTCAAAGGCGGCTTGGGCCATGGGACTCTCTCTTCGGGTGCACGCCGGGACAGCCCCGACAAATTCAGTGTCTGTGCCGACTGGCTCAAGGAGTGAGCCAGTTTTGGAAAAAATTTTTGACGCTCGGCTGCGGCGCTGGCTCAGGCTTTGAGCCAGCGCCGTGGCAGACTTGAGGGTTGCGCGTTTGTGTGCAATGCCTGCCCGGAGCCCGCCATGCCCAAGACCGACCGCCTGTACAAGATCGAGCTGCTGGTGCGCCAGCGCGGGTCGATCCCGTTTGCCGATCTGCTGGCGGCGCTGGAGGTGTCGCCGGCCACGCTCAAGCGTGACCTCGAATACCTGCGCGACCAGCTGGGCGCGCCGATCGAGTACGACCGCGACAGCAATGGTTATCGCTTTGCCACCGGCGTGACCGGCTCGGCCGGCGCAGCGGGCGCCCGGTCCGCAGGCGGCCCCCGTCATGAGCTGCCGGGCCTGTGGTTCAACGAGCGCGAGCTGTACTCGTTGCTGATGGCGCACCAGCTGCTCAGCGGCATCGACGCCGACGGCATGCTCAGCCGGCATCTGCAACCGCTGCTCGACCGCATCCACGACCTGCTGGGCCCCGGCGGCGAGACCGATGCCAAGGCGCTGATGAAGCGGGTCAGGATCATCAGCGCGCTGCGCCGGCCGGTGGCGCCCGAGTGTTTCGAGCGCATGGGCGAGGCGCTGATGCGCCGGCGCCGGCTGCAGATGCGCTACCTCACCCGGGCCCGTGGTGAGGTCAGCGAGCGCGAGGTTTCGCCCCAGCGCCTGGTGCACTACCGCAACACCTGGTACCTGGACGCCTGGTGCCACCAGCGCGAGCGCCTGCTGCGTTTTGCGCTGGACGCGGTGCAGCAGGCCAGCGTGCAAGACACCCGCGCCAAGGACGTGGCGATGCGCCAGGTGCAGGCCGAGATGGACACCGGCTACGGCATTTTTGCCGGCGGCACACGCCAGGAGGCGGTGCTGCGCTTCAGCGCCCAGGCGGCCCCCTGGATCAGCAGCGAGGAGTGGCATGCCGAGCAGCAGGGCCGGTTCCTGCCCGATGGCAGCTGGGAGCTGACCCTGCCTTACGTTGACGAGACCGAGCTGGTGATGGACATCCTGCGCCAGGGTGAGCAGGTGCGGGTGCTGGCGCCCGACAGCCTGCGCGTGGCAGTGCAGCGGCGGCTGGCGGCGGCGCTGGCGGTCTACGGCTGAGGCGGCGGCTTTCGGGCCTGCTGTGTGCGGCCCGATCCTTGCCTTCGAGGCGCCGGGGTGGTGGGCTGCCAGACGGCCATCCGCTGGGTGACGCCGGGTCGGGTCGAGCGCGGCCCACCGCGGACCATCGCGGCCCATCACGGGGTTTGGCGCTTCATCCACGAGGTGCCGCCTTTCATCGCAGGCCACTCGCCGTCGGCCGGTGCGCTGCCTAAAGTCCAGCCATCGATCCACCCCTCAGGAGCCCCCGATGAACACGTTTCAAGCCCGCCGCCTCAACCCATGCGCCACCGCGCTCGGCCTGTCGCTGCTGGTCACGCTGGCCACGCTGGGCAGCCTGGACCGTCTGGCCACCGAGCAGCACGCGGCCACGCTGCAGGCCAACGCTGCCGCGCACCCGGTCGGCCAGGCCCGCATCGCCTCCCCGGACGCGTCGCGCAGTTGATCCGGCTGCCGCAGCGCTGGCGCCAAACCGGCTGCTTGCCGCTCAGGCGGTGCCGTGCGCCCCAGGCGCGGTCAGCGCGGCGGCCGGGGCCGCGGTTCCGTCGCGTTCTCAGGGCCAGCCGCGGGGCCGATCGCAGGACGTCTTGTGGGCTGCGCCGGGAAAAAAATTGGCGAATGCTTTGGTGCCGAGCCCGCGTGTTTCGGCACTGGCGGGAACCAGCAACAGTCGACTGCTTCGCACGCGCGGTGTCTTGAAGCCCATGACGCCCGGTTCTGGCAGATTGCACTCGACGTTGGCTGTGGTGAGCGCCAGCCAGCGGTCATGGCTGCGCGCCGTGTGCAAGACCGGAACGGTCAGCCGCAAGTCGAGCGCCAGCAAAGCCTTGACCGGGTTGGACTTGCCGGTGCCACGGGCTCCAGCGACGTGAAAGAAGTTGCCAGCGGTTGCCGTGGTCGAACTTTGCATCTCGCCAGCCCGGCACGTTGACCAGTTCGTTACCGGCGCGTTGCCGGCGCGTTGCCGGCGCGTCACCGGCGCGGCATCCGCGCCGCTTGGGTCAGGCCAGCACCTCGTGCATGGCATCCAGCACGTCTTGCGCGTCTTGCGGTGTGACGCAGGCGCCGATGGGCAAGGTCACGATGCGCTCGCCGATGTGCTCGGTGTTTGGTAGCCGTACCGGTGCCTGGCCCTGCCTGTAAAGCGGCATCAGGTGCAAAGGCTCGTAGTGCACGGTGGCGCCCAGGCGGCGCTCCCGCAGTGCCGTCAGCAATTGGTGTCGGTCGATGGACGCCGCTTCATCCAGGACGACGACGAACAGATGCTGCGAATGGCTGGCGGCGGTGCAATCGGCCTGCAGGCGCAGCGGCAAGCCGGCCAGGCCCTGGCGGTAAATCTGCCCTACGGCGGCGCGTGCGGCGGCGAATTCGCCTTGACGCGCCAATTGCACCCGCCCGATGCAGGCTTGCAAGTCGGTGTAGTTGGCTTTGTAGCCCAACTCGTTGAGGTCGGCATGCACCACGGTTTCGGGGTGGCTGAAGCGTTTCCAGGCATCCACGGCCAGGCCGTGCTGACGCAGCGAGCGTAGCCGGTCCGCGTGCGCAGCATCGGTCAGTGCAATGGCGCCGCCTTCGCCGGTGGACAAGGTCTTGTTGGCGTAAAAACTGAAACAGACCAGGTTGCCCGATGCGCCCACGCGCTGGCCGTCGGCATAGCGCGAGCCAAACGCGTGTGCAGCGTCTTCCACGACGGCCACATGGGCGGGCAGGCTGTTGCGCAGCGCCGTCACGTCGGCCGCCAATCCGCCGAAGTGCACGGCGATGACGGCCTTGGTGCGGGTCGTCAAGACCGCTTGCACGGTTTCTGGCGTGATGCACAAGGTGTGGGCATCCACATCGCAAAACACCGGCTTGGCGCCCAGGTACAGCGCTGCATTGGCCGTGCTGCACCAGGTCAGGCTGGGGCAGATCACTTCGTCGCCCGGGCCTATGCCCAGCAGCCGCAGCGACATCAACAGCGCCGAAGTGCACGAATTGACGGTAACCACGTGGGGCACGCCGATGTGCTGTTCCAGTTCGTGCTCGAAGGCCAGGGTTTCCGGGCCCATGCCGACCCAACCGCTGCGCAGGACCCGGCTCACCGCAGCGACCTCACGCTCGGAGAAGTTGGGTTTTCCGAACGGCAGGTAGTCACGCATCAGCACCGCTCCAAACAGGTGGGCCCGCGCAAACAAGGGGTACGCGGTTCCATGTCGAGCCGGTACTATCGCATAGCAAAATCACATCAAAATAGATTGGCGGCAAAAAGTCCCGAACAAGGACAGAGCCCGCGCCAGATTCGATTTCAAACGGCTCCGGGAGCGACAAGCACGCATGCTCTACCACAATGTCAGGGTTGCGGCGCATTCGATGCGCACCATCGATTCGCTGGCCGGCGCCCTGGCGGCCGGTGCGGCCTGGCAGTTGGGCATGCGGGCTGGTTTTTGGTCTGCCGACTCTGCGCAGGCGATGACGGTCTATGTTTGCAGTTACCTCGTTGCCTTTGTGTTGGTTGGTGGCCGGCTGCGCATCTACCACGCCCGCCGCACCGAAGAGGTGGCGCTCGAATTGGCCGTGCTGTGCGAAGTCGGCGTGTATGCGGCCGGCGCAGCCTGTCTGGTCACGCAGGTGGTGTCCCAAGGCCTGCCCGGTGCGGTGTATGGCGCGGCGGTGGTCAGTTCGATGCTTACGGTGCTGGGCCTGCGTGCCATCCTGCGCTGGGTCATTCGGGGCATCCGCCGTATGGGGGGGGACGAACGGGTCTGGCTCATCGTGGGTCACAACCGGCGCGCTGCCGCCTTGTGCAGCGACATCCTGGCCAGCCCGCATTACGGTATCCGCATCGAGCAGATCATCGATGTGGCCGACCCGGCGACGCTCGCCGGGCACTGTGCCGAGAGCGACGCCGAGCGCGAGGGCTTCATGGCCCAGGTGGCGCCCGGCATTCCACTGCAACGCATCACGGACGTAGAGGAACTGCGCCAGATCATCGCCAGTCGGATCATTGACGAGATCGTGGTGACGCTGCCGGTGCGCAGCCACTACAACGTCATCAGCCAGATTCTGGCCGTCTGCAGCGGTGCCGGTGTCTCGGTCAAGCTCCGGCCCGAGGTGTTCGAGACCGATGGTTACCTGACCGAGGTCTCCTATGTCGGCGGCACCGCCATGGTCACGCACTTCAGCGGTCCCTCGAATTACAGCCATCTTTTGATCAAACGCTTGATCGATGTCTTCGGCGCCGCGGCCGGCATCGTGCTGTTGATGCCCGTTTTTCTGGCCATCGCGGTCGCGGTGAAACTCGGCTCACCGGGGCCCATCCTGTTTCGCCAGACCCGCATGGGCCTGCACGGGCGGCAATTTGCCATGGTCAAGTTCAGGTCGATGGTGCAAGAGGCGCCGCAATTGCGTGACGGAATGGCGCAGCTCAATGAGCGCGACGGCATGGCCTTCAAGATCCGCCACGACAGCCGCATCACCCCGACGGGCCGCTTTCTGCGCAAATACCACCTGGACGAATTGCCGCAGTTGTGGAATGTGCTTTCGGGGGACATGAGCATCGTCGGCCCGCGCCCCTTGCCGGTGGCAGAGGCCCAGGGCAACGAGTGGTGGCAGCGGCGGCGCCTGAGCATGCCGCCCGGGCTGACCTGCCTGTGGCAGTTGGCCGACGACCCCACCATGCCTTTTCTGGACTGGATGCGTCTGGACATGAAGTACATCGATACCTGGTCCTTGTCGCTGGACCTGAAGCTGATGTTGCGCACGGTGTCCACCGTGATGCGGGGTACGGGTTGGTAGCATGCAAGCCAGTCCTGCAGGCTGCTGCGGCATCCTGACCTCATCGGCCTCAGCCCTACTTTGCCCGACCCCACCATGCCACCAGCAAGCATTGCAAACCCTGACCAATCCGGCCTGCGGAGGCGTCGCTTGGCCGGTCTGGCGTTGGCGGCGCTGCCCTGGCCCTGGTTGAACGGCTGCGCCTCGTCTTCGACCGATGTCGGCCGGCTTGAAGCGCCGCCCGAAGTGTTGAAGTCGTCCACGCGCTTCCAGAAGGAATACCTCATCGCCGCAGGTGACTTGGTTGAAGTGGCGGTGTGGCGCGTGCCCGAAGCGTCGCGCGTGGTCACGGTGCGGCCCGACGGCATGATCTCGCTGCCCCTGGTGCAGGACATCCTGGCCGGCGGCCTGACGCCGCGCGAGCTGGCCGCCACGGTGCGCACTGCACTTTCGGGCCGCCTGGTCAACCCGGAAGTGGCGGTCATCCCCACCCAAGTGCGGCCGGCCACGGTCTATGTGCTGGGCGATGTCAAGGTGCCCGGGGCCCAGCCTTTGCGCAGTGCCGCAACGGCGGTACAGGCATTGGCGCTGGCCGGTGGGACGCTGCGCAGCGGCGCCGAGCGCGACGCCGCCCTGGTGCGTCTGTCGGGCGATGGCTATCTGCAAGCCATACCGCTGGCGGCTTTTGCGACCCCGGGTTTTGACAACCAGCTGGCACCTTACATGCGCTTGGCAGCCATGCCACTGCTGGCCGACGACATCCTGTTCGTTCCCGAGAGCGGTCGATCGCAGCTCTCGCGCTTGCTGACCGACGCGCTGGTGCCGTTTCAGATCTATCTCAACTACAAGCTCGTCAAGAGCATCGTGTGATGTCAGGACTTGAGCGCATGACGACCCGGTTGCCTGCCCCAGGCTGGCTTGAACCTGCAGCAAAGGTCCGGCAGTGAACCCGGTGGCCAGGGCAAGCGCACCCGACGCGGCGGCGCAACCACAGGACGCCGACAGCTTCGATCTGCGTTCTTCGCTGGACCGGCTGAAACAGGCGGTCTCGCACCGGCTGCGTCTGATTGCCCTGGTCTGCGCGGTGTCAGTGGGCCTGGTGGTGGTCTATGCCTACCTGTTTCCGCCGATCTATGTGGCCGAGCTGATGGTGGTGGGTGAGGCCAACGACGACTTGTCGCGCAACAACTACTACGCGCTGTGGAACATCTTCCGCAAGGGCGACCTCAAGTCCGAGCCCGAGCTGATGACCTCCACCCAGGTGGCGCGCCGCGTTGTCGATGACTTGAAGCTGCGCTTTGACGATGTCCACCATCCTTTTCTGATGCACTTGGGCTACCTGTGGCAGGAATCACTGCCGGGGCGGGCCTATCGGTGGGTCAAGGAATGGCTGTTTCCGCCCGACCCCAAGGCCTCTGCGCCGACGCCGGAGCAGATCGACCGCGCGCGCACCGTCGAAGCCTTCAGGAAAAGCATGGTGCTGGAGCCGGTTGGCAACACCACGGTGGGCCGCTTGGTGGTCAAGGCGCCCAGCAACCGCGCTGCGGAGTTCGCCAACAAGGCCATGGCGGTGTATTTGTCGCAGCGCCGCGAACTGTCCGCCGACGAGGCACAAACCGCTTTTGGCAGCTTGAAAGGCGAGTCCGCCAGGGCCGCCGGTGAACTGGCCGACTTCGAGGCTGAAAAGCTGGCTTTCGACCAACGCAATTCGCTGTCCTTCGACTTCGAGAAGGACAAGGTCATGGTGGGCAAATGGAGCGAGCTGCGCAGCACCATCGCCGATCTGGAAGCCTCAATCGCCAGCGCCGAGGCCGGCTTGGCCGTGGTCGATGAGCAACTGCGCAACGAGCAGAGCGAAGTCGTCAGCGGGCGCACGCTGCAGGAAAGCCGGGTACGCGGCCTGCTGTTGTCACGTGAATTTGAACAAGCCAGCGGCTTGCAGGCGCTGCGCGAGCGTTTTGTGCCCGGATCGCCCGAATTGAGCGAGGCCGAACGCCTGCTGGCCCAGACCCGCACCAGCCTGGCCAGCGAGCCCGAGAAGACCGAACTGTCGCAGAGCAAAGCGCTCAACCCGGCCTACCAGACCCTGCGCCAGCAAGCCCAGGGGCTGCGGGCCCAGCTGGCGTCATCACGCGCCAGCCTGATCAAGCGGCGCGAGGACTTCGCCAAGCTGTCGTCGCGGCTCGACGAACTGCCCTTGCTCTACCGCAGTGCGCGTGAAATGGCGCGCCGCCGTGACAGCCTGGAGCAGCGCGCCAAGCTGCTGACCGAGCGCCTGATGATGGCCGACGTCTCGCGCTCGGCCGCCAGTTCAGCGCCGGCCAGCTTGCGCGTGGTTGACCAGGCCGAGCCGCCGATGCGGCCCAGCTGGCCCAATCTCAAGCTGCTGATCCCGGCTGCCGTGCTGGTCGGCCTGCTGATGGGCGTTGGTGTGGCCTTGATCAGTGAAGCGCTGCGCACCGAGGTCAGCCGTGGCGCGCTGGCGGCGCGGCGCGGCATGCCGGTCTATGCCGAAGTGCGTGTGCAGTCCAAGCCGGGCTCGGGCGCTGGCAGCGCGCTGTCGCGGCTCAAGCTGCCCGGCTGAACGTCCAACCAGCCCTCCTTGCCCAACGCCATGCCACTTGTCAATTTCCTCCCCTGGCGCGCTGGCGCCCGTCGCCGCGGCCAGCCCGCGCGCGCCAGCCGCCAAGTCCTCGGCGCCAGTTCTTTCGGTCTGCTGGCCTTGCGCCTGGACGCCGACCTGGTGCCGGGCGAAACGGGCTGCAGCGTCTTGCTCACCGCTGTGGCTGAAGAGGCGGTGGCGGTGGAGTCGATCACCGAACTGGCCTGGCATCTGGCCGAAGAGCAGGGCCGTTCGGTGCTGTTGGTCGATGGCACTTTTGGCTTGGGCTCGCTGAGCCAGGCGCTGGGTGTCGATGGTGCGCCCGGGCTGACCAATCTGCTGCTCGCGGCCACCGTCGATGACCAGGCCCTGGCCGGCGCCGAAGCGGCCACTGCCCACCCCGGCGTGAAGCTGCTGCCACGTGGCTCGCAGGGTCCGGGCCACCTGGCCGCGGCGCGCAGCCTCTCGCTGAGCCTGCTGCTGCAATCTGCTCAGGCGCGCCATGACTTTGTGTTGGTCCAGGGCTCCCTGCTCAACGACAGCAGCCGCTCGTTGGCCTTTGTGCCCCATGTCGCGGCCGTCTTGCTGGTGGTGGTCGATGGCCAGAGCGATCTGCAAGTCGTCAAGCGCAGCCAGGCCCTGCTCAATGAATGCGGTGCCCAGCGCGTGGGCTTGGTGTTGGCGACACCGGTCGACCCGTACCCCAGCGCCACCGGCTGATGGCTCGGGTCGAGCCGACCCTGGCACACAGTCCGCTGGCCGGGCGTGGGGCTGCCGGGCACTGGTGGGTGGTGGCGATCGGTCTGGGCCTGTTCGCCGGCGGTCTGGCGGTGTTCGCGCTGGGCGAAACCAAGTACAGCGTTTTTTTGCTGGCCTTGACCCTGCTGGGCGGCTTTTTCGCCCTCAGTGGCAATTTCCGTCTGGCCTGCCTGTACGCCGCTTTGCTGGCGGCGCCCCTGCGCCTCGGCAAGCCCTTTTTGATTTCGCCGCACATGGGCGGCGCCGGGGCCTTCTGGATCGACGGCGTCGATATCTTCTTGCTGCTGCTGATCCGTTTCCAGATCGGCGACCGCCTGGCCGGGCGCAGCAGCGGCTGGGTCTTCCCCAAGCTGTTGTGGCTGTGGGTCGCCCTGATAGGGCTGGGCGTGCTGAGCATTGCCCAGGCGCCTTACCGCCTGGTCGCTGCGCACGAGGTGGTGCGCATGCTCAAACTGCTGGTGCTGATGGTGGTCTTGATCAACGAGGTCGCCAGGCAAAAACAGTTTGTCCATGCCATGACGGCCTTGCTGCTGGGCGTGGCCTTGAACTCGGGCCTTGCCATCGCGCAGTACGCCACGGGCCTGCAGTTCGGCCTGGATTTCCTGGGTGAAGGCGGCCAAGAGGGCATTGAGTCTGTCGGCTCGGTGACGCTGCTGTCGCGCGAATTCGTCTTTCGGCCTGGCGGCCTGATGGGGGCCGGCAATCTCTTTGCGGCCTACCTGGCGTTGCTGCTGCCGGTGGCGGTGGCCTTGCTGCTGGCGCCGGTCAGGTTCTCGATCCGCTTGCTGGCTGGCGGCGTGTTCTTGCTCGGCTTGCCGGCGCTGGTATTCACGCTGTCACGCTCTGGTTGGTTGTCATTCGGCGCGAGCTTTCTGCTGGCCCTGCTGCTGGGCATCTGGCACCCAGTCTCGCGCAGCCGGTTCATGTCCATGCGGGTGCTGGTCATCGCCATCACCGTCATCGCCGGCCTGGCATTGAGCCCGCTGATCCTGAAGCGTTTGCAGGGCAGCGACCCCAATGCGCTCGAGGTGCGCTATGAGTGGCTGCGCACCGCACGCGCCATCGTGCTGGACAAGCCGTTGCTGGGCCTGGGCTTGAACAAATATGTCTTTCTGCAACTTCCCTATGGCAAGGACAAGACGGCCGATGAGATGACAGGCCGCTATGGCAAGTATTGGCCGGTGGTGCACAGCACCTGGGCCGTGACCTGGGCCGAGCAGGGCAGCATCGGCATGCTGTTGTTCGTCGGTTTGCACCTGGCGGTGATCCGGGTCGGCATGGGTAATCTCAAATTGCGCGACCCTTTTTTGCACGCCCTCGGGGTGGGGCTGCTGTCCGGCTTCCTGGCCATCATGATCGACGGCGTAGGCAGTTTTTACCTGCGCAACGACCCGCATGCGCGGGTCTTCTGGATCGTCACGGCACTGATCCTGGCGCTGAGCCAGTGGCGCCGCGTCCATGAAGCCGGCAGCGCGCTGCATGTCGCAGCCTTGACCCGGGCCGGGCCGGCGCAGCGCAACGCGGCGCGCTGGCTGCCGGCTGGCCCTGCAGCCCCGGGTGGCCGCTGGGCCAGCTCGGGCTCGGGCTCAGTTTCGGGCTCGGCCGCGAGGTTGCGATGACGGCCCACCCCAGCGGTCTGGCGCGTGTGATCCTGCGCAATGCCGGCAGTCAGGCCGCAGGCCGCATGCTGATGACGCTGTTGCGATTTGGCGTGGCGCTGATCGTTCTGAAAAGCGGCGGGGTCGAGCTGTTCGGTCAATACGCCTTGGTGCTGAGCCTGCTGGCGGTGGCGGAATGGCTGGTCGATTTCGGCCAGACCGATATCGCCGTGCGCGACCTCTCGGTGGCGCCCGCGCAGCGCGGCCCGACCTTGGCGGCACTGGCCGCTATCAAGCTCGCCTGTGTGCTGGTGGCGGTGCCGGCCCTGTGGCTGACCGCCTTCTTGCTGGACTGGAGCCCGGCACTGCAGCAGGCCATGCTGGCGGGCGCGGTGGCGGTGCCGCTGTACGCCGCAGTGCTGGTCTACCGGGTCGAATTCCGTACCCAGATGCGCATGGACCGTGACGCCGTCGCCGAGCTGCTGTCGACCGTGGTGCTGTTGCTGTCGAGCTGGCTGGTCTGCCGCCAGGGGCCCAACCTGCCGGGCCTGCTGCTGTGCTACGCAGCCGCGCGCGGCGTCTATCTGTTGGGTTGCATGGCCTGGGCCCGCGGCGCACCGCGCTGGCAGTTTGCCGCTGGCTGGCAGGGGCGGCTGGGGCCTCTGGTCAAGGCCTCCCTGCCGCTGGGCCTGGTCGGCCTGGTGGTCTGCGCCTACGACGCCTTGGACGTGCTGGCGCTGACCGCATGGGCCGACCACGACGAGACCGGCAACTTCAGCGCGGCGCTGCGCGTGGTGATGCTGGCGGTGATCGTGGTGCAAGCCCTGGCGATGGCGGTGTTTCCGGTGCTTGCACGGCAGTGGGTGGCCGACCGCGCGATGTTCCAGCGCACCATGCAGGCCACGCTGGACGCCGCCTTGCTGGTCGGCGGCGCCTTGTGCTGCACTCTGGCGGTGGCCGCGCCGGGCATCGCGCAGCTGCTGCACCCACCGGGGCAGGCGATCGCCGCCGCGCTGGCCCTGCTGTCCTGGGCCATCCTGGCGCGGGTGGTGGCAACCGTCATCGGCCCGATGGTCATCATCGCCGGCCGTCAGATTCACAATATCTGGCTGACCCTGCTGGTGCTGTTTGCAAAAGCCGCTGCACTGTATGGGCTGGTGCCCCTGGCCGGTGCCAGCGGTGCGGCGGGGGCTTACCTGATCAGCGAAGTGGCGGTGGGGCTGCTGCCGACCATCTGGCTGTGCCAGCGCGTCGGCGGAGTGCGTTTGAGCTGGTCCGTGCCGCTGCGCGTGCTGGCGGCCGTGGTGGTGGTCAGCGGCGGCGCGCGGTGGCTCGGCTTGCCCGGCAGCCTGTGGGACGGTGCCGCAGCGGCCGGTGTTTTTTCGCTGCTGTGCCTGGCCTTCGGCGCGGTGCGCCGCGAGGACTTCAGGCGCTTGCGCGCCGCGCTGGCGCAACGCCGTGCCCCGGTTGCCGCCCTGCCGGCGGTGGCCAGTGAATGAAGAAGCCTCGGCCATGATCCAACCCCAACCCTTGCGTGTGGCCCTCATCGGCGACCGTGGCATCCCGGCGCGCTACAGCGGCTTCAGCACCTTGGTTGAAGAGGTGGCCATTCGGTTGGTGGCTGACCACGGCATGGACGTCACCGTCTATTGCCGCAGCCAGTATTTCGACAACCATCCGCCGCAGTACCGGGGCGTGCGCCTGGTGTATCTGCGTGCGCCTGGCGGCAAGAGCTTCGAGAGCCTGCTGCACAGCGCGCGCGCGCTGCTGCATGCCGCTTGGCAGGGTTTTGACGCGGTGCTGGTGGTGGACCCCGGCAATGGCCCGCTGACCCTGCCGCTGGTGCTGCGCCGCACGCCTTTTGCGATCCATACCGACGGCCTGGGCTGGCAGCGCAGCAAATGGGGCAAGCTGCAGCGCAGCTACTACCGCTGGTCGGAGGCGGTGTCGGCACGGCTGGCCACCTGGCTGGTTTGCGACTCACCGGCCATGGCCGCCTATTACCGCGACGTGCACCAGCGCCCCAGCAGCTACCTGCCCTATGGCAGCGTGGTGGGTGGCGCGCCCAGCGACGCCGCACTGCAGCAACACGGGCTGGAACCTGGCCGTTACCACCTGGTGGTGGCGCGGTTGGAGCCCGAGAACAATGTCGACTTCATCATCGACGAGTACCGGCGTTCGGGCGCCCGCCACCCGCTGGTCTATGTCGGCGGTGCGCGCTATGCGTCGCCCTTCTCGCGCGCGCTGATGCAGCAAAGCGACGCGCGCGTGCGCTGCATCGGCCCGGTTTATGACGCCGAGTTGCTCAACGGCCTGTACCACCATTGCCGCAGCTATCTGCACGGCCATGAGGTCGGCGGCACCAACCCCAGCCTGTTGCGCGCCATGGGCGCCGGCGCGGCCTGCTTGGCCATCGACGTGGTCTTCCACCGCGAAGCCCTGAGCGAGCAGGGCCTGTTCTTCAGCAAGCGCGCCGGTCATCTGGCAGGGCTGATCGAGCGCCTGGAGAGCGATGACGCCGAAGTTGCCCGCTTGTCGGCACTGGCCACGGCCCGCGCTGAGGCGTACTACCGCTGGGACGCTGTCAGCGCGGGCTATGCCACCTTGTTCCAGCGCCTGGCGCAGGCACGGCGCAGCGGTGTGGCGCCCGCATCCTTGCTGACCGGCGACATCTACCACCCCGAAAACTTCGCCCAGGCGGCGCTTGACGATGTCCAGATCTGAAGCCGCGGTTGACCCTGCTCGCACGGGCGCCAGCCTGCCTGGGCCCCGTGTGGCCCTGGTCTGCCCCGGTCTGGGACGCGAGCGCCGCGGTTACGAGCGCATCACCGCCGACCTTCACACCGCGTTGGGCCGGCAAGGCGACATCACCGTCTTCAAAGGCGCCGGGCCGCGCAGCCGCGACCAGCGCGTGCCGTGGTCGCTGGCGCGTGACGGCTGGACGCTGATGCACTTGCCCTTGCACAAGCTGCTGGGCCGCACGCGCTACCACGTCGAATGCCTGACGTTTGCGCTGTCGCTGGCCTGGCCGCTGGCGCGTGGCCAGTTCGATCTGGTCTTCACCTACGACCCGCCGATGCTCAAGCTGCTGTGGTGGATACGCCGCCTGACCGGCGCGCGCTTTCGCATCCTGTTCGCCCACGGTGGGGCTTTTCCGTTTGGCTACTGGCCGCATGCCGACGTGGCCTTGCATTGCTCGCCGCTGTCCTTCGAGGAAGACATCGCTGCCGGCACGCCGCGCGAAAAATTCGCCTTGCTGCCGATCGGCATCTGGCCTGAGCGCTTCGAGGTGCAAGCCTCGCGGGCCGAACTGCGCCACCGGCACGGCGTGCCCGAATCCACCCTGCTGATCGTGGCCATCAGTGCACTGGACCGCAGCCAAAAGCGCGTGCACCACCTGATCGAGGAAGTCGCCGGCCTGCCCGGCGAGGTGCTGCTGTGGATCGACGGCAGCCCCAATTTTGCCGCCGACCTGACGCTCAAAGACCTGGCCGCCAAACGCCTGGGCGCACGTTGCCGCCTCACCTATGGCTCGTCGGAGCGCGTCGGTGAATTGCTGGCCATTGCCGATGTGATGGTGCTGGCGTCGATACGCGAAGGCTTTGGCCTGGCTATCGTCGAAGCCCTGTGCGCCGGCACGCCGGTGCTGGTGCACAACTCGGCGCATTTCGACTGGCTGCTGGGTGTGCCGGAGATGATGGTCGACATGGCCGAGCCTGGCGCGCTGCGGGCTCAACTCGCCCAGTTGCTGGTTGATCCAGGCAGCCTGCGCCGATTTGTCGACAAGCAGGCATTCCGCCGCCGCTACGCCTGGCCGCAACTGGCGCCGCGCTACCTGGATCTGTTCCGCCGCGTGGCCCGCGGCGAGTCTGTCCGTGACGTCTGAAATGATGCCCTTGCCGCCCCTGACGTCCCTGAAGTCCCTGACGCCTCTGATGCCCGCGACTCTGGCCACCGTGCCCCGTTTCTCGGTCATCATGAACGTCTATAACGGAGAGCGCTGGCTGCGTGACGCGCTGGACAGTGTGGTCGCCCAGACCTGCGGCGATTGGGAATTGATCTTCTGGGACGACCAGTCAAGGGACGGTAGCGCAGCGGTTCTGCAGCCCTATCTCGCCGACCCGCGGGTACGCTATTTCCACGCCCCGGTGCAAACCCCGCTGGGTGAGGCACGCCAGCAGGCCATCGAGCAAGCGCGCGGCAGCTGGCTGGCCTTTCTCGACCAGGACGATTTCTGGACCCCGGACAAACTGGCCGAACAGGCCCGCGTTATCGATGCCTGGCGCGGGCCGCCGCTGGCCATCGTCTATGGCCGGGCGATGAAGTTCGGCGTGCTGCAAAAGCTGGTGGATTTTGACCGCTGGCATGAATTCCAGCCCCTGCCCCAGGGCGATATCTTCGAGGCCTTGTTTGCCGACTCCTGCTTTATCTGCCAGAGCGCGGTTTGCCTGGCCACAGCCGCGGTGCGCGAGATCGGCCCCATCCCCGGCGAACACCGCTTTTGCCCCGACTACTATTTCTATACCGCCTTGAGCACCCGCCATGCCGCGGCTTGCACACAGCAAGTGGTCTGCTGGTACCGCATCCACAGTGCGGCCATGTCTCGCGAACACTATCTGAGCGTGATGCAGGAGATGCTCAGCATCCTGGAGCGCTGGCGCTCGCGTCTGCCTGCTGCCGTCTATCTGCGGCGGCGGCGCATCCAGCACAGTTTGATCGGGCTGCGCCATATCACGGCCGGCAGTGACCCGGCGGGCGGCCTGCTGCGCATCTGGCGCCATGGCTCATTGCGTTATCTCCTGGAGCGGCCTTTTGTTCAAATATGGCGCCGCCTGCGCCGTGCCTGGCACCGGATGAAACACGGCAAGCCGCGTTTGCCGGCCGCCCTCGCGGGCACGCAAAGCCATCACCCATAATGAATTCGACTTGGCTGCAGGCTCCACGTTAGGACGCGCATGAAACACCCGACACCTGCCACAGCAACGTCCCTGCGCGACGGCATCCAACTGCCCTCAGACCGCTCTTTCGGCCTCACGATGGCCGGGATCCTGCTGGTTGTGGTGGCGTGGCTGCTGTGGAAGCGCACGCCGCTGGGTTTGCAGCTGGCTGCGGCGGCCGGGCTGTTGGCCGCAGCCCTGGCAGCGATGGGCTGGCTGGCGCCACAAAGATTGAGGCCGCTGAACCGCGCCTGGATGCGGCTCGGCGCGCTGCTCAACGCCGTGGTCAGCCCGCTCGTGTTGGGCCTGATGTTCTTCGGGATGATCACACCGATGGCCATCGCCATGCGCCTGGCCGGGCGCGACGCGCTGCGGCTTAAATTTGATCGCGCGCCGGTGTCCTATTGGGTTGAACGCGAACCGGCCGGGCCGGCGGGCGACAGCCTGGGCAATCAGTTCTAGCGCGGCCGGATCGCGGCGATCACTCTGGAGTTGGACATGTCCTTGATACGCGAGCTCTGGGCCTTTCTCAAACAGCGCAAAAAGCTCTGGATGATGCCCATCATCGCCATCTTGGTGTTGCTCGGCGGCTTGCTGGTGCTGGCCCAGGGTTCGGTCTTCGCGCCTTTCATCTACACCTTGTTCTAGGGCTTGAGCGAGCCCTCGTCAGCATGAACATCCTGGGTATCTCGGCCTATTACCACGACAGCGCGGCTTGCTTGCTGGTCGACGGCCATATCGTTGCCGCGGCCCAGGAAGAGCGCTTCACGCGGAAGAAACACGACGCCCGCTTTCCGCAGTCGGCGGTGGCCTTTTGCCTGGCCGAGGCCGGTTTGCAGCCCGCGCAGATCGACAAGGTGGTGTTCTATGAAAAACCTTTTCTGAAGTTCGAGCGTTTGCTGGAAACCTATCTGGCCTTTGCGCCGCGCGGCTTCGCCAGTTTTGCCGCCGGCCTGCCGGTATGGGTCAAGGACAAGTTGTTTCAAAAACGCATGCTCGGCGATCAACTGGGCGCCGATCTGGGCGGCGGTATCGATTGGCAATCGCGTCTGCTGTTCTCGGAGCACCACCTGAGCCACGCCGCCAGTGCCTTCTTCCCTTCACCATTCGAAGAGGCCCTGGTGCTGACCATGGACGGCGTCGGCGAATGGACCACCACCTCGCTGGCCCTGGGGCGCGGCAACAGCCTGAACATCGTGCGCGAAATTCCTTTTCCGCATTCGATCGGGCTGCTCTATTCGGCCTTTACCTATTACACCGGCTTCAAGGTCAATTCGGGCGAATACAAGGTGATGGGCCTGGCACCCTATGGCGAACCGCGCTTTGCCAAGCTGATCACCGACCACTTGATCGACATCAAGGAGGACGGCAGCTTCAAGCTCGACATGCAGTACTTCAACTACTGCACCGGCCTGACGATGACCCACCCGCGCTTCGACCGGTTGTTCGGCGGCCCGCCGCGCAACCCGGAATCGCTGCTCACACAACGCGATCTCGACCTGGCCGCCAGCATCCAGCATGTGACCGAAGAGGTCGTCGTGCGACTGGCGCGCGGCGCGGCCAAGGCCACCGGGCAGCGCCACCTTTGCCTGGCTGGCGGTGTGGCCCTGAACTGCGTGGCCAATGGCCGTTTGCTGCGTGAGGGCATCTTCGACAGCCTGTGGATACAGCCCGCCGCCGGTGATGCCGGTGGCGCGCTGGGGGCCGCGCTGGCCGCGCACCACCTGAGCCTGGGCCAGCCGCGACGGGCCATGCCGCAAGACGCGATGCAGGGCGCTTACCTCGGCCCGCAATACAGCCAGACTGACACCGAACAGCGCTTGCTGGCGCTGGGCGCCCGCTTCCAACTGCTGGACGACGCCGGCCTGATCGATGCATGCGCTGCCGCCTTGGCCGATGGCAAGGCCCTGGGCTGGCATCAGGGCCGCATGGAGTTCGGTCCGCGCGCCCTGGGCGGCCGTTCGATACTGGCTGACCCGCGTTCGACCAGCATGCAAAAGACGCTGAACATCAAGGTCAAGTTCCGCGAATCCTTCAGGCCTTTTGCGCCCAGCGTCTTGCGCGAACACCTGACCGACTGGTTCGACATGGATGTGGACAGCCCCTACATGTTGCTGGTGGCCGATGTGGTGCAGGGCCAGCGCCTGGGCATGTCGGCCGAACAGCAGGCGCTGTTCGGCATCGACAAACTCAACGTGCCGCGCTCGTCGATACCGGCGGTGACCCATGTCGACTACTCGGCCCGCATCCAGACCGTGCACCGGCACACCAACGAAAAATACCATGCGCTGCTGACGCGTTTCCACCAGCTGACGGGCTGTCCGGTGCTGGTCAACACCTCGTTCAATGTCCGTGGCGAGCCCATCGTGGCCACGCCGGAGGATGCCTTCCGCTGCTTCATGGGCACAGGCATCGAGGTGCTGGCGGTCGGCAACTGCCTGCTCCACAAAGCGGATCAAGACCCCGAACTGGCGCGCGCCTATGAATCCGAGTTCGCCCTCGATTAGCCCGCTGCGCGCCACGGCCTTGCTGTCGCTGGCCGCCCTGGTGGCCGCTGTCTTGGGTTTGCTGTTGCTGGAGTTGGTGTTCGGCAGTTGGCTGCGCCACAACCCGTGGGAGCGCGCGCTGGCGCTGAACATCGTCACCGACAGGCGCATGGTCTTCGATGCCACCGGCCTGTACCCTGGCGGCGGGCCGGTGAACTACAGCCGGGACCGTTACGGTCTGCGCGGCAGCTTTGGCACCCCGGCCGAGGTCACCGTCTTGAGCATTGGCGGCTCGACGACCGATCAGCGCTACATCGCCGACGGCCAGACCTGGCAAGACGTGCTGCAGGCCAGCTTGCGTGCTGCTGGCCGGCCCGCCACCGTGGCCAATGCCGGTGTCGATGGCCATTCGACCTTTGCGCACTTGGCGGCTTACCGCGACTGGTTGCCGCTGATACCCGGCCTGCGGCCCCGATACACGCTGCTCTATGTCGGGCTGAATGATTTGTTCCTGATGCGGCCGCGGCTGGATTTCGAAGGCGGCACCCAGGGCCAGGCCACCTTGAAAAGCCGCATCAAGGCCAACAGCGCGCTCTTTCGCCTGTATGCCATGGCGCGGGGCGCCTGGGCTGCCAGCCGGCTGGGCCTGGACCACAGGCCGATGGATTTCAGTGCGCAGCGCTACACCGAACAAGGGCTGATCGCCAACCCGCAAGCGCTGGCCCGCGACAGCATGGCGGCCTTCGCCAAGCGCATGGCCGATTTGCTGGCGCTGGTGCGCGCCCAGGGGTCGACGCCGGTGTGCGTCACCCAACCCAGCCTGTATTACCGCGTGGCAGCGACGGGTCAGGTGCAGGGCCTGGACATGCGCATCCTGTTTCCCAGTATCGAGATGCCGGCGCTCAATGGGGTGGACTACCAGCGTTTGCGGCAGCTGCAAGACGTGGCCATGGCCCAGGTCTGCGCAGCGGCCGGTGCGGGCTTCATCGATCTGGCCCGCCTGCCCTGGGACGCGGCAGACTTCTACGACCCGGTGCACAACAGCCCTCAGGGCGCCAAAAAAGTCGGCATGCGTATCGCGGCGGGCTTGCTGGCCTTGCCGCCCTGATCGCCAGGTCCATGGCATCGCCTGACATGGGGCCAGCCGCCTGATGGCCGAGAGCGGTCAGCGGGCCGATCTGAGCCAGGCCATCATTCTCGGTGGTTATGCCGCGCACCTGCTGATGGCGCTGGCCTTGACGGCCGTTCTCGGGCGCTATTTGTCGGCCGCCGATTTTGGTTTTTTTGCCATCGTTGCAGCCTGCTTTGGGTTTGCCCGCGACGCCACCGACCTGGGCAGCACCGTGGCCGCCGCGCGCGACATCCGCCGCGACCCGAGCCGTCTGCGCTTGTTGATTGAAGGCTTGATCGCCTGGCGCAGCTTGATGGCCCTGGTGCTGGCCCTGGCGGTGCTGACGCTGGCCAACAGCCAGGCCGATGGGCAACGCTTGACCGTGCTGACGCTCGCGGCCATCGCCCTGCTGGGCTTCGGCCCCACGGCATTTCACGCGCTCTTCCTGGCGCGCCAGACCCAGTTGGCGGTGACCCTGCTGTCCCTGGTTTGCCAGGGTCTGCTGTTCGCGGGCTGCGTGGTGCTGGTCCACGCTGGCCAGGCGGGTGTGGGGCCGGCCGTGTTGTTGGTCGGTCGCGAAGCCCTGGGCCTGCTCGGCCTGGCCTGGCTCGGGCGCCGCGCCCTGGGTTATTGGCCCGAGGTCCGCACGCACTGGCCGGCCCTTCGCGGCTTTGCGGGGTCGGCCGGCTTGTGGGCTCTGGCGGCGCTGTGCCGCCACCTGCTGGGCCAGGTCGATCTGCTGTCGGTCTATGCGCTGCGCGGCGAGGCCGAGGTGGGCGCCCTGAGTGCAGCCTATCGCCCGCTGTCGCCGGCATTTTTGCTGCCCTGGCTGGTCACCGCGCCACTGGTGCCGATCATGGCCGTGGCGGCCGAGCGTGATCCGGCGCGCGGCCTGGCCTTGATGGCGCATGCGATGACCTTGGCCCTGGGCCTGGGCGCCCTGGCGGCGTGCGCGGCCTGGGTATTGGCCGACGATCTGGTGGCGCTGTTTTATGGGGGGCGATACACCAGCCCACAGTCCGATGCTGCTGCCGCCATGCGCTGGCTGGCCCTGGCCATCGTGCCGACGCAATTGATCGCTGTCGCCTCGGTGGCCTTGCTGGTGACCGCCCGCGAAAAGGTCGCACTGATCGCGGTCGCATTGGCCCTGCTGGTCAAGATCGTTGCCAATGGCCTGCTGGTACCGGTCCATGGTTTTCTGGTCGCGCCGCAAACCACGCTGTTGGTCGAATCGCTGCTGGCGCTGGTGCTGAGCCTGATCGTTTTCTGGCCCGGCGCACAACGCCGGCCACTGGGCGCAGCCCTGGCGAGGGCCTTGCCGAAATGGGCAGCGGCTTTGTTGCCAGCCTTGCTGCTGTGGGTCTTGCACCGGGCGCTGGGCCTGATGCAATTGCCCGAACTGCCGCCGTGGTCGCACCTGGCCACGATCTTGCTCGCTACGGCCTTGGGCGCCTGGGCATTGCTGGCCTCGGCGCTGGGCCGTGGCTACATGCAGGCCTTGCGTGCAGCCACAGCTTTGGAGCCTGTGGCGGTGCGCCACATCCCCGAGGTCGGTGTCCGAATAGACCCGGGACTCAAGTAGGATTCACACCGCTTGGTGCCGCCGGCCGCAACGCCATACCGGCGCGCCTGGCGGCGATTCCAGCAGCGCGAGGAAACCGGATGAACAGGGCTTTCTGGTTGGGCAAAAAGGTGCTGGTCACGGGCCACACCGGATTCAAAGGCAGTTGGCTGTCCTGCTGGCTGCAGGCCATGGGCGCCGATGTGGTGGGCTATGCCCTGGCGCCGCAGTCTGGCGCCAATCTGTTTCATGAGGCCGACGTCGGCGCCGGTATGGTCAGCATCGAAGGCGATGTGCGCGACCTTGAGCGCCTGATGCGCGTGGTGCAGGACCATCGGCCGCAGATCGTTTTGCATCTGGCCGCCCAGGCCCTGGTGCGGCAAAGTTACGACGACCCGGTCTTCACCTACACCACCAATGTCATCGGCAGCGTGAACCTGCTAGAAGCCGTGCGCCGCACCCCGGGTGTACGTGCTGTGGTGATGGTGACCAGCGACAAGTGCTACGCCAACCAGGAATGGGTCTGGGCCTACCGCGAGAACGACAGATTGGGTGGCCGCGACCCGTATTCCAGTAGCAAGGCTTGCGCCGAATTGGTGGTCCAGACCTACCGCGATTCTTACTTCCCGCCCAACCGCTACGGCGAACACGGCGTGGCCGTGGCCACCGCGCGCGCTGGCAACGTCATCGGGGGTGGTGACCACAGCGCCGACCGTTTGATCCCCGACATCATCCGCGCGCTGCTTGAGCCGCGCCCCGTGATGATCCGTTCACCCGACGCCACCCGGCCCTGGCAATTTGTGCTGGAGGCCATTTGCGGCTACCTGGTGCTGGCCGAACACCTGTGGACCGAAGGCCCCAAGGTCAGCGAGAACTGGAACTTCGGCCCCGACAGCGACGACGTCAAGCCGGTGTCCTGGATTGCTGACTACATGACCCGGCGCTGGTCCGACGATGCGCGCTGGGTCACCGACCAGGGCCTGCACCCGCACGAGGCCAATTTGTTGATGCTGGACTGCACCAAGGCCAAGAAGCTGCTGGGCTGGCGGCCCCGGCTGCGCTTGCCGATGACCCTGGACTGGATCATCGAGTGGAACCGCACGGCCCTGGCCCATGGGTCGATGCGCGCCGCCCTTGACGACCAGATACGCCGCTACGAGGTTTTGCCATGACGTTGAATTGCGCCTTTTGCCACCACCCGCTGACGCACACCGTGGTCGATCTGGGCGTGGGGCCGCTGGTCGATGCCTATGTCAAGCCCGACGAGTTGCAGCGCATGGACCCGTTTCTGCCGCTGCATGTCTATGTCTGCGACCAGTGTTTTCTGGTGCAACTGCCCGAAGCCGCCAGCCCAGAGCAGATGTTTGGCGACTACCCGTACTTCTCGTCGGTTTCGGCGTCCTGGCTGCAACACGCGCAGCGCTATGTCGAAGCCGTAACGTCGCGCTTCGGCCTGAACAGCCAGACCCAGGTGATCGAGCTGGCCAGCAACGACGGCTATCTGCTGCAATACTTCAAGGCCAAGGGCATACCGATACTGGGTATCGAACCGGCGCGCAACGTCGCGGCCGTGGCGCAGAGCAGGGGCATACCGACGGTGGCCGAGTTTTTCGGTGTGGCCACCGCCCGCAAGGTGCTGGCTCAGCATGGCGCGGCGCGATTGCTGCTGGGCAACAACGTGATGGCCCATGTGCCCGACCGCAATGACTTTGTGGCCGGCATGAAGATCCTGCTGGCCCCGGGCGGTGTGGTGACGATGGAGTTTCCACACCTGCTGCGCACCATGCAGGGCAATCAGTTCGACCAGATCTTTCACGAGCATTTCTCTTATCTGTCGCTCGTTACCCTCCAGCGCATCTTCCGCGCCCATGGCCTGGAGATTTTCGATGTCGAAGAGTTGCCCACGCACGGCGGTTCGCTGCGCATCTTCGCCCGTCATGTTGAAGACACCCAACAGCCCGTGGCCCCGGCCGTCGGGGCACTGGCGCAGCGTGAACGCGACGAAGGCCTTGAAGACCTGCAGCGCTATTCGCGTTTTGCCCAGCAGGTGCGCGAAACCAAGTTCAAGCTGCTGGAGTTCTTGATCGATGCCAAGCGTCAGGGCCGCAGCATCGTGGCCTACGGTGCGCCCGGCAAAGGCGCGACCTTGTTGAATTACTGCGGCGTGCGCTCGGACTTCATCGACTACATCGTTGACCGCAGCCCGCACAAGCAAGGCCTGTACATGCCCGGTGTGCGCCTGCCGATCTATGCGCCCGACAAGGTCCGCGAAACCCGGCCCGACTACGTGCTGATCCTGGCCTGGAACCTGAAAGACGAAGTCATGGCGCAAATGGACTTCGTGCGCGAGTGGGGGGCACGTTTCATCGTGCCCATTCCCGAGGTGATGGTCGTCTGACGGGCCTTGCCGCTTCGCTGGACCGTCAAGCCGACGGCGGCCGGCGGCTTTGCAGCCACTGCAGCACTTCGGCCAGGCCGTCTTTGAAGACGGTCTGCGCCTGCCAGCCCAGGGCTTGCTGGACGCGGCTGACGTCCAGCACGATGCGCGGCACGTCCAGGGCGCGCCCGCTTTCGTAGCGGATGCGGGCGCTGCGCCCCACCACGGCTTCGATGTTGGCAATGACATCGCTCAGGGCACGGCCCACGCCCGAGCCGGCGTTGAACACGCCGCTGACGGGGCTGGCCAGGGCCAGGGCGCACAGCCGCGCCAGATCGCGCACATGGAAGTAGTCGCGCACCACGCTGCCATCGCCCCAGATGACGATGTCGTCGCCGCGCAGGATGCGGTCGGTGAAGACGCCGATCGCGCCCTGCTCGGCATGGGGCTGCTGCCCTGGGCCATAGGGGTTGGCAGCGCGGATGACGACATAGTCCAGGCCGTGCAGGTGCTTGTAGA
Organism: Burkholderiales bacterium; assembly: GCA_038316145.1. Classification (GTDB taxonomy): domain Bacteria; phylum Pseudomonadota; class Gammaproteobacteria; order Burkholderiales; family Burkholderiaceae_C; genus Pseudaquabacterium. Next base: position 38,448 of record JBBQAH010000002.1, read on the forward strand.
GATGCAGGTACTTTTCGACGGCCAGCTTGGTGATGCCGTAAGAGCTGATCGGATCGTTCGGATGGTCTTCGTCGACCGGCAAGTACCGCGGTATGCCATAAACCGCACCACCGGACGAGATGAACAAGACCTTGCGCACGGCATGTTTGACGCACAGATCGAGCAGGCTGACGGTGTCGCCGATATTGGTCAGGATGTCGAAACGCGGGTCGCGGTTGGAACTGCCCGGCACCGTGCTGCTGACCAGGTGGACCACGTCCTTGATGGCGTGGTCGGCGAACAGACGTTCGAGGTCGCCATGGTTGCCCAGGTCGCCCCGCACCTGGTGCAGCGCTGTGCTGGCCAGGACGCCAGCATGCGGTGCGCGGCGGCCTACGCTGCGGTCGAGCACCACCACAGGCTCACCCTGCGCCAGCAGAGCCTGCACGACATGGCTGCCGATGAAGCCGCAACCGCCAAGTACCAGAGTGGTCATGGGGTCATCGCGTCAAGGGTTGAGGGCGCTAGCGCTGGGGCGGTCAAGCGGCCGAGAAGGTGCGGGGCCCGAACCAACGCCGCACCCCGGCGCCCAGCGCCACGGGCAGCAGCAGGGCCAACGGCCCCAGCAACCAACTGCGCCAGGACACAGGGTTGGTCTTCAAGGCCTGCCAGGCCTCGGTACGTGCCGCCGCCGCGTCGCCCGCGCGGGCCCTGTGCAGGGCCCGCACCCGGTGCAAACGCCCCAGCAATTGGCGCCTGCGTTTTTCGTTCAGGCCTGTGAAGCGCCGGCGCTCGAACAGCACGATGGTCGACGTCACGATTTCTTCCTGGTTCAGGAATCCCCAGTTTGTCATCTGTTGACTGTGCCAGCGCACCTGCAGCAGGCGCCGCGGGTCGAACCAGGCGCAGGCGCCACGCTCGCCCAGACGTAAAAAAACATTGCTCTCGAACGGAAAGCAACCCTGCAGGTCAGCATCGACAAAACCTGAATGCTGCAAGGCAGAAACCCGGAAGAAGGCGCCCGTGATCGGTGTGAAACCCGATGCCATGTGCGTGTCCAGCACATCGATCAGACCTTCGGGCACGCCGCGTCGTTGCCAGCGTTCGTCGAACTGCCGCGTCCCGTCGGCCGCCACGCGGCCTTGCTCATCAATGATGGTCGGGTTGCAGACGTAGAAGGCGGCCTGCGGCTGCGCGTCCAGGGCCTGTACGGCAGCGGCGATGAAGTCGCCGTCCATCAGGTCGTCGTCATGCAGGATCACCAGATAGTCGCAGCCCAGCTGCTGCGCCTGCTTGAAGAAATAGCGACCCTGGCCGTACTCACCAGCGTTCTCAGGCTGCGCGTGAAAGCGGATGCGGGAGTCTTCCAGCCCAGCGACGAAGTTGCGTACCGATGTGATGGCCGCGACCTGCGACACGTTGTCGCTGACGATGGCCTGCCAATCGCCGTAACGCTGGGCTTGCACGCTGTGGATGGTCTGGCGCACCAGCTCAGGCCGGTTCAGCGTGGGCACCCCGATCAGCACGCGGGCCATGCGCCTAGCCCTCCACCGCCTGGGCTTGCGGCTGGGCCGCCACGCCCAGCCGGGCGCGGTACCAGGCGGCTGTCTCGCGCAAGCGCTGATCGGTACCCGCCAGGGCCTGCCAGCCCAGGTCGCGGCCTGCTGCCGCGATGGACAAGGCTTTGTCCTGCACCTCGGCCGCGCTTTCACTCAGCACCTCGGGCTGCAGATCGGGCCGGCCGGCAGCGTCCAGCGCTTTGCGTGTCATGGCCAATACCGACAGCGGCTCACCGCTGGCAAAGTTGTAGGCCTGGCCGCGCAATGCCGGGTCTTGCAGGCCCTGCGCCAGCAGCAGGTAGCCGCGCACCATGTCGTCGATAAAGAGGTAGTCGCGCATCGGGCTGCCGTCGCTGCGGATCACCGGCCGCTGACCGCGCAAGGCCGCCTGCATGGTGCCGGGTATCAGGCGGCTGAAGTTAAGGTCGCCGGGGCCAAAAATGTTGCTGCAGCGGGCGATGCCGGTGGCCAGACCATAGCTGTGTGCAAAGCTGGTGGTGATCAGGTCGGCGCAACTCTTGGACACGTCGTAGATGTCGCGCCCGGCCAGCGCCTGGTCTTCGGTGCAGGGCAGGCTGCGCTGCGGGCCATAGGCCTGGTCACTGGAGGCGACCACGGTGCGCGCGGCCGGGCTCAGGCGGCGGCAGGCGTCCAGCAGCAACCAGGTGCCGCGGATATTGGTCTCGAAGGTGGCCGCCGGGTGCGCCCGGGCCACGCCGACCAGAGGCTGCGCGGCCAGGTGAAACACCACATCGGGCTGGTGCTGCCCGATCAGGGCATCGACGAAGGCGCCATCCTCGATGGCGCCGAGCGCCCAAACGGCGCGGCGGCCGATGGATGCAGTGGTGTGGGTTACGGCGCCTTGAGCGGGGTGGCGTGAGGTCTGGATGACGGTTGCGCCGTGCGCCAGCAAGGCCTGCACCACGGCAGCGCCGACAAAGCCGCTGGCCCCCGTCACCACCACTTTGCGTTCGGCCCAGTCACCGGGCGAGTCCATCGGGCGCACCGCGGTCAACCTGGCTTCTGCGTGCCGCCCGACTGCAGCCAGGGCAGCTGCTGGCCCGCAATCAGCTCCTCGAACTCCTGCTGGTCCTTGTAGCTGTCCAGCGATTTGAAGAAGCCTTCGTGCCGGAAGGCATGGAGCTGGTTCAGCTGCACCAGGCGCGGCAGCACATGGGATTCGAGATTGCGCCCTTCCCAGTGGTCGAACACGGCTTTGTCAAAAACAAAGAAGCCGGCGTTGATCCATTGGTTCTTCAGGTGGGGCTTTTCACGTATTTGCTCAACCCGGCCCGCAGCATCGATATCGACCACGCCGTATTGCGAATACAGCGGCACGCAGGTCATGGTGACCAGGCCAGGGTGGCTGTCGTGGAACTTGACCAGCTCGGCCAGCGGCACGTCGGACAGCCCGTCGCCATAGGTGACGATGAAGCGTTCGCCCAACCTGTCGCGGCAGGCCATCACACGCTCGCCGGTGTCGGCGTTCTCGCCGGTGTCCACCACCTCGATGGTCGCACCGATCTCCTTGCCTTCGAAGTAGTCGTCGATCACGCGCTTGCGGTGGCCCGCGGCCAGCACAAACTCGGTGAAGCCGCTCTCGACGAACAAACGGATGATCTGACGCAGGATGGGCGCGCCGCCCACCGGCATCATCGGCTTGGGCATGTATTCACTGAAAGGAAAGGCACGTATGCCTTTGCCACCACACAAAATCAACACCTTCACAATGAGACCTCGTTTCGATTGAGTCCGTGCCCCGGCGCGAGCGATCTAATGCAACCAGCCTTCAGCATAGCCGGGAAAGGGACGCCTTGAGAGTGCTTCATGTCTACAACAACCACCGCGGATTCGGGGGGTCGGACAAAACTCTTCAAGCCACCATGGCCGTGCTGCGCGGTGGCGGTGTGGCGGTGGATGAGTTTGTGCGCGACAGCCGGGACTTGCCGCCTGGAGTGGTCGGCAAGTTGCGCGCCTTTGCGGGTGGCCTCTACGCCCAAGAAGCCGTGCAGGACTTGCGCGCCACCTTGGCGCGCCAGCGCTACGACGTGGTGCATGTGCACGAGTTGTATCCCCTGATCTCGCCCTGGATCCTGCCCGCCTGCACGCGCGCGGGCGTGCCAGTGGTGATGAGTGCCTACGACTTCCGGCTGTCCTGCCCCGTGGCCACCCACTACAGCCAGGGCGAGGCCTGCTTTCGCTGCATGGGCGGCAAGGAGTACTGGTGCGTGATTCGCAACTGCCGCGCCAGCTTGGCCGAGTCGGCGGCCTATGCCCTGCGCAACGCCGCCGCCGACCGTTTCGGCTTGTACCGCAAGCATGTGCAACGCTTTGTGGTGATGGGCGAATACCAGCGTGACTTCTTTGTGCAACGCACCGGCCTGCCTGCTGCGCAGGTGGTGATCAATGGCTGCGTCGTACCGCTGCCGGTGCTGCCGGCGGTCGATCCGGCGCAAGGGCGTTACATCGGTTTTGCCGGCCGCTTTGTGCCGGAAAAGGGCGTCGAGATCATGGCCCAGGCCTGCCGGCTTGCCGGTTTGCCCATGGCCTTTGCCGGCAGCGCGCCCAGTCACCCGGCGGTCGCTTCTGACGACCAGGCCGAGTTCGTCATGACGAAGTCACCGGCCGAGTTGGCTGAGTTCTACCGCGGCGCCCGCGTCATCGTCGTGCCCAGCCTGTGGGCCGAGACCTTCGGCCTCGTGGCCGCCGAGGCCATGAGCCACGGCGTGCCCGTGGTGGCCTCGCGCCTGGGCGCGCTGGCAGATACGGTGCGTGACGGCCAGACCGGTGTGCTGGTCGAGCCCGGCGATGTGGTCGGCCTTGCGGCCACGCTGCGGCGTTTGTGGGGCGACAGCGACCTGCTGCGCCGGCTGGGGCAGGGCGCGCGTGAGCACGTTGGCCGCGAGTACAGCGAGCAAGCCCACTTCACCCGGTTGACGTCCATATACCGCGACGTCATGGCGCAGCCGCGCTGAGCCTGGACAGGGTTCAGCCGCGCTCAGCGTTGGCGTTGACTCAGGGTGCGCCAGTTGCTTTTTTTCAGGGCCGGGCACGCGCCAGGCTGTCCAACGGTGTTTCGGCGTAGCCGATGCCGAACTGCCGGCCCTTCCAGCCGCTGAGCATCAGCTTCACGAATGACAGTTTGCTCATATGGCCAGCAAACCACATCTTGACCTTGCCATCCTCGATCAGCACGGTGGGGCTGATGATGCCGCCCTCGGTCCAATCGAAATCGCTGCGCTGGAAGATGGGTTTGGGGTCTTGACGCCAGGCCGTTTCGCCATCGTCGGAAACCGAATGGTGCAGGGCGACTTGTTCGATATCCGAACCGCTCAGCTTGGGGTTGGCCACGACGTTGTAGAACAGGTGGACCCGCCCTTCGTGCACAGCCGCGGACACGGTGGCATAGCCGGCATAGCCAGCCGCAGGCGGGAACAAGGCTTCGGACTGCGTCAGCACGGGTTTGGCCGGTGAGAAGTGCGTGCCGTCATCGGTAGTGGCCAACCCGATGCTCGACAGCTGGGGTGGCTTGCCACCTGGCCGGGCGCCCAACGCATGGAAGTACAGATAGATTCGGTCCTTGAACACCACTGCGCCAGGCTCGGAGACCAGAAAGCCGTTCCAGTCGCTGACCTTGCCCGTGGCCGCCACCGCCTGGATGCCCTGGGGGTCGAGTTGCCAGCGCAGGCCATCGTCGGACACGGCATGCCCGATGTGGCTGGCTGGCACGCTGCCCGGTGCCAACACGCCCATAAAGTACATGTGCCACCGGCCGCGAAAGCGCACCACGGTCGGCGTTTCGATGTTGATGTAGGGCGTGCCAGCCGTTGTGAGCAAGGGCCCAACCGGATCGAGCGTCCAGGACAGCCCGTCGCGCGACACCGCGCGAAACGGCAGGATCGGCGGCTTGAAGGGTTCGACCGTGCTGCTGGTCAGGTACATGGCCAGCTGGCCATCGGCCAGCCTGAGCACGCTGGGGTCGTTCCAGATCGCACGCTCGCGCATCGAACCCGCCTGAATCACCGGGTTGCCCGCGTGCACTCGCCAGTCTTTGACGGCCGAACCCTGAGCCTGCACAACGGGTGCCGGGCTGCAGGCCGCCACCACCGCGCACAGCAACAGGGCCTGTAACCTGGCACGTCGCAGCAAGACGCAGGCGTTCAGGGTCTCGGTCCCGGGGCGCTGGGGGGGCAGCATCTGCCCACGTTTTCTGCGAAAGTGGCGCATTGCCGGGTAGATGAACCGGGCCCATGCACCGACACTTTTCGTCATGCTTCAATACTCCCCATGCAGGACCCCATTGCAGTGAACCTGGCCTTGGTCGATGCTACCAAATGCGGTATCCGGGCCGGCCGCATTTGCCGGTGCGCAGGCGCGTTTGCCGGCCACGGCGCTGGCGCTTGCACCCGCTCAAGCGGGCCAGAACTCGCGCATGGCGGGTGCTTGCTCTTGCGCAGCCATGACCGCACGGATGTGCGCCAGATAGGGCCCTGGCGTATCGGTCATGCTGATGCGGCGCTGCAAAAATACATTGCGTACCTCGGCCTTGCAAAAACCGGCAGTCAGCGCGCGGATTTCCAGTGCCGTCAGGCCGGGATGCCAAAGGTCAACGATCAGGACCAAACGCCTTTGGTCCGACGGATTCCACACCTCATGTTCGAACGAGTCTTCAAACAACAGGCAGCGGCCCTCTTGCCACTGGCGCGTTTCGCCGCCCACCCGCATGCCGGCACCCGCCGGGATGCGCAGCGCGAGATGGCAACGCAACCGCAGGTTGTCGACGCTGCAATGCGCTGGCAGGCGGCTGTGCGGGCCTTGCACGGAAAACAAGCTGTCGCCCCAGGGGTAGTCCAGGCACACGCCGGGCAGAGACTCGATGACGGCCAGCGTGTGCGGGCAGTGGCCGCTGAGGTCTTCGACGCACACGCCCATGTGGTGGAAGGGATAGACCGTCCAGGCTCTGGGCGGCGCGCTGCGGCGCAGCCAGCTTTGCGGACGCCGCCAGCTGCGCACGGCGCGCGAGGCGATGGTGTAGTCCAGGTGTGCGCCGTCGTCCAGGGCCAGCGCTTCGCTGGCAATGTCGGTGCAGGCCGCTTCCAGCATCGCCACCGCCGGATGGCCTGCGGCGGTGTGGAAGGGCCGGTGCTCCAGCCCCGGAAACATCGGGTAGGCGGGGTCTTGCCCTGGCTTGCCCGCCAGGTGCGTGGGCGGGTCGGCAAAGGCCTGCAGGTATTGGGCAACCCGCGCCAGGCCGGCGCCACCTTGCTGGATGTGATCGAGGTAGCCGCCTTGCCGCATGGCGCCGATGATCTGCGGCCAGTCCGTGGTGTCCATCAAAAAATCGTAACACCTGGATGGCACCGCTGAGCTGGCCGGAAACCCGGCAAAGGCTGGCCGAGGACCGCGTGCGATTGCGCGCCCTGTTGGGCAAGCGCTTCGGCCGCGCACCGCGCACACTGATTTTTCAGCCGAGCTACCAATGTGTGCTGTTGCATCGCCTGGCGCATCACTTCTGGCGGCGCGGGCAAGGCCTGTGGGCGCGGCTGTTCACGCAGTTGAACGCCTTTGCCACGGGCGCCGACATCCATCCGCATTGCGACCTGGGCGGCGGGCTGTTGATTCCGCATCCGGTGGCGCTGACGGCCTCAGGCCATGCCGGGCGTGGCCTGACGATGATGCCGCTGAGTGGTATCGGCATGCTGCCGCGCGGGCGTGATGTCGGTGCCGGACCGGGGCTACCGCTGCTGGGCGACGGCGTGTGGCTGGGCGCCGGCAGCGGCGTGTTGGGGCCTGTGCGGGTGGGCGATGCCTGTCGCATCGAGGCCGGTGCCGCGCTGACCCACGATGCGCCCGGCGACAGTTCGGTGCGCATGGCGGTGCGTGCTATGCCCGCAGCTACCGCCGCATCGGTGGCGCCGTCAGTGTCGGCGCCGCCCGCAACCGCTGCCGATGCAAACCCGTCTCCGGCCTGCCGGCACCGGCAGCACGGCAGCACCTGGCGCGCCGTGCGCAGCGATATTGATCGTTACATGGCCGTGCGCGAACCCGGGTCGGCATTGCGCCAGCCCAGCCTGCTGCGGCAACTGGGCTGTTTGCTGACCCATGAAGTGATGGTGCTGGCGCTGCACCGCCTGGCGCATGCGCTGCATGGCCGCGGCTGGCGCCGTACGGCGCGCGTGCTGGCGCAGCTCAATCTTCTGGTGTTCCGTGCCTGGATCGCCCCGTCGAGTTGCATCGGTGACGGTTGCTTTCTGCCGCATCCCGCTGGTGCCGTGATCGTGGCCCGCGCCGGAGAGGGTCTGACGATGTACGCACGCAGCCTGTGCCTGCCTTCGGCCGTTGCGCGTGACGGCGCATCGGGCCCCCGCCTGGGTGACAAGGTGGTGCTGGCCGGCATGGCCGCCGCCATCGGCCCGATCAGCGTGGGCGACGGCGTGCGCATCGGGTTCAATGTCCATGTGCGCGGTGATGTGGCTGCCGGTCAATCGGTGGCCGGCGCGGTGATGCGCACCGTGCTCGAACCCAACACACCGTTGGCGTCCGGTAAGGCCGGCGTGGTTCGGGCCGGGGCAGCGCCAGCCTGGTCGCAGAGTTGGCGGCGCTGGCGCGAAGACCGTGCGCGCGTTCGGGCGCTGGCCTGCAGCGCCGATCGGCAAGCCTTGCCCCCGCTGTGGCCAGCGCTGCTTTGTGCCTTGCTGTTTCGCCTGTCGCACCACGCGCACTGCCACGGACGCATGCGTTGGTCACGGTGGTGCTGGGGACTGAATGTCAGGCTGACGGGCGCCGATATGGACCCGCGCTGCGAGATCGGCGGTGGCCTGCTGGTGCTGTACCCGATGGGTGTGTCGGTCCACGCCGGTGCTGGCGACTGGCTCACTCTGGGCGCATTGACCAGCCTGGGCGGCGACGTCACGACAGCGCGCTGTCCGTGGGATGACTGCGAGCGCCCCAGCCTGGGCGACGGGGTGACGCTGGAGGCTCACGCGTCGGTGCATGGCGCGGTGCGTATCGGCACCGGTGTGCGGCTGGGTCCTGGTTGCAAGGTCGGACGCGACGTGCCCGAGGGGCTGAGCCTGGACATGCCGGCACCGCGGCGGCAGCGTCAGCGCACGGCGGCACTACAACATGAATGAGTCGCACCTGCCAGCCACCGGCTGGCGCCGCGCACTGCCCGATTGGCCCGAGCGCCGCTACACCGTGCATGCCGGCACCAATCTGTGGGGCGACTGGTGGCGGGCCTGGCCCGGGCTGGTCGCGGCCGGACCCGTGGAACCCGCGCTCCGTGCTTTCGAGGCCGAAGCCGCACGGCGCTGTGGCTGCCGTTACGCCGTGGCTTTCGGCGCCGGCCGTATGGCGCTGCACGCCGTGCTGGGCGCGTTGGAGCTGGACGCCGGCGACGAGGTCATCGTGCCGGGCTTCACATGCGCGGTGGTGCCCAATGCCATGCTGTACCGGCAGATCAGACCGGTGTGGGTGGACATCGAAGCGCGCACTTTCAACCTCGATCCCGGGCGCGTCGAAGCGGCCATTACCGGCCGCACCAGAGCGATCTACATGCAGCACACCTTCGGCGTCAGCGCCGACGCCATGAGGCTGCGCGACATCGCTCAGCGGCGCGGGTTGCTGCTGATCGAGGACGCGGCGCATTCGCTGGGCGCCACCGTGCGGGGGCAATTGCATGGCGCGCTGGGCGACGTCGGTTTCTTTTCCACCGACCGCACCAAGGTCATCAACACCCACCTGGGCGGCTGTGCCGTCACCAACAACCCCGCCATTGCCGCACGGCTGAAGCGCGCGCAACAGCAGGCCGCGGTGTTGTCGCCGGGCTTGCAGCGCCGTATCGTCTTCAGCTTCTTGTCGGAGTTCGCCTTGCGCGATCCGCACTTGTTCTGGCTGGGCCGCCCGGTGCTGGGTGCGCTGCGCCGCTGCGGCCTGAACTTCAGCTGGAGCGACGAGGCCATGGACAGCCTGCCGCCCGCCTACCCGTACCCCTGCCAAATCGGTGCGGCGCAGGCGCGCCTGGGTCTGGCGCAGTTGCGGGGTCTGGACGACAACCTGCAGCACCGCCGCAGCTTGGCGCATTGGCTGGAAGCACACATCGGCTGGTATGCCGAGACCTTGACGGTCAGTCAACGCGCAGAACAGAGCTGGCTGCGCTATTCCTTTCTGGTGCGCGACCGGGCGGCCTTTGTTGACCGCTTCGGCAGCCACATCGACCTGGGTATCTGGTTTCCCAGTGTCATCTTCGGGCGCGAGGGCCGTGAAGCCGCCGTCGGCTACACAGCCGGCAGCTGCCCGGAGGCGGAAAGAGTGGCCCGCCACATCGTCAACCTGCCCACCCACAGGCGCATACCGCTGGCGCTGCTGGAGTCGCTGTGGCGTCGACATGGCGACTGGTTGCAGGCGCAGTTGCTGCCGCCGCCGCAGCGCTGACGGTATATTGCGCCGAGTCATTTTTGGGAGGCGCGGCATGTCAGCCGGCACGATCAAGTTCACGCTGGTGCGCATTGTCCGCACCGCCGGCCTGCTGCGGGCGGCGGATGTTTGCAAATTCTGGCTCGGACGGCTTCGTTCGGGTGCGCGCAATCGGCGCTTCGAACGCGAATTTCCGCAGTTCGCCACGCCACCCCGCCACCTGGCATTCGACGCGCTCAACCACGTGGACTGGCCCGCCTATCGCGAAAGCGGCGAGCGCCACGCAGCGTTGTTTGCGCGGGTGCTGCGCAGCGTTTTTGGCCCCGATAAGGCGCTGAGTGTGCTGGAGTGGGGCTGCGGGCCGGGGCGCTTGATCCGCCACATGCCGGTGCTGCTGGGCGCCCAGACCGTTCGCTGTACGGGGTCGGACTACAACCCCGAAAGCATTGCCTGGTGCCGGGCCAACTTGCCAGGCATCACCTTTGTCGAAAACGCACTGAACCCGCCGCTGCCGTTTGCCAGCGCCAGTTTCGACGCCGTCTACAACTTTTCGGTCTTCACGCACTTGTCCGAGGCGGTGCAACTGGCCTGGGCGGCTGAACTGCGCCGGGTGCTGCGCCCGGGCGGCTTGTTGATCTGCACCACGCACGGCGAGGCTTACCGCTACCTGCTGAGCAGCGCCGAAGAACAACAGCGTTACGCCGCCGGCTTGCCGGTGGAGCAGGGCAACTACGCCGAGGGCCGCAAATGGTTTTTTGCAATACACCCTGAGGCCTTTGTCCGCGGCCGCCTTCTCGTTGGCTATGAAGCCGTGCAGCGCGTGCCCGTGAGGCCCGAAGACGGTGTCCTGCAGGACGTCTGGACGGCGCGCAAGCCACTGGAAGGCTGAGCCCGAACCCAGCCGGCGCGTTGGCGCCGAATTGCCCGATCTTTGCCCCCTTCCAGCACCGAGCTGGCGGGGCGGTCTTGTTCCACCATCGCTGAAAACCGGGTGTGCTTTGCCCAAGGGCCGCCCGGATGTGGAACTTGAACAAGGACAGGCGATGCGTAAACAGATGCGGAGCGGGCCGCAGGCAGGCCCGCGACGGGGCAATCCTGGCAGAGGCCGGCTTTGTGCGCTGACGACCATGCTCACGCGGACGTCGGCAAGCGCGCTGCTGGTCGTGGTGGTCAGCGCTGGGGTGACCGCCTGCGGTGGCGGGTCGGGCGGGGCCAGCGGGACCGAGACGGCCACCGCCGCACAGACGCTCAGCAGCAGCGCTGCGACCGCGGTCGAGGCTTCAAACACGGTAGTCCTGACGACGCAGGACGCCGTCCGGCTCGCAGACCAGGCCACCTTCGGTGGCAGCGAAACCTTGCTGCAGGCCCTGCGTGGCCAAGACCCGGGTGTGTGGATCGCCCGGCAACTGACTGCCACCGGCTCGCGTTACACCGCGGGTGGTACGGACGCGGTGCACCGGAGCACGGCTGCGGGTGCGTACTGTGATCAGCCCGCGAGCGGGGGCCTGAACTGCTGGCGCGACAACTATTCCAGCGTGCCGCTGCTGTGGGACTTCTACCGCAATGCGCTGACGCAGCCCGACCAGCTGCGCCAGCGCATGGCCTATTCGCTGCAGCAGATCTTCGTCGTCAGCGGGGTCGAAATCTTCGGCACCTATGGCCTGCGCAGCTACCACAACATGCTGCTGGACAACGCCTTTGGTAACTACCGCCAGCTGTTGAAGAAGGTCATCTTGTCGCCCGTGATGGGTGACTACCTGAACCACGCGAACAACGACAAGGCAGGGCCCAACGAAAACTTCGCCCGCGAACTGCTGCAACTGTTTTCCATTGGCCCGTGCCTGTTGAATGCCGACGGCAGCTTGCAGGGTGGGCGCTGCACCCCGGCCTACGACAACGCCAAGGTGCGTGACTACGCCTACGCGCTGACCGGTTGGACTTACCCCCCCGGAGGCGCTTCGCCCGGGGGCTGCTGGCCCTCGGGCGCCAATTGCCGCTACTACGGCGGTGACATGGTGGCGGTACCGCAGTTCCACGACACCACGGCGCGCACGCTGCTGACGAAAACCAGCTTGCCCGAAGGCGCAGCGGCGGGCACAGCGCTGGACCGGGTGCTCGACAGCCTGATGGCGCACCAGAACACAGCGCCATTTGTCGCGCGTCAGATCATCCAGCACATGGTGAGCAGCAACCCGTCGCAGGCCTACGTGGCGCGTGTGGCCGCGGCGTTCTCGGCGGGCCAGTTCAGTTCGGGAGCCAGCCGTTTTGGCAGCGGGCTGGCCGGCGACCTGGCCGCCACGGTGGCCGCCGTGCTGCTGGACGCCGAGGCGCGCGGCCCGGCAAGCTCGCGCGCCAGCGGCCGGCTGCGTGAGCCGGCTTTGCTGTTCACCGGTGTGCTGCGTGCGTTGAATGGCCAGACCGACGGCGATGCCCTGGGCTGGTATTGGGGTGATTTGCTGGGCCAGCATGTCTTCCGCCCGCCCAGCGTCTTCAACTTCTACCCGCCCGACTACCCGGTGGCGGGCACCCATCTGTTCGGCGGCGGCTTCGGCTTGCAGACCGCTAACGCAGCTGTGCAGCGGCTGAACTTCCTGGTCTATCTGCTCGACAGCGGCGGCTCGCCCCCCGACCCCAACGTGCCCGCTGCACTGGGCACCCACGTCGATCTGGGCACTTTCATCGCCGATGCCGCAGACGCGCCGAAACTGGTGGACCGACTCTCGCTGCTGGCCGTGGGCGCGCCGCTGCCAGGCACGGCACGTCAAGCTGTGATCCAGGCCGTGTCTGGGTGGACCGCGACAACCGATCCCCAGGCCTGGCAGACCCAGCGTGTGCGCACCGCCGCTTACCTCATTTTCGGATCACCCCACTTCCAGGTGCAGCGTTGATGGCTGCAGCACACCCATGAGCATCGCTTTCCCCACAGGCCCGCGCAGGCGGGGCTTTCTTCGCGGCGCCGCTGCCCTGGCAGGCGTCTTCGGCGCAGGCAATGCTGCCAATTTGCTGCTGGGCGCAGGCGTCGCGCGTGCCGCTGACTACAAGGCTCTGGTCTGCGTCTTTCTCTACGGTGGCAACGACGGCATGAACACCGTGCTGCCGACCGATGCCAGCCGGTGGTCCCAGTACAGCGCTGTGCGTGGTGCCTTGGCCTTGCCCCGCAGCAGCTTGTTGACCTTGCCGGGCAGCGACTATGCCTTGCACCCTGCACTGGCCGCGCTTGCGCCGGCTTGGGCTGCGGGCCATCTGGCACCGGTGTTCAATGTGGGGCCGCTGCGCACGCCCTTGAGCAAATCACAAATGCTGTCCGTAGGGCCCAACTCGCCGCTTTTGCCGGGTGGGTTGTACTCGCATTCCGACCAGCAGCAGCTGTGGGAGTCGGGCGGTGCCGACGTGGCGCAACGCACGGGTTGGGGCGGTCGCGCCGCCGATGAGCTGGCCACTGTGAACCCGGTGATCTCGGTCAGCACCGCCGCGCGCTTTTGCCTGTCGGCCAAGCGCACGCCCATTGTCGTGCCGGCGCCTGGCGCCGACTTCGGCGCCTACGGCTTGCGCGCAGCAGACCAGCAATGGGCCACCAATGCCGCACGCAAGGCAGCCGTGGACACCTTGCTCGCACAGGCGCAGGAGATCGACCTGGCCGATGCATTCCGGGCGCAACAGGTGGACGCCTTTTCTGTGTCGGCGCGCCTGGCCGCCCTCGTCAAGGCCAGGCCGGGCGGCCCGGGCGCATTGCCGGCCCTGGACGCCGCGTTTGCGCCGCTGATCCGTAGCGGCCAGTTCACCACGGGGCTGGCCAGCCAGTTGTACCAGGCTGCAAGCCTGATCGCCGGTAACGCGGCGGTGGGCGGCAACCGGCAGATCTTCTTCGCTCAGCTCGACGGTTTCGACACCCACGCCAACCAGATTGTCCTGGGCGATCCCACGCGAGGCGTCCACGCGGACCTGCTGGCCGAGCTGGGCGACGCACTGGGCGCGTTCCATGCGGCGCTCGACCTGTTGGGCCTGGGCGGCGCGGTGACCACCTGCACGCACAGTGATTTTGGCCGTACTTTCACGCCCAATACCAGTTTGGGCACCGACCATGGCTGGGGCAGCACCCAGCTGGTGCTGGGCGCCGCGGTGCGCGGCGGGCGCACCTACGGCATCTACCCCCAACTCGTGCTGGGTGGCAGCGATGACGCGGGCACCGCAGCCTGGGATGCCCAGGGCCGCTGGATACCCACGTTGTCGGTGGACCAATACGCCGCCACCCTGCTGGCCTGGTTTGGCGCAACGCCCGCAGTGCAGGCCACGGTGCTGCCCAACTTGGCAAACTTCGGCGCCGCGCCGCGCCTGGACTTTGTCTGAGCCCGCAGGTCCTCGTTGGGCCCCCTTAAAGAGGTGGTCACAAAACGTGCTCGCACGGGTAAAGTAGGGAGGGATTTTTACTCCGGGGGTCCGCTATGGGTATCAAGCAGCTACTGGGCATTGCCGCCGTCAGCTTGGCCGCGTCTTCTGCGCAAGCTCAGGTGGTGGGTCCCTACGGCCCGGGCAACCTTGGTTATCTGGACAACCTGTTCGCGATACTGATCGGCTACCACCCGCAGGACTTTGCCGGTTTTGCCGACAACTATCTCTTCTCGGTCCACGGCCCGTCCGGGCTTTTCAGCACCATCATCCCGTTGAGCGTTGTGGATGCCACCATCCCGGCGGCCGACGCCGCAACCATCAGCGCCATCGTCTTGTTCGACGGCGCGGGCGGGGTGCTGGGCAGCGATTTCGATGGCAGTGACGGCTACACCATCAACGCCTTGTTGCCCACCGCAGGCACCTATGACCTGGTCGTTGTGGGCTTGGGTGGCAGTGGTGCGGGGGCCTATGTCTCACTCACCGGCACAGCGTCGCTGGTGCCCGAGCCTGCCAGCCTGGTCATGACCCTGCTGGGCTTGCCGCTGTTGGGCTGGTATGGACGCCGGCACCAGTTGGCCAGCGCACGCACCGCCGCCGCAGCGGCCATTGGCTGAGGCTGCAGCTCCGCTGCGCGGCCCAAACCGCCCCGGCAGCGGCGACCTTTTGGCGTCACCGCTGTTTCACAGCGTCTTTTGCTGTTAGAAAAGGGCGATGAGAAATTACAACGCCTCCCGCCGCGTCCTTGTCACCGGCGGGGCCGGCTTCCTGGGCTCACACTTGTGTGAACGCCTGCTTGAGCGCGGCAACGATGTGCTGTGCGTCGACAACTTCTACACAGGCACCAAGGAAAACATCGCGCACCTGCTGCCGCATCCGCGTTTCGAGCTGATGCGCCACGATGTGACTTTCCCACTTTATGTGGAAGTCGATGAAATCTACAACCTGGCCTGTCCGGCCTCGCCAGTGCATTACCAGTTCGATCCGGTGCAGACCACGAAAACCAGCGTGCACGGGGCGATCAACATGCTGGGTCTGGCCAAGCGCCTGAAAGCCAAAATCCTGCAGGCCAGCACCAGCGAGGTCTATGGCGACCCGCAGATCCATCCGCAACCAGAATCGTATTGGGGCCACGTCAATCCGATCGGGGTGCGGTCTTGTTACGATGAAGGCAAACGCTGTGCCGAAACCTTGTTTTTCGACTACCACCGGCAGCACCATTTGCGCATCAAGGTGGCCCGCATCTTCAACACCTATGGCCCACGCATGCACCCGAACGACGGCCGCGTGGTGTCCAACTTCATCGTGCAGGCGCTCAGGGGTGAGCCGATCACTGTCTATGGCGATGGCTCGCAGACACGGTCGTTTTGTTATGTCGATGACCTCGTCACGGGGTTGGTCGATCTGATGGCGACCGACGATGCGTTTACAGGGCCCGTTAACCTGGGCAACCCGGGTGAGTTCACGATCTTGCAGCTGGCGCAAAAGGTCGTCGATCTCACCGGCTCGTTGTCCGACATCACGCTCAAACCCTTGCCGAGCGACGACCCCTTGCAACGGCAGCCGGACTTGCGACTTGCCCGCAGTGAATTGAATTGGCAGCCCGGTGTGTCGTTGGACCAAGGCCTGAAGGCTACCGTGGCGTACTTCGCAGCGCGGATCAGCACCTGAGCGCGGCGGCGTCAAACCGTCCTGGAAGTTGCTGCGACGAACGTCAGCAATCAGTGGCCTCAAGTCTCGCAGCATCATAACAAGCCGGCGGTATAGGCTGTAGTGCTGACAGGCACGGACGGGGTGCGGCACCGCACAGACCGCAATGCAGCAAAGGGTCAACATCTGTCGGTTCGCGCCACCGGGCGCGGCGCAATCGCCGTGAAGACAACCAGCATGCCACTTCAGCCAATGCACTCAGCAGCAGCGCGCAACCGAGTGGGTTCGTGCGTCGGCATCGCCCTGTGGGCGATGCTGGGTTCGTCGATGGTCACGGCGGCGCCGGCGCTGACCGCGACACCGACACCTGAAGCCACCACGTCGGCACGCGAACCCGCCCAGGAGTACACCAATCAACTCGCCGAATCCGCGCGCCAATCGGTGCGCTCGGCAACCGTCTGGATGGCCCGTGGCATTGACAGCTGGTTTGGAGACCAGCCGTTCGAGGACGGCGGCGAGGTCTCGAACGGCCAGATCAGCCTGTCCCTGCTGAAGCGGCAGGGCGAGTCGCTCGATACCGCGCTGCGTTTCAACGTGCACCTGCGCCTGCCCAACGCCGAGAAGTTTTCTTATGTGTTTCTGGGGCGGGACGACCCGCGTGACGTGATCACCGACAAGCCGGCCGAATTTGCACGCCAGCAGCGGATCACGCGCGACCGCAGCCAGCCGCCGTCGTTTGTGGCGGGCCTGGGGCTGAACCTGCCCAACTCGGTGTCGCTGCGCTTGGGCTTTCGGGGCGGCCTCAAGCCCTTTGCCCAGGCCCGTTACACGCGGGCCTGGGTTTTGCCGTCGGGCACCTCGGCTGACTTTCGCGAGACGGTGTTCTGGGCCCAGGATGACCGCTTCGGATCGACCTCGGTGATGTCACTGGAGCACGCCTTGTCGTCCTCCCTGGCCTTGCGCTGGCTGGCCGCTGCAACCATCACCCAGGCGGCGCCAAAGTTTGCGGTGAGCAGCACCGTTGGCGCCTACCAGTCGTTTGCCGACCAACGGCTGCTGACCTGGGAGTTGCTGATGGACGGCACACAGGGCGCGGGCGTTGGCCTGTCGGACTACGGCACGCAGGTCAAATGGCAGCAGCCGGTGTACCGCGACTGGCTGCTGGTCGAAGTCTTGGGCGGTCACTTCTGGCCACGCCCGGACACCGCCAGCCCGCGAACCCGGGCCTGGGCGGTTGGCAGCAGCCTGAAGATGCGGTTTTGAGCCGGCCGGGTCGAGCGCCCGTCGGCACGGTGCCGCTGCGCCTCTTTTGGCAAGGTTCAGGGGGCCAGCCGCGGTGCCGATTGCAGGATGTCTTGCAACGCCTGCTTGTAGAACTTGGCGACAGCGGTGGTGCCGTGTCCGCGGTTTCAGCGCTGGCCGGAATCAGCAACACTTTGTAGAGCGCCTGGTTGCCGCCGATGGTGCCCAGCCCGCAGAACAGGTTGCTGAACTTGAGGCTGCGGGGCTGGGCCGTGTAGTTGCCGCCCAGCCAGTCGGGGTCGTTGATGAAGTACCGACCCGCGTCCAGCGGCTGGCCCGGGCCGAACAGCTCACCCGCAAAGGCCGGGCTCAGCATGCCGGTGCCTGAGCCGGCCGTGCCGTGCAAGACTTGCACCGGTTCACCGCCTGGCTTGCCCACGGTGGTGTAGTGGATGCGAAGCTCGGCCGCCGCATCGCCGGCAGGGAAGCGAAATTCGCGTGCGACCCAGTCTGCCGCCTGGGGGTGCCGGGTAGTCGGCGGGAAAACTCGGCAGTGACAGGCCCTGCAGCCCGGCAGCCAAGATCAGCAGCAGTCGCTTCATCCAGGTCTCCTCATCGCTGTTGGGTCGGGTCGTGCTCAGGGCACGTCGTGCCCCGCCGCTGCCGTCCAGATCTGCCACCACTGCTGTGCGTCCAGCCGCAAGCGCAGGGCGGCCATCGCGTCACGCGCCACCAGGGTGCGGCGGGAGCCCAGGATCGGCAGCGGCTGGCTGGGGTGGCGCAGCACCCAGGCGATCACCAGCGTGGTGACCGACACGCCCAGTTCGCCGGCCATCAACGCCAGCGTCTGGCGCAGCCGGCGCTCGCGCTCACCGTCGGCAGTGAAAATGCGCCCGCCGGCCAGCGGCGACCAGATCATCGGCCGCAGCCCCAGGTCCTGGCACTGGTCGAGCACACCGTCGTGCAGCGCATCCAGGTGCAGCGGCGACAGCTCGATCTGGTGGGTGGCCAGGTTGATGCGGCGGTGCAGCGGCGCGAGTTGGTGCGGCGCAAAGTTGCTGACGCCAAAACAGCGCACCTTGCCTTCGCGCCGCAAGGCCTCGAAGGTCTCGGCCAGTTCGTCGAAGTGGGTCAGCGCGTCGGGCCGGTGGATCAGCAGCAGGTCCAGGTGGTCGCTGCGCAGGGCTTGCAGCGAGTGCTCGACCGACGCCCGCACATGGGCGGCTGCGGTGTCGTAGTGCTTGACCTGGGTCTGGGCGCCAAACCCCGGCCGGGCCGGCGCCACCAGCTGGATGCCGCATTTGCTGACCAGTTGCATCCGGCTGCGCAGCGCCGGACGCAAGGCCAGTGCCTCGCCAAACAGCGCCTCGACGCTGTAGCCGCCGTAGATGTCGGCGTGGTCGAAGCTGGTCACGCCCAGGTCCAGGTTGCCTTCGATCCAGGCCAGGCGCTGCTGCGCTGTCCAGCCCCATTCGGCCAGGCGCCAGGCACCGGCGATGATGGGCGAGAGGCCCGCCGGGTTGTGCATTGCGGCCATCAGATCGGCCTCAGGCCGCTGGCGCTTTGGGGGCCTTGGGCAAGCGCCCCATCAAGAAGAACTCGTCGTTCGGCCGCATGCCGGTCAAGTTGGCCATGCGGTTGCTGAGGCCAAAAAACGCGGTGATCGCGCCGATGTCCCAGATGTCTTCGTCATCAAAGCCGTGGGCGTGCAGCGCAGCGCTGTCGGCGTCATCGACCTCGTGGGCGCGCTGGCAGACCTTCATCGCAAAGGCCAGCATCGCGCGCTGACGTGGCGTGATGTCGGCCTTGAGCGGGTTGACCGCCAGCTGGTCGGCGATCAGTGGTTTTTTCTCGTAGACCCGCAGGATCGCGCCGTGCGCCACCACGCAGTACAGGCAGTGGTTGGCGGCCGAGGTGGCGACGATGATCATCTCTCGCTCTCCCTTGCTCAAACTGCCGGTGTCCTTGACGAGCAACGCGTCGTGGTAGGCCATGAAGGCGCGCCACTCGGCCGGCCGGTGCGCCAGCGCCAGGAACACGTTGGGCACAAAGCCGGCTTTCTCTTGCACCGCCAGGATGCGCTCGCGCAGGTCGTCGGGCAGGTCTTTGAGATCGGGCACGGGGTAGCGGCTGATGGCGGTCATGCGGTGTCCTGGGGGTGGGCCAATGAGGCTGGCAGCATAGCCTGCACGATCAGGTGCCGCGTGCGCGCTGCGCTGGCCTTGGCCGGTGAATCGGCAAAAACGCAGGCGCTGGCGTAGTGCAGCGCCAGGCGGCCCTCGGCCAGCTGGGCCTGCACGGCAGTCTGGCCCAGCGGGTCGGTGCTGTAGGCCGGGATCACCGGCGCGGCGTCCTGCACGGCAGCGGCCATGCGGGCTTGTGCCTCGGCGGCGGCGGGTGCGCCCAGCAGCGCGTGCACCGGCCAGGCGGCGTCGCTGGTCCAGTAGCCCAGCGCAGCGGCAGCGGGCTGAACAGCCGCACCTGCATACCGGCATGGGCGGCCAGGTCGCGGTGCAGGTGGTAGAGCTGCAGGTCCAATGACTGCTCGGCCCGGCGTGCCAGCGCGATGCAAGCGCCAAAGGCAAACTCACCCGTGGGCAGCAGCTGGAACCCCGAGGTCGTCGTCGGCGCATCGGCGCCGGGCGGCAGGCCCGCCGCAGCGATGCGGGCCAGGGCGGTGACTGCGGCCTGGCGGGCGGGCAGGGCCTGGGACGGCTCGGCCGGACCGCGCGGCGGCAGCGCGGCACAGGCGCCCAGCAGGGGGTGGCCAACCCGGCGCCGAGCATGGCACGCCACAGCGTGGGCAGGGCGGCGCTGACAGGTACCGCGCGCGGCGCGCTTTGGCGGGTGCAGGCAGGGGTGTGCATGGGGTGTGCGGTCTGGGCAAGGGCGAGGTCAAAACCAGGCCAAAGCGCAGTGCCGCCGCCCGTCAGCGGCCATCCCCCAGCGACAAAACCACGCCGGCTGGCGTGAAGCGAAGCGGCGCTTGCGCCAGGCCGTGGCCGTGTCGCGGTTCTTTCTTGTTTCTTCCGGGCGTGGCCCAGGTTTGGTCCGGGTACGCCTCAGGTGCGGAACTGCATCGCATGCAGCCGGGCGTACAGCCCGCCCGCCGCCAGCAGGGTGGCGTGCGGGCCTTGCTCGACCACCCGGCCGGCATCCATCACCACGATGCGGTCGGCATGCTCGATGGTGGACAGGCGGTGGGCAATGATCAGTGTGGTGCGGCCACGCATCAGGGTCTCGAGCGCAGCCTGCACCGCGCGCTCGGACTCGCTGTCCAGCGCCGAGGTGGCCTCGTCCAGGATCAGGATCGGCGCGTCCTTGTACAGCGCCCGGGCGATCGCCAGGCGCTGGCGTTGGCCGCCCGACAGCTGGCCGCCGTTGTGGCCGATCACGGTGTGGATGCCCTGCGGCTGGGCGTCGACAAAGTCGAGCAGGTGGGCGCCGGCCAGCGCGGCACGCACCCGCACCGGGTCCATCTCGTCGCCCAACGCCACGTTGGCGGCGATGCTGTCGTTGAACATCACCACGTCCTGGCTGACCAGCGCAAACTGGCGCCGCAGCGCGTCGGTCTGCCAGTCGGCCAGCGCCACACCGTCCAGCGTGATGCGGCCGGACGTGGGCTCGACAAAGCGTGGCAACAGGTTGATCAGCGAGGACTTGCCGGCACCCGACGGCCCGACCAGCGCCACCGTCTGGCCGGCCGCGATGTCGAGCGACAGGCCGTTGAGTGCCGGCGCCTGATCGTCGCGGTAGCGCAGCACCACGTCGCTCAGCACCAGGTGGCCCTGGGCGCGGCCGGTGGCTTGGCCGCCTGGGGCGGTGGTGGTCGCCGTCGTGGCGGTGTCTGGCCCGTCCCCCCGGTGGCTGCCGCCTTGCTCGGCCGGGCTGTCGTCCAGCAGCTCCAGCCCGCGCTCTATCGACGCCAGGCCGCGGGTGATGGGCGCGATCACGTCCGACAAATGCTTGACCGGCGCCACCAGCATCAGCATCGCGGTAATAAAGGCCACAAACCCGCCCACCGTCGTGCCGGTGGCGCTGCTCTGCCACAGCGCCACCACGATCACCGCCGACAAGGCCAGCGCGGTCAAGATCTGGGTCACCGGCGTCATCGCGCCACTGGCGATGACGATCTTGAGCAGCACCCGGCGCAGCGTCAGCGCATGCTGATCAAAGCGCCGGGCCTGGCGCGGTGCGGCGCCGTGCAGCCGCACGATGCGCCAGGCCAGCACGTTCTCCTCGACCACGTAGGCCAGCGAGTCGGTGGCGTCCTGGCCCTCGCGCGCCAGCCGGTGCAGGCGCTTGCCCACCGTGCGCATCAACAGCGCCACCGCCGGGAACAACACGCCGACAAACAGCGTGAGCTTCCAGTTCAGCCAGAACAAATAGCTCAGCAGTGCCAGCAGCGTGAGCGAGTCCTTGACCAGGGTGAGGATCGAGTTGACCAGCTGGCTGGCGCCGTTTTGCACCTCGTAGACCAGGGTATTGGTCAGGCTGCTGGCGGTGCGCAGGCCAAACATCGCCGGTTGGCCGGTCAGGATGCGCTGGAACAGCACCTCGCGCAGGTCTTGCACCCCGCGGTAGGCGGCCCAGGACAGGGCGTATTGCGCAATGAAGCCGGCCACCCCACGCACCGCAAAAATGCCGACGATGGCCACCGGCACCATCCACAGCGCGAGCTTGCCGCCGGTAAAACCCTGGTCGAGCAGCGGCTTCATCATCTCGGGGATCAGCGGCTCGGTGGCAGCACCGATCAGCGAGCCGATGAAGGCCACGACGATGCCTATCCGGCCCTGGCGGAAGTACGGGGTGATGCGGGCAAAACGCTGCAGCCGGGTGGGCATGGGCGGGGAGGGGCGGGGCGGGCGCAACGGGCATGACGGCGGGCAGGGCAGCGGGCAGGGCCGCCAGATCAACGGCCTGCCCGGCCATGGCAAGCCCGTCGGGTACCGGATTATCCGGCCCTCCCGCCGCGCAGCGGCCCCGGGTGTGGTGGCCCGCCGACACACCTGGGTTTGTCGGCTGTTTGCCAATCGCCCACCAAAACGCCCACCAAAACGCCCACCAATCGCTTGCCAGCAATACTGTATGAACGTACAGTATTGTCGTGAACCTGTCGCTGCCCCTGTTTGACCTGCCGGACGACGAGCCCCGGCCGCCGCAGGCTGGCCGCAGCGGTACGCTGGATGCCGCGCCGCCGCCGATGCCGCCGCTGACCCCGGCACAGCCAGTGGACGCCATCAACCGCGCCACCCGGCTCAGCCAGTTGCACCCGGGTTTGTGGCGCGCCAGCCAGATCGGCGGCGCTCCCGGGCGCACCACGGCCAGCGGGTTCGAAACGCTGGACGCCCAGTTGCCCGGCGGCGGCTGGCCGCACGGCGTGCTGACCGAACTGCTGCTGCCTCAGCCCGGCGTGGGTGAGCTGCGCCTGCTGGCGCCGGCGCTGGCCGCCGAGGGCCGCTGCGTGATGCTGTTCGATCCACCCGCCATGCTCAGTGCCTGGGCGCTGCTGCAGTGCGGCATCGACAGCCGGCACTGGCTGGTGGTGCAGTCCCGCACCGGCCCGGGGCGGGTGGCGGCGGCCGGCGTGCCGCGCAGCGCCAACCGGCTGGCGCCGCTGCTGGCCAGCGCCGACCTGCTCTGGGCGCTGGAGCAGGCGCTCAAGAGCGGCCATGTCAGCGCCATCCTGGCCTGGCTGCCGCTCAACCTGGGTACGGACACCCTGCGCCGCCTGCAGATCGCCGCCCAGGCACACGACGGGCCGGTGTTCATCTTTCGTGATGCGCTGGCCCGCAGCAAACCCAGCCCCGCGCCGCTGCGGTTGCTGCTGCAGCCGGCCGGGGTTGACGGGCTGTCGCTGCGCCTGCTCAAGCGGCGCGGCCCGCCGCTGGCCCAGGCGCTGCGCCTGGCGCTGCCGTCACCGCTGACGCCCCGCCAGCAGGCCCAGGCCCAGGCGCGTGAGCTCACCCGTCAGGTGGCCTCGAGCGCACAGGCCGCTGGCCGGGCCGCGGCGGGGCCCGACCGGTCGAACGGCGTGCCGTACCCGCCGCCATACCCACCCCCACGCCAAGTCGGCCAGGCCGATCAACACCTGGGCTGAGCGCCTGAGCGTTGCCGTTTTCCCAGCCCAGCCAGCCCAGCCCAGCCCAGCCCAGCCCAGCCCAGCCCAGCCCAGCCCAGCCCAGCCCAGCCCAGCCCAGCCCAGCCCAGCCCAGCCAAGCCAAGCCAAGCCCAGCCCAGCTAAGCCAAGCCAAGCCCAAGCGAAGCCCAAGCGAAGCCCAAGCCCGAGCCCGAGTCCCAAGCCCCGAGCCCCGAGTCCCGAGCCCTGAGCCCTGAGCCCTGAGCCCTGAGCTGTGCGGCGCGCCGTTTTTTCATCGCCTGGCCCCTCTCAGTACACCTACCCCAAGAACCATGCTGTGGCTGGCCCTGCACCTGCCTGCGCTGTCGCTCGAATCGGGGGCGGCCATGCGCAGCCCTGAGCAGGCCGGGCGGCCCTTGGCGTTGCTGCACGACCACCAGGTGCAGCATGCCGATGCGCTGGCCATTGAGCGCGGCGTGCGCATCGGCATGAAGCGCGCCACCGCGCTGGCGCTGGCGCCCGACCTGCTGCTGGCCGCGGCCGACGCCCGGCGCGACACCCAGGCCCTGCGCGCCGTGGCCCATGTGGCGCTGGCCTTCAGCCCGTCGGTGACCTGGGCCACGCCGGCCGGCCTGGCGGCCCGGCCGCGCAGCAGCGGTCTGGCCAGCGACGCCAACCCCGCGCCCAGCCCGGCACTGGTGGGTGTGCGGCTGGAGGTGCAGTCCTGCCTGCGCTACTTTGGCGGCCTGCCCGCGCTGCTGGACCGGCTGCGCGCCGCGCTGGCGCCGTTGGGCCATACCGTGCGCATCGCCAGCGCCCCCACCGCGCTGGGTGCGGCGTTGCTGGCCGCCTGGCGCGACGACCTGGCGCTGGGGCCGCACACCGCCGCACCCCCCGCACTCCCCGCCCCCCACACCGCCCAACACACCGCCCAACACACTGCCACACACACTGCCACACACACTGCCACACACCCCGCCAGATTCACCACCGGACCCACCACCGGACCCACCACCGGACCCAACAGCGCCGCCGACACGCTGCAGCGCCTGCTCGATGCCGTGCCGCTGCAGCTGCTGGGCCCGGGCACGCCGCAGCTGCAAGCCCTGCAGGGCATGGGCCTGCACACCCTGGCCGACCTGCGCACGCTGCCGCGGGCCGGGCTGGCGCGGCGTTTTGGCCCCGACCTGCTGACCGATATCGACCGCGCCCGCGGCCACGCGCCCGAGGTCCATGCCTGGCTGACCCTGCCGCCGTGTTTTGACAGCCGCATCGAGCTGCTGTGCCGTGCCGATACCAGCGCCCAGGTGCTGGCCGGTGCGCAGGTGCTGCTGGCCCGGCTGCTGGCCTGGGCCGGTGCCCGGCAGGCGCGCATCCTGCGGTTCAGCCTGGTGATGCACCACGACGTGCGGCGCCGCCGCGACAGCCCGGACGCCGAGCAGCCGCCCACGCACACCACGCTGGTCATCGCCCCGGCCGAGCCCGCCGCCGACCCCCGGCACCTGCACAGCCTGCTGGCCGAGCACCTGGGCCGCCTGCCGCTGGCAGCACCCGCGCTCGAGCTCAGCCTGTTGTGCGACCAGCTGTCGGCCGGCGCGCCACCCAACGGCGAGCTGTTTGCCAGCCGTGCCAGCGAGCGTGAGGGTCTGGCCCGGCTGGTCGACCGCCTGCAGGCGCGCCTGGGCACGGCCCAGGTGTTGTGCCTGGCCGCCGTGTCCGACCACCGCCCCGAACACAGCACCCGCTGGCAACCGGCCGACGCCGCCCGGTTGGGCGCGCCTGCCGAGGCCCTGGCCGGCGGCCGGCCTGCTGGCATGACGGCCCTGACCGCCCTGGCTGCCCTGGCTGGTGCCCACCGGCTGGCCGCGCAGCCGCTGTGGCTGCTGCCGGCGCCCAGAGCCCTGGTCGAGCGGGCACAAGGCCCGCTGCTGGACGGCCAACCGCTGCAACTGCTGGCCGGCCCCGAGCGGCTGGAGTCCGGCTGGTGGGACGCCCAAGGCCCGGCCGTGCGCGACTACTTCATCGCCCAGACGGCCACCGGCGCGCTGGCCTGGATCTACCGCCACCGGCTGCCGGGCGGTGATGCCGGGCAGGCGGCAGCATCGGGCTGGTTCTTGCAGGGCCTGTTTGCCTGATGTCCCGCCGTGTCGCACCGACACCGCACCGACACCGCACCGACGCCGCACCGACGCCGCATCGACGCCAAGCCCCGGCTGTTGCGAAGCTGGGGATCGACCCCGCCGCACCCGCCGCCTAGGCTATCCGCATAGGCTGTCCGCCTACCCCCGCTTGCTTCCAATGGAGATCACCATGGCCAACCACGGCTCGTTTTCGGGCAACCCCAAGACCGAGTGGCTGACCCAGCCCGGCGCCGAGGACCGCAACATGCGGCTGCTGGCGGCGTTTTGGTACAAGGACCCGGCCGGTCGGGTCTGGCCCGCGCCCAAGGGGTCGGTCATCAACGGGGCCAGTATTCCGCGGCCGCTGTGGTCCACGGTGGGCAGCCCGTACACCGACGACTACCGCCGCGCATCGGTGGTGCACGATGTGGCCTGCGATTCACCCAGCGTGCCGCGCAAGGACGCCGACGTGATGTTCTATCACGCCTGCCAGGCGGGTGGCTGCAACCCGATGCAGGCCAAGATCCTGTACGCCGGTGTGCGGCTGGGCGCCTGGGCGTCGGACAACCTGACCGACCGCTCGATGTCGGCCGGCCAGCTGCTGTTTCGTGAGCAGATTGGCGTGCCGTTTGTCGAAGAGACCTTTCTCAAGGGCAAGCTGTCCGAGATCTCGGTCGACATGAAGGCCTTGCCGGACGACACCAGCATCGAGCAGCTCGACCGGGCGATTGCGCGGCACATCAAGGTCTAGCAGCAAGCGCCGCGCCGCCGATCACCGATCGCCGATCACCGACACTCGGGGCCTGTGCCGCGTCGAACCCTACCGCTGCGCGGCCGCACCGGCCTTTTTTGTCCCTGTCTTGAACCCCTGTCTGGACCCCATGCACACCGTGCGGCTGGCTGACCCGCGCGACGACGACGCGGTGCAAAGCATCTTCGAGCGGGCGCTGACCGGCGCAAGCTGGCTGCCCCCGGGCGCCGAGCCCGACCTCAACTTCAAGCGCAACTCGTCCTGCGAGACGGTGCATGTCTGCAGCGCCGCCGTTGGCACGGTGCTGGGCTTCATCGCGGTCTACGAGCCGGGCTCGTTTGTGCACCACCTGTACGTGGACGCGGCGCACCAGGGCCAGGGCGTGGGCCGGGCGGTCCTGACCGCGGTGGTGGACAGCCGGCCCGACAAGCCCTGGCGCCTGAAGTGCGTGCTCGCCAATACCGCGGCGCGCGCCTTTTACGCCCGCACCGGCTGGCGCGAGACCGAAACCGCAATGGGCAGCCAGGGGCCGTATGTGGTGCTGCGCAAGTGGGCGGCACCGCCCGTCGTCCGCACGGCCTGACGGCGCGGGGCGCGGGGCGCGGGGCGCGGGGCGCGGGGTCGCGGTCCTCTGGCGTCCGGCCTCAAAGCCCGCCCTCAACTGCCGTTGGCCACGCCCTCGATGGGCCGCGCCTTGACCCGCTTGCCCTTGACCGTGCCGGCATTGAGGGCACGCAGCGCCGCGTCGGCGATATCGCGAGCCACCGCCACGTAGGTCGAGAATTCGTTGACGTTGATCTTGCCGATCTGCGCCGCGGCAAAACCTGCCGTGCCGGTCAGGGCGCCCATCACGTCGCCCGGGCGGATTTTTTCCTTGCGGCCACCCAGGATCTGCAGCGTCACCATCGGCGCCAGCAAAGGGCCGCTGCCCGTGGGTTTCAGCTCAGCCAGCGGGTGGAACTGGCTGGGCCGGCCCTGCATTTCGTCGATCCGGCCAACCCGGCCCATCTCGTCCAGGCTGGCCAGGCTGAAGGCCCAGCCCTCGGCATCGGCGCGGCCGGTGCGGCCGACGCGGTGGGTATGCAGCTCGGCCTCGGGGCTGATGTCGACGTTGATCACCGCCTCCAGGTCGCTGATGTCCAGGCCGCGCGCCGCCACATCGGTGGCCACCAGCACCGGGCAGCTGCGGTTGGTGAACTGCACCAGCACCTGGTCACGCTCGCGCTGTTCCAGGTCGCCGTGCAACGCCAGCGCGGCAATGCCCTGGCCCTGCAGCACGGCCACCAGGTCGCGGCACTGCGCCTTGGTGTTGCAAAAAGCCAGCGTGCGCTCGGGCCGGTAGTGGTTGAGCAGCAGACCCACGGCCTGCAGGCGCTGGGCTTCGGTCACCTCGTAGAAGCGCTGGCGGATCTTGCTGGCGGTGGGCTGTTCGATCAGCTTTACCTCGCGCGGATTGCGCAGGAACTTGGCACCGATCTGCGCGATGGCCTCGGGGTAGGTGGCCGAGAACAGCAGGGTCTGCCGGTCGCGTGGGCACAGCGCGGCGATCTTGGCGATGTCGTCCATGAAGCCCATGTCCAGCATGCGGTCGGCCTCGTCCAGCACCAGGGTCTTGAGGGCGCCCAGCGGCAGGGTGCCGCGGTCCAGGTGGTCGACGATGCGACCGGGTGTGCCCACGACGATGTGCGCGCCGTGCGCCAGGCTGTCCAGCTGGGTGCGGATCGGCACGCCGCCGCACAGCGTCAGGGCCTTGATGTTGTCCTCGGCGCGGGCCAGGCGGCGGATCTCCTGCGTCACCTGATCGGCCAGCTCGCGGGTGGGGCACAGCACCAGGGCCTGGGTGGGCGCCACGCCGCCGGCGAGCCGCGGGTTCAACTTGGCCAGCAGGGCCAGCGCAAACGCAGCGGTCTTGCCGCTGCCGGTCTGGGCTTGCGCGATCAGGTCGTGGCCGGCCAGGGCCAGCGGCAGGGCTGCCGCCTGGATCGGTGTCATCGCCAGGTAGCCCAGCTGCTGCAGGTTGGCCAGCGTGGCGGGCGACAGCGGCAGGGTGTCGAACGACGGCCCTGTGCGGCTGGCCTGGGCGGTGGCGGTGGCAGGGGTGGCGGGCTTGGCGGTGGATTCGGTCATGGCTGATTGTCGGTGATCGTCCTGGGGTGAACCCTGAGCCAGCACAGCGCGCGGTCGCCGGCCCGCCCAGCCCGTACCGGCTCCGCGCAAGCCCGCGTAAATACGGGGGCAGGTCAGGCACGCAAATCGCTATCGTCGATTGCAGGCACCCGAGTGACCCGAGCGACGCCCGGGCCGCGGTGCCCTTTTGCAGGAGCATGTCATGGGTGAATTCATCGGCCGCAAGGCCTGGCCGAGGGCGGCACTGGCCGGCGCGGGTGTGGTGGCAGTCGCGGTGGTGATGCAGGGCTGCGGTGGCAGTGACTCCGAACTGGAGGACATCAGCTGCGCCGTGACCACCGCCACCGGCAACGTCACAGTGGGCTCCGGCCTGCCGGGTGATCCGGCCGCGCCCGAGCCCTCATCGGGCTACAACAAGGGCAAGCAAGGCCTCCAGGCCAAGAGCTACATGGTGGTCACGGCCAATCCACAGGCCAGCAAGGCCGGCTGCAACGTGCTCAAGGCCGGCGGCAGCGCGGTGGACGCGGCAGTGGCGGTGCAGATGGTGCTGGGCCTGGTCGAGCCGCAAAGCAGCGGCCTGGGCGGCGGCGCCTTCATGCTGCACTACAACGCGGCCACCAAGGCGGTGGTGTCCTATGACGGCCGCGAAACCGCGCCCGCCGCCGCCAGCGAAAACTACCTGCGCTGGATCGACGACGCCACCGGCCAGACGGCACCGCTGCCCAATGTGCGCGCCAGCGGCCGCTCGATCGGCACGCCGGGCGCCGTGCGCATGCTGGGCCTGGCGCACAGCGAGCACGGCAGCATGCCCTGGAAGGATTTGTTCCAGCCGGCGATCGCGCTGGCCACCGACGGCTTTCCGATCAGCGGCCGCATGGCGGACGCGATTGCCGGCGCACGCGTCAACTTCCTGCGCGATGCCGAGGCTTCCGCCACCTACCTCAATGCCGACGGCACGGCCAAGGTGCTGGGCACGGTGTTCAAGCTGCCGGCCTATGCCGCGTCGCTCAACACCCTGGCGGCCGGCGGCGCCGACGCGCTCTACACCGGCGCGCTGGCCCAGGCCATCGTCAGCAAGATCGGCGCGACCGTGGGCGCGGACGGTGTGGCGATCACCCCGGGCAAGACCTCGCTGGCCGACCTGGCCGGCTACCAGGCCAAGAAGCGCGAGCCGGTCTGCACCACCTACCGCAGTTACTGGGTCTGCGGCATGGGGCCGCCGTCCTCAGGCGGCATCACCATCGCCAGCACCTTGGGCGTGCTGGAGAACTTCTCGCTCGCCACGCTGGCACCCACGGCGGTGGACGGCTTTGGCGGCAAGCCGACCGTGATGGGTGTGCACCTGGTCAGTGAGGCCAACCGCCTGGCCTACGCCGACCGCGACAAGTACATCGCCGACACCGACTTCGTGGCGCTGCCCGGCGGCAGCACCGCGGCGATGCTGGACAAGACCTACCTGCGCGGTCGCGCCGACCTGATCAGCTTCGGCAAGAGCATGGGCACGGCCCAGCCGGGCAACCTGGGCGCGGTGCCGCTGGGCATCGGCAGCGGCCCGGCCGAGGCCGGCACCACCCACATGACCATCGTCGACCGCAAGGGCAACGTGGTGGTGATGACGACCACGGTGGAGAGCGGCTTTGGCTCCTGGCACATGACCAACGGCTTCATCCTGAACAACCAGCTGACCGACTTTTCGATCTCGCCCACCGACGCGGCGGGCATCAAGGTGGCCAACCGCATCAGCGCCGGCAAGCGGCCACGCAGCTCGATGGCGCCGACACTGGTGTTCAAGATCGCGGCCGATGGCTCGCGGGGTGATTTTGTGATGGGCACCGGCTCACCCGGCGGCAGCAACATCATCCAGTACGTGACCAAGACGCTGGTGGGCGTGCTGGACTGGGGGCTGGACGCCCAGCAGGCCAGCGCGATGGTCGATTTCGGGGCGCCCAACTCGGCCACCACCAACGTCGGCGGCGAGCATCCCAACATCGACATCACCAGCAATGGCGCCAACGATGCGCTGATCACCGGGCTGCGGGCGCTGGGCCACAGCGTCAACTTCGGCGCACAGAGCAGCGGCATCAGCACCATCGTGCGCATCACCCGCGACAACGGCACGCCGGCCTGGGCGGGTGGGGTGGACCCGCGGCGTGAGGGCCTGGTGCTGGGGGACGGGTATTGAGGTGACGGGGTTTGATCGGCGCTGGTGGTCGGGTCAGCCGCCGTCGGCGGTGATCGTCTCGATCTCGGTCTGCAAGGCCAGCCAGCGCTCTTCGAGCTTGGCCACTTCGGCGCTGATGTGGTTGAGCCGGCGGCCGTTTTCGGCAATGTCGGCACCACCCAGCTTGCCGCCGGCCAGCGTGGCCTCCAGCGCCTTGCGCTCGGCACCCAGTGTTTCCATCCGGGCGTCGATCTGCTGCACCTCGTTGCGCAGTGGCCGCGTCAGGTTGGCGGCCTGGGTCCGTGTCTGGGCCGATTGCTTGCGGTCGTCACGCCGGAACGTGCCGGGTTTGGTGGCGGTGTCGGCGGTGGCCCGGGCAGCCGCCTTCGGGCTGGTCGGGTGTGGTGCTGACGCGGCGCGCACCGGCTCTGCCGCCGGCGCAGCGGGCAAATAGCCCGGCACTGGCGGCGCCGGCTGGCCTCGCGCATTGGCGCGCGACACGTCCAGCAGCCACTTCTGGTAGTCGTCCAGGTCGCCGTCGAACGGCAGCACCCCGCCCGAGGTGACCAGCCAGAACTCGTCGCAGACCTCGCGCAGCAGCGATCGGTCGTGGCTGACCAGCATCACCGAGCCTTCGAACTCGTTGAGCGCGATCGACAGCGCCTCGCGGGTGTTCAGGTCGAGGTGGTTGGTGGGTTCGTCGAGCAGCAGCAGGTTGGGCTTTTGCCACACGATCGTGGCCATCACCAGCCGGGCGCGTTCTCCGCCCGACAAGGTGCCCACGGTCTGGTGCACCATCTCGCCGGCAAAGCGGAACTGGCCCAGAAAGTTGCGCAGGTCCTGCTCGCGCGACTCTTGCCCGCTGCCACCGACCTCACGGGCCAGCCGGATCATGCGCTGCATCGGCGTGTCGTCCTCGCTCAGCAGGTCCAGCTCCTGCTGGGCAAAGTAGCCGACCGACAGGCCCTTGCCCTCGGTGAACTCGCCGCCCAGCGGGGCCAGCGCATGGGCGATGGTCTTGACCAGGGTCGATTTGCCCTGGCCATTGGCGCCCAGGATGCCGATGCGCTGGCCGGCCATCACGCTGCGGGTGATGTGGCGAACGATGGTGACCGGTGGCTGGCCAGGCACCAGATTCGGGTAGCCGCAAGACAGCTCGCGCATCGTCAGCATCGGGTTCGGCAGGCTTTGTGGCAGGCGGAACTCGAAGTCGAACTCGGCGTCCATCAGCACCGGGCCCAGCTTGACCATGCGGTCGAGGGCCTTGACACGGCTTTGCGCCTGCTTGGCCTTGCTGGCCTTGGCCTTGAAGCGGTCGATAAACTTTTGCAGGTGGGCGATTTTTTCCTGCTGCTTGCCAAATGCGGCCTGCTGCTGCTCCATGCGCTCGGCGCGCATCGCCTCGAAGCTGGAGTAGTTGCCGCCGTAGCGGGTGAGTGCGGCCGCGTCCAGGTGCACCGTGACCTTGGTGATCGCGTCCAGAAACTCGCGGTCGTGGCTGATCACGATCATCAGCCCCTCATAGCGCTTGAGCCAGTTTTCCAGCCAGACCAGCGCGTCCAGGTCGAGGTGGTTGGTCGGCTCGTCGAGCAGCATCAGGTCGGCCGGGCACATCAGCGCCCGCGCCAGCTGCAGCCGCATGCGCCAGCCGCCCGAGAAGCTGTTGACGGGTGAGTCGAGCTGGTCGGTGCGGAATCCCAGGCCCAGCAACAGCGCCTGGGCGCGCGCAGGCGCGTCAAACGCACCGGCATGCTCCAGCCCGACGTAAGCGTCGCCGATGGCGTGGCCGTCTTCGCTTTGCTCGGCCGCCGCCAGCACGGCCTTGGCTTCGAGCAGCGGCAGATCGCCGTCGAGCACGTAGTCGGTGGCCGGCTGGTCGGTCTCGGGCATCTCTTGGGCCACCTGGCCGATGCGCCATTTGGCCGGCATGTCGAAGTCACCGGCGTCGGCCTGCAGCCGGCCGGCGATCAGCGAGAACAGGCTGGACTTGCCCGCGCCGTTGCGGCCGACCAGGCCCACTTTTTCACCCGGGTTGAGGGTCACGGAGGCGTCTTTCAACACCACCTTGACGCCGCGGCGCAGCGTCAGGTTCTTGATCTGGATCATGGGAAGATTTGCAAGTGGCGCCGCGGCGTCAGGGCGCCGTGGCGGAAAGTGAGGTGAGGGCGCTGCGGGTCAGCAGCAGCACCTGGTCGCAGCCGGCGCTGGTGGGCAGCCACACCCCATCCAGCGCCGGGAAAGCGGCCTCGAAATGGCCGCGCTCGTGGCCGATCTCCAGCACCAGCACGCCGTCTGGCGTCAGGTGGTCGGGCGCGGCGAGCAGCAGGGTGCGGATGAAGTCCATGCCGTCGCTGCCGCCGCCAGCATTGCCGTCCAGCGCCAGTGCCGGCTCGCACCTGAACTCGGCGGGCAGGGCGGCCATCGATTCGGCGTTGACGTAGGGCGGGTTGCACAGGATCAGGTCGTAGCGCCGGCCGGCCACGGCGGCCAGGCCGTCACCGGCGTGCAGCAAAATGCGCTCGCTCAGGCCGTGGCGGTCGATGTTGATTTGCGCCACGGCAAGAGCGTCGCTGCTGAGGTCGGCCGCGTCCACCGACACGTCGGGCCAGGCCATCGCCGCCAGCACCGCCAGGCTGCCGTTGCCGGTGCACAGGTCCAGCACGCGTTCGGTCTGCGGCGCCAGCCAGGGGTCGATACTGCCGTCGGCCAGCGGCTCGGCGATCAGTGAGCGCGGCACGATCACCCGCGCATCCACCGTGAACGGCACACCTTGCAGCCAGGCCTCACCGGTCAGGTAGGCTGCAGGCTGGCGGGTGCTGATGCGTTGCTCGATCAGGGCGTTGACAGTGGCTTCGGCATCGGCGGTGACGGCCAGGTCCGCCACCTCGTCCAGCGTGTCCAGGGCATGGCCGAGGCGCCACAGCACCAGCCAGGCGGCCTCGTCGAAAGCGTTGATGGTGCCGTGTCCAAATGAAACGCCCGCCTGGGCGAGGCGGGCGCTGACACGCTCGATCAGCTCGATGACCGTCATGTCAGCAGGGCCTCCAGCGTGCGGCGGTAGATGTTTTTCAGCGGCTCGATATCGGCAACGATGACGTTTTCGTCGATCTTGTGGATGCTGGCGTTGATCGGGCCGAATTCGACCACCTGCTTGCAGACGCGGGCGATGAAGCGGCCGTCACTGGTACCGCCGGTGGTCGACAGCACGGCGGTGGTGCCGGTCTCGGCCAGGATCGCAGCACTCAGCGCGTCGCTCAGGCTGCCCGGCTCGGTCAGGAACGGTGATCCGCCCAGGGTCCAGACCACCGTGTGCTCGATGCCGTGCCGCCCCAGCAGCGCTTCGACCCTGTTCTTGAGCTGCTCGGGCGTGGATTCGGTCGAGAAGCGGAAGTTGAAATCCACCACCACCTCGCCCGGGATCACGTTGAACGCACCGGTGCCGCCGTGGATGTTGGACACCTGCCAGGTGGTGGGCGGAAAGTGTGCATTGCCGCCGTCCCAGACACAAGCCGCCAGCTCGGCCAGTGCCGGTGCCAGTTGGTGGACGGGATTGCGCGCCAGCTGCGGGTAGGCCACGTGGCCTTGAATACCCAGCACGGTGAGCCTGGCGGAAAGCGAGCCGCGCCGGCCGTTTTTGATCATGTCGCCCAGCCGGTCCACCGAGGTCGGCTCGCCGACGATGCAGCAGTCCAGCCGCTCGCCCCGGGCCTGCAGCGCCTCGACCACCCGCACCGTGCCGTCCACCGACGGGCCCTCTTCGTCGCTGGTCAACAGCAGCGCCAGGCTGCCCGCATGGTCGGGATGCTGGCGCACGAATTCAACCGCGGCCACCGTCATCGCAGCGATCGAGGTCTTCATGTCGGCCGCGCCCCGGCCGTACAGCCGGCCGTCCCGGTGGCTGGGCACAAACGGGTCGCTGGTCCAGGCCGCCAGCGGGCCGGTCGGCACAACGTCGGTGTGGCCGGCCAGCACCACGGTGGGGCCGGGGCGGCTGCCGCGGTGCAGCGCCCACAGGTTGGTGACGCGGCCGGTGTCGGGGCCAAAACTCAAGGTCTCGCAGACAAAGCCCAGCGGCGCCAGACGCTCGGCCACCAGGGCCTGGCAGCCGGCGTCGGTGGGCGTGACCGACGGCCGGGCGATCAGGGCTTCCAGCAGGCGCAGGGTGTTGGGGTGCTCGTTCATCATCGGCTCAAGGTCGGGAAGGCGGTTGCGGCCTGCCGGCGCTCGACAAAACCCTCGGGCAGCACGTCGACCGTGAAATCGGTGAACACCGGCTCGTCGGACTCTTCCCGCCTGGGGGCGATGCGCGAGACCGGCGCGGTATCGTTTTGCAGCCGCCACACCAGGTTGGTGACCGAATCGGCGTGGGCCAGGCCCTCGTCGCGGCTGACCACGCCGTTTCGGATCATCAGCCCGATGGCTTCCTCGAAGGTGATCGAGCCCTCGGCCAGCGATTTGTCCATCGCCTCGTGCACACCGTGGAAGTCGCCCTTCATGATCAGCTCGGCCACCAGGTTGCTGTTGAACAGCAGCTCGACTGCCGGGATACGGCCACCCGTCTCGGCCCGCAGCAGGCGCTGCGAGACGATGGCGCGCAGACCGGCGGCCAGATCGGCCAGCAGCACATGGCGGGATTCGGGGGCGTAAAACGACAAGATGCGGCCCAGCGCATGGTGGCTGTTGTTGGCGTGCATCGACGCCAGCACCAGGTGACCCGACAGCGCGTAGCTGAGTGCAGCGGTCATGGTCTCGCGGTCGCGGATCTCGCCGATCATGATGCAGTCCGGGCTTTGCCGCAGCGCGTTGCGCAGTGCCACCTGCAGCGATTCGGTGTCGCGGCCGATCTCGCGCTGGTTCACCACGCATTTCTTGCTCTGGAACAAGAACTCGATCGGTTCTTCGATCGTCAGGATGTGGCCGGGCAGGCTGCGGTTGCGCAACTCCAGCATCGCCGCCAGCGTGGTGCTCTTGCCCGAGCCGGTGGCGCCCACCATCAGGATCAGGCCGCGCTTTTCCAGCACCAGCTGGCCCAGCATCTCGGGCACGTTGAGCGAGGCCAGCGGCGGGATCACGTGCGGTATGTGGCGCACCACGCCGGCCACCGTGCCGCGTTGCTTGAACGCCGACAGCCGGAAGCTGCCCACGCCGTGGATCGGCACGGCCAGATTCAGCTCGCCGGTGTCGTCGAGTATTTCCAGCTGCTGCGGCGTCAGGATCTCGGCCAGCAACTGGCGCGGCTGCATCGGCGTCAGGATCTGGTCGGACAGCTGCAACATCTGGCCGTGGATCTTGATCAGTATCGGCATGTTGGCCGACAGGAAGACGTCCGAGGCCTGGCGCTCGGCCATCAGCCGCATGACCTTCTCCATCCTGCCGCTCATCGCCTGGCCTGTTCAGTCCGTTGCATGCGCTGCCTTGTGCCGGGCTGCAGTCAGGGCCGCAGCAAGTCGTTGATGCTGGTCTTGGCGCGGGTGCCGGCGTCGACCTTCTTGACGATCACCGCGCAGTACAGGTTGTACTTGCCGCCGTCGCGCGGCAGGCTGCCCGAGATCACGACCGACCCGGCGGGGATGCGGCCGTAACTGGTCTGGCCGGTTTCGCGGTCGTAGATCGGGGTGCTCTGGCCCAGGTACACGCCCATGCTGATGACCGAGTTCTCCTCGACGATCACACCCTCGACCACCTCAGACCGCGCGCCGATGAAGCAGTTGTCCTCGATGATGGTGGGGTTGGCCTGCAGCGGCTCGAGCACGCCGCCGATGCCGACGCCGCCGGACAGGTGTACGTTTTTGCCGATCTGCGCGCACGAGCCCACCGTGGCCCAGGTATCGACCATGGTGTTTTCATCGACATAGGCGCCGATGTTGACGTAGCTGGGCATCAGCACCACGCCGCGCGCCAGGTAGCTGCCGCGCCGGGCCACCGCCGGCGGCACCACCCGCACGCCCGACGCGCGCAGCGCAGCCTCGTCCATGTGCGCGAACTTGGTCTGCACCTTGTCGAAAAA
Source organism: Burkholderiales bacterium (assembly GCA_038316145.1). GTDB lineage: Bacteria > Pseudomonadota > Gammaproteobacteria > Burkholderiales > Burkholderiaceae_C > Pseudaquabacterium. The sequence continues at coordinate 74,924 of JBBQAH010000002.1, forward strand.
ACTCAGGCCCCCGGCCTGCATCAGCTGGTTGTCGTTGAGCCGGAAGCTGAGCAGCACCGCCTTCTTGATCCACTGGTTCACCGTCCACTGGCCCACGCCCTGGCGCTCGGCCACCCGCAGTCGGCCGCCGTTGAGCTCGGTGATCACGGTTTCGACAGCAGCGCGCACGGCCGGGGCGTCGGTGGTGGGGCCCAGGCTGGCGCGGTCGTCCCAGGCCTGGTCGATGGTGGTTTGCAGGTGTGCGGTCATGGGGTCAGCGCAAGGCAGTTGAGGTGGATTCGCGGGGAGAAAACTGAGGGATCGAAGCAGCCAGCCAGTCAGGCAGCCTGACGCCGGCAAAAGTCGGCGATGCGGTGCGCCGCTTCCAGGCATTCGTCGGTGCCGGCCACCAAGGCCATGCGGATCCGGCCGCTGCCGGGGTTGTGGCCAGGGTTGTGCAAATTTGCGCCCCTGCCCGCCTCGCGGGCCAGCAAACTGCCCGGCAACACCGAGACATTGTATTGAGCCAGCAGTCGCTGCGCGAAGCCGATGTCGTCGCCCGGCCGGCCGTTGTGTGCCGGCAGGCCGGCCCAAAGGTAGAAGCCGGCGTCGGGCAGGGCGACATCGAGCACCTCGGCCAACACCGGCGTGACCTGGGCAAACTTGGTGCGGTAGAGCGCCCGGTTGGCCACCACATGGGCTTCGTCGTTCCAGGCCGCCAGGCTGGCTGCCTGCACCACCGGGCCCAACGCCGAGCCGTGGTAGGTGCGGTAGCGCAGAAAGTTCTGGATGATCTGCGCGTCACCGGCCACAAAGCCTGAGCGCAGCCCCGGCACATTGCTGCGCTTGCTCAGCGAGGTGAAGCTGATCAGGTTCTTGAAGTCGCTGCGGCCCAGTTTGGCGGCGGCCTCCAGCCCGCCCAGCGGTGGCTCGTCCCGGAAATAGATCTCCGAATAGCACTCGTCGCTGGCGATGACAAAGCCGTAACGGTCACTCAGCGCAAACAGCCTGGCCCATTCGGCCAGCGGCATCACCGCGCCGGTCGGGTTGCCGGGCGAGCAGACGTAGAGCAGCTGGGTGCGGGCCCAGGTGGCCTCGTCGATCTGGCCCCAGTCGGCGGCAAAGTTGCGCGCCGGATCGCTGTTGGCAAAGGCCACTTCGGCGCCGGCCAGCAGCGCCGCGCCCTCGTAGATTTGGTAGAACGGATTGGGGCAGACCACGGTGGCGCCCGGTCGGCTGGCATCGACAACCGTCTGGGCGATGGCAAACAGCGCCTCGCGCGAGCCGCCCACTGGCAGCACCTGGGTGGCCGCGTCCACCGCTACGCCGTAACGCCGCTGCAGCCAGCTGGCAAAAGCCTGGCGCAACACGGGCGAACCGGCGGTGGGCGGGTAGACCGACAGGCCTTTGAGACCGGCCACCATCGCCTGCTCGATCAGCGCGGGTGTGGCGTGGCGCGGTTCACCCAGCCCCAAGCTGATCGGCCGCAGCGACGGGTTGGGGGTGATGTGCTCGGTCAGCGCACGCAGGCGCTCGAACGGGTAGGGCTGCAGTTTGCTCAGCAGGGAATTCATGGCCCGATTATCGCGGGCAGCCGAAGCCAGCCGGGCCGGCCCGACCTACTTGGCCTTGCCCAGCCCGACCCGAAACTCTTCCAGCCGGGCCTCGTAACGTTCGGCGTCGCCGTAGTCCAGAAAGCGGTTGTAGCGGGCGTGGGTGCCCAGGATCTTGTGCGCGTGCTTGATCGGGCAAAAATACTCTTCGGTGCGGGCCAGCACCTCACGCATGTAGCCCATCAGGCCGTTGCCGTATTCGCAATAGGTGCAGTGAAACTTCTCGATCCAGTTCAGGTACTGCAGCTGGTGGCGGTCGAACACGATGTAGTCGGCGCGCCGCACCTTGGCGATGCCGTAGACCGGGAAGCAGGCCCACTGGAAAAAACTGACGCAGGCATCGAAAAACAGCATCGGCAGCACCATGCTGTAGATGATCGGGCCGGTGATCAGGTTCTGCGGCCGGTTCGTTACCAGCCAGCGGAAGAAGTTCTTCTTCAACTTGCGGTGCGCGGCCTTGACCGACGACTCGAACTCGACCCGGCGGCCCTTGATCTGGAAAAACATCTTGCGCTCTTGCGATTGCACTGCCAGCCGCAACTCGTCCTCCAACGCGGCCATGCGGGCCAGGATCTGGCTGATGTGTTCGTTCATTCGGCGGTCCGGGTTGGCGCCAGGCTCACAGCCAACCGATGCAGTTGGCCGCGCCGCAGCGGCAAGCCAGTGTGCCTTCGTGGTGGGTTTGGCCGTAATTCACCGTGATTTCCTCGCCCGGCACGATCGCCCGCAACGCGTAGAACTCGATCCGTCCGCCCTGGATCGTCAGCCGCGCGTTCGGGCTGCAGCCGTGGTTGGTGAAGCGCATCGGGTCGCTGCTCTTGGCGGCATCGATCGCCTTGCGGGCCGATATCTCGACGATCATGATGCGCTGGCGGCCGACGGCGCGCGCTCTGGCCTCTGCCACACTGATCGTCTCGCCCCGGATCTCGCCGATCTTGCGGTGCGCCGGTATCGGCTCGGCGGCAAAGGCACCAAAGCCGTCGATGCCGCTCTTGTGCACCGCAACCGCGTACTTCTGGTAGGCCGGCCGGTCGGCGAGCGTCATGGTTTCCTGGCGATCCAGGTCTTGAGCGCGCCCAGGGTATTGGCCACATGGCGCGTCGGGTTCAAGCTGGTGAACTGGTAGATGATGGTGCCGTTGGGCGCGATGACGTAGGACGTGCGGTTGGCATAGTCGGTCTTGTAGAACAGCACCGCGTCATACGACTTCATCACCGCCTGGTCGACATCGGCCCCGACGGCAAACTTGTTGCGGCATTCGGTGGTGGAAAAACGCTTGAGCGTGTCGATGTCGTCGGACGACACCCCGATCACCGTGGCGCCGAGCTGGGTGTACTGGTCGGTGGCCTCGGCAAATTGGTGCGCCTCGATCGTGCAGTCGTTGGAAAACGCCGCCGGAAAGAAATACAGCACCACCGGCCCGTTCTTGAGCTTGTCGGCGAGTGAGAACTTGAACACCTTGCCGGCCAGCGAGGCGTCGATCGAGAACGCCGGCGCCTTGTCGCCAACGTCCAGCGCGGCCTCGGCCAAGCCGCCGCCCACGGCCAGCGCCAAGGCCAGCAGGCCGGCTCGAAGCGTCAGGCTGTTCCAGGGGCGGCGCGTGGTCATCAGGGTCAACCGTGTCATTGCGTATCCTTCGGCCCATGGCTATGGACAGGGCAGTCTTCAAACCGGCATTGAGCATCCCCGACAGGTGGGCGATCAACTCATCACCACACGATGATACGCAGCGGGACTGCAAACGGAGTCCGCTGCCGGCATGGCGACGGACGGGGGGCGAGCGGCTCGGGCTGAGGCTGGTGCCGATGTTGATGCTGTTGCTGGCGCTGCTGTTGATCTTGGGCGGCTGCGCCGGCCTGCCGCCGGTGGCCACCCGTCCGGTGGTCGAGGCCCTGCCGGCGTCGGCCAGCAGCACGTTGGGCCGTATCGCCGCCGAATCGTCGCCCGACGAGACGCTCTCGGGCTTCCGGCTGCTGCCGATAGGCGCGTTTGCGATCGACACCCGCCTGGCGCTGATCCAGCGCGCCGAGCTCAGCATCGATGTGCAGTATTACCACCTTGCCGACGACGAGACCGGCCGCTTCCTGCTGCGCGCCTTGCGCGACGCCGCGCTGCGCGGGGTGCGTGTGCGCCTGTTGATGGACGACTTCTACACCGCCGGCAGCGACCCCCTGCTGCTCGGGCTGGCGGCCCACCGCAATATCGAGATCCGGCTGTTCAACCCGTTTCCGGGCTGGCGTGACACCCTGCTGACGCGCCTTTTGTACTCGGCGCAGGACTTCAGGCGGGTCAACCGGCGCATGCACAACAAGCTGCTGGTGGTCGATGGTGCGATGGCGGTAGCGGGGGGCCGCAACATCGCCAACGAGTACTTCATGCGCCACGCCCAGGCCAACTTTGTCGATCTGGACGCCTTCATCATCGGCGCGCTGTTGCCCAAGCTGCAGGCCATGTTCGACGACTACTGGAACAGCCCGATGGTGTTTGATCTGCATGCGATCGTGCCGCCCAGCGACGACGCCGACATCCTGCGGGCCCGCTTCGACAGTGCCACCGGCCCGCTGGCCACGCCGCCGCCCGAGGCCCCGCCCCATACCGACGTGCTGGGTTACGGCCCGTTGACAGACGAGCTGGACGCCGGCCGGCTCGGCCTGATCTGGGCCAGCGCCACCGCCTATGCCGACCCGCCCAACCGGCTCAAGGGCATGGGTGCCAGCTATGCGCTGGTGCCGCTGGAGGATGTCGAGTCGGTGCGCTACAACGTGCTGGACCTGATCCGCAGTGCCCGCAAAGATGTCGTGCTGACCTCGCCCTACCTGATCCCGGGCGAGCGCGGCATGGCGCTGTTTGCCGAGCAGCGCCAGCGCGGCGTCAAGATCAAGGTGCTGACCAACTCATTGGCCGCCACCGACGAGCCGCTGGTGCATGTGGGCTACCGCAAGTACCGGACAAGGATGCTCGAGCTGGGGATCGATGTCTACGAGCTGAGCCCGGTGCGGGTACAGCGGGCCAGCCGGCTGGGCATGTTTGCGAAATCGCAGGGTCGCCTGCATGCCAAGACGGCAGTGGTGGACAAGCGCCACATCTTCATCGGATCGATGAACTTCGACCCGCGCTCGGAGATCCACAACACCGAGATGGGCGTGTTCATCGACAGCCCGCAATTGGCGCGCGAGGTGCTGCGGCTGATGGACCTGGACAAGCTGCAGGCGTCGTACCGGCTGATGCTGGCGCCCGATGGCAGCCTGCGCTGGCTGGCGGCCGATGACGAAGGCGAGGTCAGTTTCGACGTCGAGCCGGACGCCAGTTTTGCAACCAAGTTCTGGCTCGAGCTGCTGGCGCCGCTGGCGCCTGAAGAGTTGTTGTAGCGCACACCAGCCGCAGCGCGGGCCCGTTGTCCGGTAGCCCGATACCTGGTAGCCCGATACCTGTCCGCCCGATACCTAGCAGCCCAATGCCTGGTAGCCCCTTGCCCGGTCGCCCGTTACCTGGTCGCGCGTTACCCGGTATCAGCCCAGCAGCCCGCGCTCCATGCTGCTGGCCGGCAACTCGACGCTGGGCTGGGGCTGCCAGCCGGTCTTGCGCTGCTCGGCGATCACGTTGGTGTAGATGCCGCCGCGCATATACCACTTGGCGGTGATGCGGATGAAACGCGGCTGGATGGCGCGCACGAGGTCGTCGAGGATGGTGTTGGTCACCGCCTCGTGGAACGCGCCTTCGTTGCGGTAGCTCCAGAAGTACATCTTCAGGCTCTTCAGCTCGACGCAGAGCGCATCGGCGATCACGTCGATGGTGAAGTGCGCAAAGTCGGGCTGGCCGGTCAACGGGCAGTGGCAGGTGAACTCGGGCACCTGGAACTGGATGACGTAATCGCGGTTCGGTGCCGGGTTGGGGAACACCTGCAAATCTTTGGACGGCAGGCTCGGCGGCGCGGCTGGCGCGGTTCGCTGGGTAGGCGCGCGCCCAGGCCGACGAACGACGTCGTCCGCCCCCCGAGGGGGATCAGTCAAGGGGCCCAGCAACATGGACTGGTGTTCCGGCGTCGCGGTTTTGGCGGCTTTCTTGGCCATGGCGTGGGGGCCGGCGGCAGTGCCGCAGGCGAGCAGTCTGGAAGGGCCGGGATGGTATCATCGGGCTTGCCAAGTCGGCCACCCGACAGGCAATAAAGCCATACAAATCAAATACTTGCAGCGGCTGGCCGACGGGCTGGCGGCACTGCGGGCCGAAGCCCCCAACGCGCATGCGCCTGAACCAGATCAAGCTCTCGGGCTTCAAGTCCTTCGCCGAACCCACCACCTTCCAGCTGCCCGGCCAGCGGGTGGGCGTGGTCGGGCCCAATGGCTGCGGCAAATCCAACATCATGGACGCGGTGCGCTGGGTGCTGGGTGAAAGCAAGGCCAGCGAGCTGCGCGGCGAGAGCATGCAGGACGTCATCTTCAACGGCTCGGGCCTGCGCAAACCGGCCAGCCGGGCCAGCGTCGAGTTGGTGTTTTCCAACGAGGACGGGCGTGCCGGCGGCGCCTGGAGCCGGTTTGCCGAGATCGCCGTCAAGCGGGTGCTGACGCGCGACGGCGGCAGCAGCTACTTCATCAACAACCAGCCGGTGCGCCGGCGTGACGTGCAAGACGTGTTCCTGGGCACCGGTCTGGGGCCGCGGGCCTACGCCATCATCGGCCAGGGCACGATCAGCCGCATCATCGAATCGCGCCCGGAAGAGCTGCGGTTGTTTCTTGAAGAAGCCGCGGGGGTATCGAAGTACAAGGAGCGCCGGCGCGAGACCGAGCACCGGCTCAAGGACACGCGCGAGAACCTGACCCGGGTCGACGACATCCTGCGTGAGCTCAACGCCAATCTCGACAAGTTGGAGAAGCAGGCCGAAGTCGCCGTCCGCTACCACCGGCTGCAAGAAGCCGGCACGCTCAAATTGCACCAGCTGTGGTTCCTGAAGCACCGCGACGCCGCCACCGAAGCCGCAAGGGTGTCCAAGGCGGTGCTCGAAGCCACCAACGCGCTGGAATCCCGCCTGGCCGAATTGCGCCATGTCGAGGCCGGACTGGAGACGGTGCGCGAGGCCCACTACGCCGCCAGCGACGGCCTGCACACCGCGCAGGGCGCGCTGGCCGAGGCCGCACTCGACGTCAGCCGGCTGGAGGAGCGCATCCGCTACGTCGTCGAGAGCCGCCAGCGGGTGCAGCAGCGCCTCACTGAGCTGCAATTGCAGACCACCCAGTGGCAGGAAAAGCATGACGCCGCCGCGGCCGAGCAAGCCACCATCGCCGAGCAGATCACTGCGGCCCAGGAGCAGGCCGAGATCGGCGCGGCGCAGGCCGAGGAGCAGGCGATGCGCCTGCCAGAGGCCGAGGACACGGTGCGCGCAGCCCAGGGTTGCGCCACCGCCCAGCGCAGCCAGGTCAACCAGGTGCAGCAGCAGATCCAGGTGTTGGCGGCCGACAGCCGCAACGTCGAGGAGCAAAGCCGCAGCCTGCGCGGCCGGCGCGAACGGCTGCAGGCCGAGCGCAAAACACTCGCAACACCCGACCTGCAGCGGCTGGACGGGTTGCGCCAGCAGCATGCTGCGGCCGACGAGACCCACGCCGTTGCCGAGGGCCGGCTGCACGGGCTGCAAGATGTTGCCCCGCTGCTGGAAGACCAGCGCCGTGCCGACCAGCAAGCCGCCAATGCCGAGGCCGCCAAGCTGACGGCTGTCGCCGCCCGGCTGTCGGCGCTGCGGGCCTTGCAGGACAAGTTGCAAAGCGGCGGCAAGCTCAAGCCCTGGCTGGCAAAGCATGGGCTGGACGGCCTGGCCGGCCTCTGGACCCGCATCCACATCGAGACCGGCTGGGAAAACGCGCTCGAAGCCGTGCTGCGCGAGCGCCTGGCTGCGCTGGAGGTCGGCCGCATCGACACCGTGCGTGCGTTTGCCAGCGACGCGCCCCCGGCGCGGCTGGCCTTCTACACCCCGCCGACGGCGCCGGCGCTGGCCGCGAGTTTGTCGGCAAGCGCAGCCGCCCGTTCGCCCACCCCTTCGCCCACCCCTTCGCCCACCAGCCTGTCCGAAAGTTCATCCACCCACCCGTCCGGCCCCGGACTGCCCCCGCTGGCGGCCTTGTTGCGGCTGGGCCAGCAGCAGGGCGACGACGCCCGCAAGGCGCTGCTGGGCGACTGGCTGGAGGGTGTCTTCACCGCTGCCGACCTGGACAGCGCGCTGGCGCAGCGCGGCCGGCTGCGCCAAGGCGAGGTCATCATGACGCCCGCCGGCCATGCGGTCAGCGCCTTTGCCGTGGCCTTCTACGCCGCCGACTCCGAGCAATCCGGCCTGCTGGCCCGGGCCCAGGAGATCGAGCAGCTGGACCTGCGTCAGCGCGCCCAGACCCTCATCAGCGACGACGCGCGCGGCGCGCTGGTGCGCACCGAAGCCGCCTGCACCGACGCAGCCCTTCGCCTGGTCGCCGCCCGGCGCGAAACCACCGAGGCGCAGACCCGCGCCCACCAGTTGCAGGTCGAGCTGCTGCGGCTGGCGCAGCAGGCCGAGGCCAGCCAGGCGCGCAGCGACCAACTCGACGCGGAGCTGGGCGAGATCGACAGCCAGCTCGAAACGCTGGACGAGCGCCGGGCCATCGGCGAGGCGCGTTTCGAGGCGCTGGACCAGCAGCTGGCGACGACGCAAGAGCGCCATGCCGAGCTGGACGAGGCGGTGACCGCCGCCGAGCGCCGGCTGGCCGAGGCCCGAGAACAAGGCCGGGCACTGGAGCGTGCCGCCCAGGAGGCGCAGTTCCAGGCCCGCGCGCTGGCGGCGCGCCGGGGCGAGTTGCAACGCGCCATCGAGACCGCTGCACAGCAAGCCGCCAGCAACGCCCAGACCGGCGAGCAGCTGGCGCACGAGCTGGCCACGCTCAACGACGCCGCCGCCCAGGCCGGCCTGCAGACCGCGCTGGCGCTCAAACTGGCGCGCGAACAGGCTCTGGGCGCGCAGCGCAGCCTGTACGACGGTTTGTCGGCCCAGCTGCGATCGACCGATGAGCAGCGCATGCAGTTCGAGCGCAGCCTGCAGCCACTGCGCGACGAGATCACCAAGCTCGGGCTCGAGGCCCAGGCCGCGCAGCTGGGTGGCGCGCAATACCTGGAGCAGCTGCTGGCAGCGCAGGTCGATTTCGGTGCCCTGGCGGCCGTCATCGAAGCCGGCCAGGTCAAGCTCTGGGGCCTGCAGGGCGAGATCGACCGCATCACGCGTGAGATTGCCGCACTTGGCGCGGTCAACCTGGCCGCGCTCGACGAGCTGACCGCGTCCACCGCGCGCAAGACCTTTCTGGACGCCCAGGTGGCCGACCTGACCGACGCCATCAACACGCTGGACGACGCGATCCGCAAGATCGACCTGGAGACCCGCGACCTGCTGTCGGCCACCTTCGACCAGGTCAACGGGCACTTTGGCCGGATGTTCCCCAGCCTGTTTGGCGGCGGCACGGCGCGGCTGCAGATGACCGGCGACGAGATCCTGGACGCCGGGGTGCAGGTGTTGGCCCAGCCACCGGGCAAGAAAATCTCGACCATCCACCTGTTGTCGGGCGGCGAGAAGGCGCTGACCGCGATCGCGCTGGTATTTGCGATCTTCATGCTCAACCCGGCGCCGTTTTGCCTGCTCGATGAGGTGGATGCACCGCTCGACGATGCCAACACCGAGCGCTACGCCCGGCTGGTGGCCGAGATGTCGAACAAGGGCACGCAGTTCCTGTTCATCAGCCACAACAAGATCGCGATGGAAATGGCCGAGCAATTGATTGGGGTGACGATGCAGGAACAAGGCGTATCGCGCATCGTCGCGGT
>JBBQAH010000537.1:0-1951 GCA_038316145.1 Burkholderiales bacterium
CACAACCAGGACAAGGATCTGAATCTGGTGGCGGTGACGGAAGCGGAGGATTAGGCCAAGGGACAGCCGATGAAGAAACTCCAGAAGTTATGGATAGCCATGATATGTGGAATACATCTCCTGCAAGTCAAGAAGAACAGAAAATGTCATTAACCAATGTTCTAAATCAAGCAATCAATGATGCTGAGCGGCAGTTTGGATATAATTCTGTTCCAAAAGAACTTCGGGATATGATGGCAAAGACCATGGAAAAACCAAAAATTAAATGGAGCACCATTGTTCGTGGTTATCTTGGACGATGCTTAGTTAATGATCAAGTCTATAGTCGGAAAAAACCTAATCGCCGGTTCGGAATGCTAGCCCCAGGGAAGGCTCAAAAATTTGGACCAAAAATAACCATCACAATCGATTGCTCCGGATCTGTTAAAGACGAAGAGTATATGGAATTTATGCATGAGTTGGTTGGAATTGCTGGAGAAATCGCAGAGAAAATTGAAGTTATTTTCTTTGATACAAAGGTTTTCGATCAAAAATTTATGCTAGATGCTAACATGAAAAAAATCCCGCCTCGGCCACTTGCCGGAGGAACAGATTTCCAGTGTGTTATCGATTATGCCCAAGCTAAGAAGCCAGATCTTTTGTTGATTCTTACCGATGGCGGGGCGCCAACTCCAACCAAGCCTAAATTTCCAACCATGTGGGTTATTTGTGGAGGAAGAGACAACGACCAACTCTTCGGAAAAAGGGTTATGTTAGAACTCGATAATGAGAAGCAAAACACGAAAGTTCTTGGGGGTTAATTATGAAAAAACGGCACCGATTAATTCTTGGTGCCGCTTTGCTCATTACTGCTTTCTTTTGGTCATATAGAAATTCTCAAAAACAAAGAGAAATAGTTTCAAAATTCAACACCGGAGACTGTATTCACCATAAAGATATGGATGAGGATGCAGAATTTTATATAGTAGGAATTGAAGAGGAGAGATATAAATTAGTGACATTTCAGGGACAACAACCCGCCTACCAGATTAGCCCAAACCCGGCCTACTCTCTGACTAGTTATATGGACCAATTTTATGTCAAAACTCAGTGCCCAGCAGAAGTGTTTTATAAAACATTACCAATCGCGAAAGATCCGCTTTATTCTATTAGAATTTTAATTATGGCTAGAGATTTAAAGGTTAAGTAATTAATCACTAATTATGTTCGAAACGAACGCGTCGGAATCTGGGAAGTCTTTCTTTATTTTTTCTAGTTGGGCATCGGCTTGAATTTTCTTATTAAATAGACCAACACAGACGCGATACCAAGACTCTTCTTTTAGTTTTTTTGGCCATAAAAAGGTTTTGTTGAATTTGTTAAATTTAATTCCAAATTCTCTTGCTTCCTCTTTATCTTTTGAAGAATAAACCTGGACCGTATACGCTTTAGTCGGAATGTCTAAAGGATCCGTTTCTTGCGCAAAGCAAAAATAAGGAAATAAAATAAAAATAATTAGCCATATCTTCATTGAGGAATAATACCGTATTTAATAGGTTCCGTAAATCCTGTTTCGAATAAACTCTTGTTTGAATAAAAAGTCCATAAATGCATTTCTTTTTTTAGATACAATCGAATAAAATTTTTTATTATCTTTAATGATAACCTGATTTTTGTAATAGATTTTGAACTGATCTTTTGTAAAGAAATTGTATTTTCTATTGTACGTAAACATATCAGAGTCATTTTTTTTACGAATTCGAACGATTTTGTTTTTCATGTCAACTAATACAGCAAAGTCATTTGAGTCTACAAAAAAGAATCCATCGATCCCGTCTGGGCAAGGAAGTGGGCTTGTTAGATATGGATGGTGTTTTTCTATTTCTTTATAAAGGACGGAGTCTAAATCGATGGGGGTCCATTCAGATGTATCATCAAAGTAATTCATTGTTCTAATAAATGGCATTGATAA
>JBBQAH010000401.1:0-19342 GCA_038316145.1 Burkholderiales bacterium
GCCGACGGCGCGCACCTTGATGAGCATCAGCTCACGCTCGGTGAAGCTGCCTTCGGTCAGGTCCACCACCTTGACCACCTCGATCAGCCGGTTCAGGTGCTTGGTGATCTGCTCGATCACCTCGTCCGAGCCGGTGGTGACGATGGTCATGCGCGAGAGCGAGGCGTCCTCGGTGGGCGCCACCGTCAGGCTCTCGATGTTGTAACCCCGGGCGGAAAACAGCGCCACCACGCGGGACAAGGCACCGGGCTCGTTTTCGAGCAGCACGGCAATGATGTGTCTCATGTCTATCCTTGGTTGGCGGGGTTCTTCACGCTCGGCGGCGGTAACCGCCGGCGCTTGGCCGCGCCGATCAACAAACTGGTCGAAGGGAAGGTGCTGCTGGAGGAAAAATCTGAAGCTGTGCACGGCATCCGGTGATCCACCATGCCTGCCACGGTCATGGCAGACACCCGGATCACCTTGGGCCGATCACAGGTCTTCGGACCCCAGCAGCATCTCGCTGATGCCTTTGCCCGCCTGCACCATCGGCCAGACGTTTTCGGTCTGGTCGGTGCGCACGTCGAGAAAGACCGTGCGGTCCTTCAGGCGAATCATTTCTTTCAACGCCGGCTCCACCTCGGACGGCCGCTCGATCTTCAGGCCGATGTGGCCATAGGCCTCGGCGAGCTTGACGAAGTCGGGCAGCGCGTCCATGTAGCTGTGCGAGTAGCGGCCGCCGTAATCGATCTGCTGCCACTGCCGCACCATGCCGAGGTAGCGGTTGTTCAGCGCGACGATCTTGACCGGGGTCTTGTACTGCTGGCAGGTCGACAACTCTTGAATGCACATCTGGATCGAGCCTTCGCCGGTGATGCAAAACACCTCTGAGTCGGGCTTGGCCAGCTTGATGCCCATCGCATACGGCAGGCCCACGCCCATCGTGCCCAGGCCGCCCGAGTTGATCCAGCGCCGTGGCTCTTCGAACCGGTAATACTGCGCTGCCCACATCTGGTGCTGGCCGACATCGCTGGTGATGTAGGTGTCGATGTCCTTGGTCAGCTCGCACAGCGTCTGCACCACGAACTGCGGCTTGATCACGTCGTCGCTGTTCTTGTAGGCTAAACATTCCCGCTTGCGCCACTCGTTGATCTGGCCCCACCACGATGACAGCGCACTGACGTCCGGCCGGGTTTGCGACTCCTTGACGTAGGCGATCATCTCCAGCAGCACGTCCCGGGTGTCGCCGACGATCGGGATATCGACCTTGACCCGCTTGGAGATCGACGACGGGTCGATATCGACGTGGATGATCTTGCGCTCGACCGAGGCAAAGTGGCTGGGGTTGCCGATCACCCGGTCATCAAACCGCGCACCCACCGCCAGCAGCACGTCGCAGTGCTGCATCGTCATGTTGGCTTCGTAGGTGCCGTGCATGCCCAGCATGCCCAGGAACTTGGGGTCAGAGGACGGCATCGCGCCCAGGCCCATCAGCGTGTTGGTGCAGGGGAAGCCCAGCAGGTGCGCCAGCTCCCGCAACTCGGCCGACGCATTGCCCAGGATCACACCGCCGCCGGTGTAGATGTAGGGCCGCTTGGCTGCCAGCAGCAACTGCATGGCCTTGCGGATCTGGCCGCCGTGGCCCTTCTTGACCGGGTTGTACGAGCGCATCTCCACCCGGTCGGGGTACGAGAAGGCGCAGGTCTTGAGCGACACATCCTTGGGGACGTCCACCACCACCGGGCCGGGCCGGCCGGTGCGGGCGATGTGGAAGGCTTTTTTCAGCGTCAGCGCCAGATCGCGCACGTCCTTGACCAGGAAGTTGTGCTTGACGATCGGCCGCGTGATGCCGACCGTGTCGCACTCCTGGAACGCGTCCAGCCCGATCGCCGGCGTCGGCACCTGCCCGGTGATGATCACCATCGGGATCGAGTCCATGTACGCGGTGGCGATGCCGGTGATGGCATTGGTCACGCCCGGGCCGCTGGTGACCAGCGCAACGCCGACCTCGCCGGTGGCGCGGGCATAACCGTCGGCCGCGTGCACGGCGGCCTGCTCATGACGCACCAGTACATGCTCGATCGTCTGCTGCTTGTACAGCGCGTCGTAGATGTAGAGCACGGCCCCGCCGGGGTAGCCCCACATGAACTTGACGTTCTCGGCTTGCAGGCAGCGCACCAGGATCTCGGAGCCGTTGAGCTCAGGTGCCGGGGCAGCGGGAGGGGTTTGGGTTTGCGCAAGCAGCGAGGAGACGCGCTTGTTGTCCGCGGTAGAAATGTCCATGAAGAACCTTTGTGAATTTCTCTGACGAAAATCCATCGGTGCTCCTCCCCTCGCCCTTGTGAGGCGGGATCAGAACCTGGGAGATCAAAAACAAGAGGCTCCCTTGGGTGGGCGAGCCTGCTTCAGACCGGTAACGCTTTGAGCGAAGGCGGATTATCGCACCCCTTGCGCCCACTGCCCGAGCCTGCGGCGGTGAGGGGGAAGCAGGTGCCATAATCAAAAGCTGAACCGGACCGTGACACTTTCCAAGTGTGGCGGCTCAACCTTGGCGAGCGACAAAGAACTTTCGGATTTCCTCAAGAGCGTCGAAAAGCGCGCCTTCAAGCGCACCGTGTACGCGGTGCGTGACGACGATGCAGCGCTCGACGTGGTGCAGGACTCGATGATCCGACTGGCCGAAAAGTACGCCGACCGGCCGCCCGCCGAGTTGCCGTTGCTGTTCCAGCGCATCCTCTCGAACGCCACGATGGACTGGTTCCGCCGCAAAAAGGTGCGGAACTCCGTGCTCAAGAACATGTCCGACTTTGACGTCGATGGCAGCGAGGGCGATTTCGACCTGCTCGAGAGCCTGGAATCCGCCGAGGGCATGCTCGGCGCCGAAAGTGCTGCGGATACGGTGTCCCGGTCACAGATCTTGCTAGCGATCGAAGTACAGGTGGGCGAACTGCCCGCACGTCAACGGGAGGCGTTCCTGCTGCGTTACTGGGCGGAGCTTGACGTTGCTGAAACGGCTTCAGTCATGGGCTGTTCCGAAGGCAGTGTGAAAACGCACTGTTCGAGGGCAGTACACGCCTTGGCCAAGGCACTTCGATCCAAGGGAATCTCGCTGTGAACACCATCAACCCCAGCCCCAGCGCAAACGCCGCGCCCTCGCACATGGGCGCGCTGGAGGGCCAATTGGCGCTGCGGATCACCGCCCGGCTGAGCAGCGGCACCGAATCGCTGCCGTACGACATCACCGAGCGCCTGCGCTTCGGCCGCGAGCGTGCCTTGGCGCTGGCTTCACAACAGCGCCGTGCGGCGGCCTTGGTCGTGGCCCAGCCGTTGGCGATGTCGGGGCGGGCAGCTGTTTTGGGCGGTCCGCCATCGGTCTGGTTGCGCTTGGCTTCGGCTTTGCCTTTGGTGGTATTGGTGGCGGGCTTGGTACTGATCCAGCAGCACCATGATTCTGAGCAGATCTCTGCAGCCGCCGAGATAGACAGCGCCCTGCTGGCCGACGAGTTGCCGCCCGCGGCCTACGGTGACCCGGGTTTCTCGGAGTTCCTGCACAACGTCGAAGCACCCTGAGCGTGGGCCTGGCAGTGACCAACCCCTTCGGCTCGGGCCACTTGCCTGTCATCGCATTGGCGATGTTGCTGAGTTGGGGGTTGCCAGTTTGTTCGCAACCGGCCAAGGCCGCCGCTGCGTCGGCAACCACCGCGCCCGCCCGGCCGAGCACGACCACCAGCGGGCCTGCATGGATCAGTCTGAGCGCCGGGCAACGCAAGGCGCTGGGTCCATTGGAGCGGGATTGGTCCACCATCGACGCTACGCGCAAGTCCAAATGGCTGGAGGTTGCGGCGCGCTTCCCCGCCATGCCCGCCGCAGACCAGCAGCGTGTTCAGGAGCGCATGGCAGAGTGGGCCCGCATGACGCCCACCGAACGTGGCCGGGCCCGCCTGTCGTTTCAAGAGTCCAAGCAGTTCTCACCCGAACAGAAGCAAGCCCGCTGGGAGGCCTACCAAGCCTTGCCTGATGACGAGCGCAAGGCGCTGGCCGACCGAAATCAACCCAAAATCACCACGCGGCCACCGTTGCCCGCCGGGTCCAGCAGCGGTTCTGTCCAGAAACCCACGGCCACCGGCACCACAATACCGTTGCGTGCCACGGTCCCAGCGCCTGCAGCGCGCCCCGTGGCACCGACCTTGGTGCAAGCCAAGCCCGGCGCCACCACCACGCTGATGACAACCACGGCCGAGCCACCGGCCCACCACCGGCCCGGCGAACCCAAGATCGCCGCCAAACCGGGCCAGGTGGACCGCAGCACGTTGCTGCCGCAAAGCGGGCCTCAAGCGGCCGCCTCGGCACCCCGCTTGCCGTGACGGGGCGCGCAGCAGCGCAGCGCGCGCTGACCGGGCAACTGCCGGGCGGCTTGCCGCACGCCCCTACGGCAGCCGACACCCCGAGACTGCTGCGGCGCCTGGCGGCCTTTGTTTACGAGGGCGTGCTGCTATTTGGTGTGACCACGGCGGCCGTTTTCTTCTACAGCATCCTGACCCAGCAGCGTCACGCCTTGCAGGGCAAGACCGGCTTGCAGGCATTCCTGTTCATGGTGCTGGCCATCTATTTCATCTGGCTATGGTCGCGCGGCGGCCAGACCGTCGCGATGAAAGCCTGGCACATCCGGCTCGTGTCGGCCGACGGGGCGCCGGTCCAACAGTCACGCGCCCTGCTGCGTTACCTGCTCAGCTGGCTGTGGTTCTTGCCCGCCTGGGCCACGGCCTATGCGCTCCATTTGCAGGGCATGGCGGCCATCGCCGGGCTGACCGTGCTGGGCGTCTTGGCTTACGCAGGCCTGGTATGGCTACGCCCTGACCGGCAGTTTTTTCACGACGTCGTGAGCGGCACCCGCCTGGTGCACTGGCAACCTGAATTGCCCAAAAACGCAAAATCTGTAGCTTGAACTGTTTGCAGAGCCACCCTACAACCCTGAAATTGCTCGATTCGATGTCCGCGTCTTCCCTTGCCACGCCATCACCCGCCGGGGCACCGTTTTCAGTTTGCGTCTACTGCGGGTCCCGGTCGGGCGCCAAGCCGGGCTATGCCGCGCTGGCACTGGTGCTGGGCGCGGCCATTGGCAGGCGTGGCTGGCAACTGGTCTACGGCGGTGGCCGGGCTGGCTTGATGGGCATCGTCGCCAATGCCACGTTGGCGGCTGGCGGCCGGGTGGTGGGGGTGATCCCGGAGTCGCTGATGACGCTGGAGGTGGGCCATGCCGGCTTGTCCGAGCTGCATGTGGTCAAGACCATGCACGAGCGCAAGCACATGATGGCCGAGCGCTCCGACGCTTTTTTGGCGATGCCTGGGGGCATCGGCACCTTCGAAGAGCTGTTCGAGGTGTGGACCTGGCGGCACCTGGGCTACCACCGGCGGCCGATCGGTCTGCTCGATGCCGAAGGCTATTGGGCGCCGATGACGGCTTTTTTGACCCATGCGGTGGCCGAAGGCTTCATGGGTGATGACCAGATGGCCATGCTGCGCATCGACGACGATGCCGAGCGTTTGCTGGACGCTTTGCTGGCGGACCGTCGCGACCTGTCCGGTGACGATTTTGGCCGGATCTGAGCGGGATCGAACCGCCCGCAACGCAGAGCGGCCCCTGGGGGCCGCTTGTCCAAGTCCCGCACCGCGGGTACAGCCGACCCGGCCGGCGGACCGCGGCTCAGACCGCTGATTCGTCGGTCTCGCCGGTGCGGATGCGCACCACCTGCTCGACCGGTGTGACAAAGATCTTGCCGTCGCCGATCTTGCCGGTCTTGGCGGCCTTGACGATGGCCTCCAGACAGCGGTCCACATCGCTGTCCTTGACGACGACTTCGACCTTGACCTTGGGCAGGAAATCGACCACGTACTCGGCGCCGCGGTACAGCTCGGTGTGGCCCTTTTGCCGGCCGAAGCCCTTGACCTCGGTGACCGTCAGGCCCGACACACCCACATCGGCCAGCGCCTCGCGCACCTCTTCGAGCTTGAAGGGCTTGATGATGGCGGTGATCTGTTTCATGACGGGCTCCGGAGGCGGCTGGACGAGAGCTTCAATTTAAGCACGGAACTTCGAGGTGATGGGGTAGCGCCAGTCGCGCCCAAACGCCCGGTGCGTGATGCGGATGCCCACCGGCGACTGGCGCCGCTTGTATTCGTTGATCTTGATCAGCCGGGTGACCCGCTCGACATCGGCGGCGGTAAAACCGGCCGCCACGATCTCGGCAATCGACTGGTCCTCCTCCATGTAGCGCGCCAGGATGGCGTCCAGCACGGCGTAGGGCGGTAGGCTGTCTTGGTCGGTCTGGTCAGGACGAAGCTCGGCCGACGGCGGGCGGGTGATGATGCGCTCGGGGATGACCGGGCCGGTGCTGCCGTCGGCGCGTTGGCTGGGCTGCTGGTTCTTCCACTCGCACAGACGGTAAACCAGGGTCTTGGCCACGTCCTTGATCACCGCAAAACCGCCGGCCATGTCGCCGTACAGCGTGCAGTAACCGGTGGCCATCTCGCTCTTGTTGCCGGTGGTCAACACGATCGAGCCGAACTTGTTGGACAAGGCCATCAGCAGGGTGCCGCGGATGCGGGCCTGGATGTTTTCTTCGGTGGCGTCCTCGGCCAGCCCCGCAAACTCGGCTGCCAGGCTGGCGCGGAAGGCTTCGAACATCGGCAGGATCGAGATCTCGTCGTAGCGCACCCCCAGCCGCTCGGCCATCTCGCGGGCGTCGATCCAGGAGATGTCGGCGGTGTAGGGCGAGGGCATCATCACCGTGCGCACCCGGTCGGCGCCTAGCGCGTCCACCGCAATCGCCAGCACCAGGGCCGAGTCCACGCCGCCCGACAGGCCGAGGATGATGCCCGGGAAACCGTTTTTGTTGACGTAGTCGCGCACGCCGGTCACCAGCGCGGCCCAGGCCTGCGCTTCGAGCGCGGGCACCGGTTGCACGGTGCCGGACATCTGGCCGTCGGGCAGCCAGTCCAGTGTCACCAGGCCCTCGTCAAAATACGCACCGCGCGCGGCAACCCGGCCCTGGGCGTCGAGCGCAAACGAGGCGCCATCGAACACCACCTCGTCCTGGCCACCGACCAGATGGGCATACAGCAGCGGCAGGCCCGACGCCGCCACCCGCTGCGCCATGCGCGCCTCGCGCTCGCCGCCCTTGTCGAGGTGGAAGGGTGAGGCGTTGATCACACACAGCATTTCGGCGCCGGCGGCGCGGGCCGCCTCTGCGGGCTCGTCGAACCAGGCGTCCTCGCAGATCAGCACGCCAAAACGCCGGCCGCCAGCGGCAAATACCACTGCGCCGCGCCCGGCATCACGACCTGAGGCAAAGTAGCGGCGCTCATCGAACACCTGGTAGTTGGGCAATTCACGCTTGCAGTAGGTGGCCACCACGGCGCCCGCAGCCAGCACCGAGGCGGCATTGAAGCGCAGTTGCACCGCATGAGACCGGGAGCGCACGTCACCAAGCACACCCGACTGATGCGGATGACCCACCACCACGGTCAGGCCCGCGAGTGGCGCCAGTGCCAGCGCCAGATCGGCCAGCGCCGAAGCGCAGGCCTGCATGAAGGCAGGCCGCAGCAGCAGGTCTTCGGGCGGATAGCCGGTGAGCGCCAGTTCGGGCGTCACCAGCAAGCACGCGCCATCGGCATGGGCTTGCTGCGCGCACTCGACAATGCGGCGGGCATTGCCCGCCAGATCGCCCACCGTGGCATTGAACTGGGCCAGTGCGATGCGCACCCGGCCTGGCTTGGGAGTTGACATATTTTGAGCGATCAGCCGCTAGGCAAACACAGAAGTAACGGCCCCGAGGCCGACGCCTTGTGTCGTCCGCCCCCCGAGGGGGTGGGTCGACTCGGGAGCGGCCCGTCGTCGAACGAGATGGATCTTATCCGGGTCCACGACGACCCCACGGCCCTGGACGGCAAGGCCTGGAATGCGCTACTGGACCGCCAGTCGCAGCCCACGCCCTTCATGCGCTGGGAGTACCTGGCGGCATTGCACGCCTCGGGCAGCGCGGTGCCCGGCACCGGCTGGGCGCCGCGCTTTGTCACGGTGCATCGCGATGCGGAACTGGTCGCCGCCGCGCCGGCCTACCTCAAGAGCCACTCTTACGGCGAATACGTCTTCGACTGGGCCTGGGCCGACGCCTACCAGCGCCACGGCCTGCGCTACTACCCCAAGTTGCTGGTGGCCGTGCCGTTCACGCCGGTGCCTGGCAGCCGGCTGCTGGCCCGCGACGAGCCGGCCCGGCAACTGCTGCTGGCCGCGCTGGCGCAACTGGCCAGGCAAGAGAAGGCGTCGTCACTGCACCTGCTGTTCCACGCCGAGGATGAAGCGCCAGCCATCGAAGCCCAGCGCTGGTTGGTGCGGCAGGGTGTGCAGTTCCACTGGACGCAGGACACGGCAGCGCCCTGGCCGGACTTCAGCGCCTTTCTGGCCAGTCTGCAGCGCGAGAAGCGCAAGAAGATCATGCAGGAGCGGCGCAAGGTGACCGAGGCGGGGGTGGCCTTCACCACACACGCCGGCCGCGACATCACGCCCGGGCTGTGGCAATTTTTCCATCACTGCTACACCCTGACCTACCGCGCCCACCACTCCACGCCCTACCTGACGGCAGACTTCTTCGAGGCGATGGCACGCGACATGCCGGAAAACTGGCTGATGTTCGTGGCGCGCCGCCAGGGTGAGCCTATCGGCGTCTCGCTGGTGGCGTTGGACCCGGTCCGGGGTGAGGCCTATGGCCGCTACTGGGGCTGCACCGAGTTTGTGCCCTGCCTGCACTTCGAGGCCTGTTATTACCAGCCGCTGCAGTGGTGCATCGCCAATGGCTACCGGCGCTTCGAGGGCGGCGCACAGGGCGAGCACAAGATGGCGCGTGGCCTGCTGCCGGTGGGCATCCGGTCGGCGCACTGGCTGGCGCATCCGCAGTTCTCGGCCGCAGTGGCCGACTTTCTGCAGCGCGAGGGCCAGGGTATCGCGTCATACGTGGACGAATTGCGCGAACACAGCCCGTTCAAGGCCGTGCCTTGACAAAAGGCAAGCCGACCCGCCCGCAAAGCCCGCTTGGCCACCAGGGTTTGCCCTATGCTCGGCGCAGATCTTTCTCGGCCCGCTGACGTGCCGTTTTACGGAACCGCCCATGGACAAGCACTACCTGACCCCGTTGTTTTCGCCCAGCTCGATCGTCGTCTTTGCCGGCGATCCGGCAAAATCCGAGGCCTGGACGCCGCTGGCCCGTGCCGTGCTGGACGGCCTGCGCGGCGAGGGCAGCGCGCCGGGCAAGCCCTTCGCTGGGCCGATCAGCTATTTCGACATCCACATGACCGGCACACTGGCCGATCTGGCGCAAGCCCGCGCCGACCTGGCCATCATCGCCCTGCCCCACGCCGAGATTGCCGCCGCGCTGGAGGTGGTCGGCCGCATCCGCTGCCGCGCCGCGCTCGTGTTGTCCAGCGGCCTGCCCGCGGCGCAGTGCGCCGAATTGCTGGCCATCGCCAAGCGGTATGGCGTGCACTTGCTCGGGCCCAACACCCTGGGCTTTCAGCGCCCGGCCCTGGGCCTGAACGCCAGCGCCGCCGGCATGCTGGCGGCACCCGGCCCGCTGGCGTTGGTGTCGCAGTCGGGCGCGCTGACCTCGTCGATCCTGGACTGGGCCCAGCGCAACGGCGTGGGTTTTTCAACCGTGATCTCGCTCGGACCCAACACCGCAGTGGACCTGCCGCAGGCGCTGGACTTTTTGGCCAACGACGGCGCCACCCAGTCGATCCTGGTCTACATGGAGGGCATCCGCAACGCCCGCCGCTTCATGAGCGCACTGCGCGCCGCCGCCTACGCCAAACCGGTGGTGGTGATGAAGGCCGGCCGCAAGCCGGCAGGGTCCAAGGCCGCACTGACCCACTCGGCCGCCATCGTCGGCAGCGACGATGTGTTCGAGGCCGCGCTGCGGCGTGCCGGTGCGGTGCGGGTGCGCCTGTTCACCCAGATGTTCTCGGCCGCAAAATGCCTGGCCTCACGTTACCGGCCGGTGGGCAAGCGTTTGGCCATCGTCACCAATGGTGGCGGGCCGGGTGTGCTGGCGGCCGATTGGGCCAGCGAGATCGGACTGGAGGTGGTCACGCTCAGCGAATCCACCCGCGCTGAGCTGGCGCCCAAGCTGCCGCCCGGCGCCAGCCTGTGCTCGGTAATCGACCTGGGCGAAGACGCCCGGCCCGAGCACTACAGCGCCGCGCTGCTGGCCTGTGGCCGCGATGTGGGTTGCGACGGCATGCTGGCGATCTACTCGCCCAAGCCCGGCGCCGACCCCGCCGCGGTCGCCAGGGGCGTGACCGAGGTGTTCCGCCTGACCGGCAAGCCGGTGCTGGCCTGCTGGATGGGCGACGCGCGGGTCATGGCCGCACGCGAGGTGCTCAACAGCGTGGCGATCCCGAGCTTTCGCACGCCCGAGGCAGCGGTGGATGCCTTTGGCAACATCGCCAGCTTCTACCAGAACCAGCAGTTGCTGCAACAAACCCCGGCGCCCAACTCCGACCTGGCCAAGCCCGACATCGAAGGCGCCCGGCTGCTGATCGAGAGCGTGCTGGCCGAGCGCCGCAAGGTGCTGACCGAGATGGAGTCGAAAGCCCTGCTGGCGGCCTTCCACATCCCCGTCACCCGCACCATGCTGGCGCGCAGCGCCAACGAGGCGATGCTGATCGCCGCGCAACTGGGCTACCCGGTGGCGCTGAAGATCGACTCGCCCGACATCAGCCACAAGAGCGATGTGCAGGGGGTGGCGTTGAACGTGCTGTCCGCCGCCCAGGTGCGCGATGTCTACAACGACATGCTGGCGGCGGTCAGACTGGCGCAGCCCGCAGCGCGTATCAACGGCGTGACGATCCAGCCGATGGCCGCCCAGCGCCATGGCCGCGAGATCTACATCGGCCTGACCACCGACGACCCGTTCGGTCCGGTCATCACCTTTGGCGCTGGCGGCACGATGATCGAGCTGATTGCCGACCGGGCGATGGAGCTGCCCCCGCTCAACCAGTTCCTGGCGCGCCGGCTGATCGAGCGCGCCCGCATCGCCGAGACATTGGGCGATTGGCGCGGCGCGCCGCCCGCCGACAGGGACGCGGTGGAGCAGATCCTGCTGCGGGTGTCCGAGATGGTCTGCGCGCTGCCGCAGCTGCGCGAGATGGACATCAACCCGATCATCGTGGACGAGACCGGCGCGGTGGCGGTGGACGCCCGGGTGGTGATCGAGCATGCGCCGCCAGCCAGCAGTGGTTCAGGCGACTACCACCACCTGGCAATCCTGCCCTACCCCAGCGCCTACGAGCGTGAGTGGCCGATGAAGGGTGGCGACCTGTACACCATCCGGCCGATCCAGCCCGACGACGCCGACATGCTGCAGGCTTTTGTGCGTGGGCTATCGCCAGAAAGCCGCTACTTCCGTTTTGCCAGCACCATGCCCGAGTTGCCGGCGCGCATGCTGGCGCGCTACACCCTGATCGACTATGACCGCGAAATGGCGCTGGTGGCCGTGCACCGCACCCGCACGGCCGCGGCCGACGGTGAGTTCACCGAGACCGAGCAGATCATCGGCGTGTCGCGCTACATCACCAACCCGGACCAGACCAGTTGCGAGTTTTCACTGGTGGTGTCGGACCAGCACAAGGGCCAGGGCCTGGGCTCACGCCTGATGCTGTCGATCATGGAGTTTGCCCGCGCCAAGGGCCTGGCCGAGATCGACGGCCTGGTGCTGGCCAACAACCCCAACATGCTGCGCCTGATGACCGGCCTGGGCTACACCGTGCACCCGTTTCCGGAGGATCCGGTCTTCAAGCTGGTGCGCAAGGTGCTGTAAGCACCGGTCCCTGCCCAGGGGCAGTGCCGGTGTTCAAGCGGGGTGTGTGCGGCCTGTTCAGCCGGGCTGGGTAAATCAGGCCTTGTGCCTGCCCGCCTCGAAGGCGGCCATGCCGTTGACGATCTCCTCGTGGGCACCGTCAACGCCGGTCCAGCCCGTCACCTTGACCCACTTGCCTTCTTCCAGGTCCTTGTAGTGCTCGAAGAAATGCTGGATGGTCTTGATGCGCAGCGGGTTCAGGTCTTCGGGCGTCTTCCACTGGCTGTAGATCGACAGCACCTTGTCGATCGGCACCGCCAGCAGCTTGTTGTCGCCACCGGCCTCGTCTTCCATCTTCATCATGCCGATCGCGCGGCAAGTCACCACCACGCCCGAGATCAGCGGCACCGGGGTGATCACCAGCACGTCCACCGGGTCACCGTCGTCGGACAAGGTGTTGGGGATATAGCCGTAGTTGCACGGATAGTGCATCGCGGTGCTCATGAAACGGTCGACAAACAGCGCGCCGGTTTCGTGGTCCACCTCGTACTTGATCGGGTCCGCGTTCATCGGGATCTCGATGATCACGTTGAATTCCTGGGGCGCCTTGGCGCCGGGCGTCACGTTGTGCAGGCTCATGGGGGACTCGCTGGCAAAGGGGAAACCCGCATTCTACGGAGGCCGCTTAACCTGTCCTGACACGGCAACTTCAATTGCGTTACCGCAGGAAAACACCGTGCCGCGCAGGGCGAGCTTGACTTACATTTTCTGCGCGACCGCCTGACCCGGCTGCCGATGAGGCGTGCGGGTACCAGAACACCGACGGCGGCGTTTTGCCCCCAGGCTTGTACCGAGGAAGGAGATACCTTGATTTCGACCAACATGGCGCTCTACATAGCGCTTGCATGCGGCCTCGCGGCCGTGCTCTACGGGTTTGTCCAGCGCAGCTGGATCCTGAAGCAGGACGCGGGCAATGCCCGCATGCAGGAGATCGCCGGCGCCATCCAGCAGGGTGCGGCGGCCTACCTGGCGCGGCAGTACCGCACCATTGCCATCGTCGGCGTGGTGCTGGCAGTGCTGATCGGGGTGTTCCTCGACGGCACCACGGCAGTGGGATTTGTACTGGGCGCGGTGCTGTCGGGCGCTTGCGGCTTTATCGGCATGAACGTCTCGGTCAAGGCCAATGTGCGCACCGCACAGGCCGCCACCCGCGGCATCGGCCCGGCGCTGGATGTCGCCTTCAAGGGCGGCGCCATCACCGGCATGCTGGTGGTCGGCCTGGGCCTGCTGGGTGTGGGCATCTTCTTCCTGTTCCTCACCGGCAACGGCAACCTGACACCCGACAAGAGCCTCACCAGCGTGCTCAAGCCGCTGCTGGGTTTTGCGTTCGGCTCGTCGCTGATCTCGATCTTTGCGCGGCTGGGTGGTGGCATCTTCACCAAGGGCGCCGACGTGGGCGCTGACCTGGTGGGCAAGGTCGAAGCCGGCATCCCCGAGGACGACCCGCGCAACCCGGCGGTGATCGCCGACAACGTCGGCGACAACGTCGGTGACTGCGCCGGCATGGCCGCCGACCTGTTCGAGACCTACGCCGTCACCCTGATCGCCACGATGGCGCTGGGTGCGCTGATGGTGGCTGCTGCGCCCATGGCGGCGGTGATCTACCCGCTGTTGCTGGGCGGGGTGTCGATCATCGCGTCGATCATCGGCTGCTCGTTTGTCAAGGCCAGCCCGGGCATGAAAAACGTGATGCCGGCGCTCTACAAGGGCCTGGCCGTGGCGGGTGTGCTGTCACTGATCGCGTTTTACTTCGTCACCAAGGCAGTGATGCCCGATGACGCGCTGGGTGCCGGCACCCAGATGCGCTTGTGGGGCGCCTGCGCCGTGGGCCTGGTGCTGACGGCCGCGCTGGTCTGGGTCACCGAGTACTACACCGGCACCCAGTACCCGCCGGTCAAGCACATCGCACAAGCCTCCACCACCGGCCACGGCACCAACATCATCGCCGGCCTCGGCGTGTCGATGCGCTCGACGATGTGGCCGGTGCTGTGCATCTGCGCGGCCATTCTGGCCGCCTACAGCCTGGCCGGCCTGTACGGCATCGCCACCGCCGCCACCGCCATGCTCAGCATGGCCGGCATCGTGGTGGCACTCGACGCCTACGGCCCGATCACCGACAACGCCGGCGGCATTGCCGAGATGGCCGAGCTGCCCAAATCGGTGCGTGACGTGACCGACCCGCTGGACGCCGTGGGCAACACCACCAAGGCGGTGACCAAGGGCTACGCCATCGGCTCGGCCGGCCTGGCTGCACTGGTGCTGTTTGCCGACTACACCCACTCGCTGGAAGGCCGGGGATTCTCGATCTCGTTCGACCTGAGCGACCCCAAGGTCATCGTCGGCCTGTTCATCGGCGGGCTGATCCCCTACCTGTTCGGTGCGATGGCGATGGAGGCGGTGGGCCGCGCCGCCGGCTCGGTGGTGGTCGAGGTGCGACGCCAGTTTGCCGACGGCCAGATCATGGCCGGCATGCGCAAGCCCGACTACAGCGCGGCGGTCGACATGCTGACCAGCGCGGCCATCAAGGAGATGATCGTGCCGTCGCTGCTGCCAGTGGTGGTGCCGGTGGTGGTCGGCCTGACGCTGGGTGCTGCGGCGCTCGGCGGCCTGCTGATGGGCACGATCGTGACCGGCCTGTTTGTCGCGATCAGCATGTGCACCGGCGGTGGCGCCTGGGACAACGCCAAGAAGTACATCGAGGACGGTCACTTCGGCGGCAAGGGCAGCGACACCCACAAGGCCGCCGTCACCGGCGACACCGTGGGCGACCCGTACAAGGACACCGCCGGCCCGGCCATCAACCCGCTGATCAAGATCATCAACATCGTGGCACTGCTGATCGTGCCGCTGTTGCCGGTGCCCAGTGGGGGTGTGCACGCCGTAACTGTTCCGGTCGCCGCGCCGGTTGCGGTGCTTGCGCCAGCGGTGATGGCGTCCGCTGCCACGCCCACCCTGACTGCGGCGCCGGCAGCCGCAGCGCCCGCCAGCGAAGCGGCGTCCAAGTGACAGCCGCTGGGGCGTGAGCCCACGCCTGCGGTCGGCCGTGACGGGCTGCCGCCGGTAAGAGGATCTCAGGCCAGCCTGCGCGCTGGCCTTTTTTTCGTCAACCAGGTGGTCATTGGCCGGTGGTGTGGGCGATGTCGAGGGCGATGCGGGCACTGCTCTTGATTCGACGGCCAGCGCTTCAGCGGGTCGCGATGTAGGCGGCAAACAGTGGCGGGCACAGGTCTCGCAGCACCAGGCGGCGCGCCACCAGCTCGTGGTGGCGGCCTTGGCGTTCCAAGGCCAGCAGGTTCACCATCAGCCGCAACCCGCGCTCTGCGGCGCTGTCCTGCCCAGGCTCGGCCAATGCCAGGCGCGGCGCCAGCGCCGGTGTATCGGTCAGCACCCAGGCCGGGAACCAGACCAGATCGCCGTGTTGATCGCCGCGCTCGACGCCGGCATCAAAACCGTCGTCAAACCGGCGCCGCAGCCGGTCCAGCAAGGGGTCGGCCAAGCGGCGCAGCAGGCCGTCGAGCCGGCGCGGCGCCAGCCAGGCCAGCTCGGACAGCAGCGGCCAGACCGTGTCAACCCCGTCTTGCCGAAAGCGTGCTTCGGCCATCCAGGCCAATGGCGCGGGGATTCGCCGCCAAGAGGTAATGCCGCCAGCAGCCCGCGCCGCCTGCGCCCAATCGCCTGCGGCCAACCAGAGCGGCGCGGCATGCTCGTCGGCCCGGGCAGCAGCCCAGGGCAGCGACTCGCTGCGCCGGGCCAGGTCGCGCCACAGCGGCGCCAGCCAGGTTGGCGCGGCGCCCTGCCCCAGCACTGCGGCAGCCGCAGGTGCCACTTGGCCCTGCAGGTGCAGCCGGGCCGCAGCCAGATCGGCTGCGGCCACCGGCGCTGTTGGCTTGGCAACCGGTGAAGGCGCCCCACCCACAAGCGCCGCCAGCAACACCCGGGCAGGTGCCAGCATGGCATCCTCCGGGTAGCTATCGGAGAGCGTGACCAGCGCCTGGCGAGCCGCAGCCCCGTCGTGCCGTGTCAGCATGCCCACCAGATCGTTACGCAGCATCACGTCCCGGCTGTCGGCAAAGATATCGAGCTGTTGGGTCGTCGAAGGTGGCTTGGATCGGGGCATATTTTTATTCAAACTTGCACTCAACTGCAAAGCATTGCACCACGCGGCGTGCGCCAAATCTACCTTGGGACGTTACAGCCCAAGCCCCTTCGATGCCGCCACACTGCAAACCTGCATGCACAAACGGCTGGTCGCCTACCCACGACAGGAACTTCATCATGCCCGGCAAAAAAGCCATCCTGGTCATCGGTGCCGGTGACGCCACCGGCGGCGCCATCGCCCGGCGCTTTGCGCGCGAAGGCTACATCGCCTGCGTCACCCGGCGCACCGCCGACAAGCTCGAACCGCTGGTCGCCCAGATCAAGGCCGACGGCGGGCAAGCCCACGGCTTTGGCAGCGACGCGCGCAAGGAGGACGACATGGTCGCGCTCATCGAGCAGATCGAGCGCGACATCGCACCGATCGAGGTGGCCGTCTTCAACATCGGCGCCAATGTGCGGTTCGGCATCACCGAGACCACCGCGCGGGTCTACCAAAAGGTCTGGGAAATGGCCTGCTTCGGCGGCTTCTTGATGGGCCGCGAAACCGCCAAGGTGATGCTGCCCCGTGGCCGCGGCACGATCATCTTCACCGGCGCTACTGCCAGCCTGCGTGGCCGCGAAGGCTACGCCGCCTTTGCGGGTGCCAAGCATGCCTTGCGCGCGCTGGCGCAGAGCATGGCACGCGAACTCTGGCCCAAAGGCATCCATGTGGCGCATCCGGTGATCGACGGCGCCATCGACACCGAGTTCATCCGCAGCAATTTTCCGGACCACTGTGCGATGAAGGACCAGCAGGGCATCCTGAGCCCGGACTCGATTGCCGAGGCCTATTGGCAGATCCACCAGCAGCCGCGCGACGCCTGGACCCATGAGACCGAGCTGCGGCCCTGGCTTGAGAGCTGGTGAGCGCCTGGGTTGAACCCTTCAACACATTGCAAACTATCCATGACACGCCTTCCAGTTCAATTCCTTTTCGACTTTGGCAGCCCCAATGCCTACTTCTGCCACAAGATTCTGCCCGGCATCGGGTTGCGTACCCAGGTCCAGATCGAGTACGTGCCGGTCCTGCTGGGTGGCCTGTTCAAGCTGAGCAACAACCGATCACCAGCCGAGGCGTTTGCGGACATTCCGAACAAGCGCGCCTACGACAGGCTGGAGATCCAGCGCTTCATCGCCAAGCACAAGCTGGGCCGCTTCCGGATGAATCCGCACTTCCCGGTGAACACGCTCAAAATCATGCGGCTGGCGGTTGCGGCGCAGGCGCTGGGCTGCGGGCCGCACTACATCGACGCCATGTACTCGGCAATGTGGGAGCAGGGCCGCAACATGAGCGACGACAGCGAGATCGCTGCGCTGCTGCACGATACCGGCCTGGACGGCGCGGGGCTGCTGGCCTTGGCCCAGCAGCCTGATATCAAGGCCAGGCTGGTCGCCAATACCCAGTCGGCCTTTGATCACGGCGCCTTCGGCTCGCCCTCCTTCCTGGTCGGCAGCGAGCTGTTTTTTGGCAAGGACCGGTTGCGGGAGTTCGAGGAAGAAATCGCCCGTCAGCAGCCCGCGGCCTGACAGGCCGCCTCAACGGCTGAGTGCGCCGTAGACCAGGTCCTGCACCTGTTCGCGGTAATACTTGCGCAACTCACCCGGCGCAGCGGTGCCGAAGGCCACGACCAATTGCTCTTTCGGGTTACAAAAAAAGCCGGTGCCGTTGGCGCCGTTCCAGCGGAATTCGCCGGGGTTGCCGGGCACGGCGGCCAGCCCTGGTTGCAGCCGCACGGCCACGCCCAGGCCAAAGCGGATGCAGTCGGCCATGCTGCCGAAGGCGCAGGCGCCGGCGCAATCGAAGCTGGGTGTACGCTGAATCGCCAGGATGGATTGCGGCTTGCCGTCCAGCGGGTTGTACGGGAAAGCACGCGCCACGCGGGCCATTTGCGCTTCAGTCGGGCGGAAGGTGGTATCACCCATCTTCAGCGGCGTCCACACCGTGCCCGAGAGATGCCCGCCCAGCGACTTGCCGGTGATCTTCTCGACCACCGCGCTCAGCACGTCGAACGACAGGCCATACTCAAACACCGTGCCGGGCTGATAGACCAGCGGCAGTTTGGCGACGCTATTGGCAAACTCAGCCGCAGTGCCCATGTTTTGCGCCGCACCGCCGCTGGGCCACTCCGCCGCGATGGCACTGCTGCCATCGGGCCGGCCACCGTAGGGGATGCCCGAGGTGTGGCGGAACAGGTCATGGATCAGGATGGGGCGTTTTTGCGGCTCCAGCGTGAACTTGCCCTCAATGCCGGGCACACCCACTTGCATCGTGCCGAAGGCCGGGAAGTAATCAGTCAACTTGCTTTGCAGCGGCAGCTTGCCTTGTTCTGTCAAAACCAGCGCACCCACTGCAGCCTGGATCTTGGTCATCGACGCCAGCTGGAAAATCGTATCGGTCTGCATCACCACGCCCTTGGCTGCATCGGCCATGCCAAAGGCCTTGAAGTAAACGAGCTTGCCGTTGCGCGCAATCGCCACCACCGCACCGGGCACCCGCTGCCTGTCGATCTCGCCCTTGAAAAACGCATCGATGTTGGCTAGGCGTTGCGCCGACATGCCGACGCTGTCAGGTGTTGCAGACGGCAGCGGCAGTGCGGCGGCGGATTGAATGGCCGTGGTTTGAAGGACGGCGATGGCGATTGCCGTGACGATGAACTGCTTGAGCATCTCGGTCTCAGAGCTGTATCGTTTGGCTTGCCAGATGACCGAAGTCTGTCCGGAATTTGGTGTGCTCGGCATTGCATCACGCGGCAAGCGCCAAAGCCAGGTTTTGCACGATTTGGCTCAACGTCCGTGTTGGGGATACGCCCACCGCCGGCCCTTCGAGTTGTTGGCAGCTGCTGCGGGTACGGCCCGGCGCCGTTTGTCGGGCAGGATGCGGGTTCCGCCTGCAATCACAACCTTCAGCACTCTTCTTCCGGGCACTTGAGACGCCACTTATCGCCATGAGCAGTGCCATGCCACAACCGGTCCCAAGCCGCCAGCCACGCCATGTCGAGGCACAGGCCGAGCTGTTCCGCCATATCAGCGCCGAAAAAACCCTGTTCTACCGCAGCGTGATGGACACCTTCGCCGCCGCCAAGCGCCAGTTTCGCCTGCACCTGCGGCCCGACGAGGTGCTGGCCGAAGGCCACTGGGACGCCTCGGCACCGCGCATCGAGGAAGTGCAGGCCGCGCTGGCTCAACTGACCGAATGGGGCAACCTCGAATCCCAACCCGACACCGCGCGCGTGGCCAGCATCAGTGACTTCTACCGTGCACGTTTCTTGTACCGCCTGTCGCAGGGCGGTGAGGCCGTGGAGGCGGCGCTGCTCACC
>JBBQAH010000116.1:0-9890 GCA_038316145.1 Burkholderiales bacterium
CAGCATCTGCAGCCGCTCGACGCCGGCCACCTTGCCGACGGCCGGCGGCACCGGCGGGTAGAGCGTGACACCGGCCGCGCCGGGCAGCGCGGCGGCCAGCGCGGCGGCCTCGTGCAGCCAGGCCAGGGCCACCGCCGGGTCTCGTGCCTCGGCGCGCAGCAGCGCCAGGTGGCTGTAGGGCGGCAGGCCGGCGGCGCGGCGCTCGGCCAGCTGGCTTTGCGCAAAGGCCGCAAAGTCGTGCGTCTTGAGGGCGGCGTACAGCGCGTGTTGAGGGTGCCAGGTCTGCACCCACATCTCACTGCGCCCGGCGGCTTCAGCATCGCGCCCGGCCCGGCCGCCGGCCTGCATCAGCAGCGCAAACAGCCGCTCGGGCGCGCGGAAGTCGCTGGCAAACAAGGCTGAATCGGGGTTGACCGCCACCACCAGCGTGATGCGCCGAAAGTCGTGCCCCTTGGTCACCATCTGGGTGCCGACCAGCACGTCCACCTCGCCCGCATGCACTTGCGCCAGCCGGGCCTCCAGCTGGCCCTTGCCGCGGGCGGTGTCGGCGTCCAGCCGGCTGATGCGGGCGCCGGGCAGCAGCTCGGCGAGTTGCTCCTCCAGCTTCTCGGTGCCGCGGCCCATCGGCGCGATGTCGAGGTTGCCGCAGTCCGGGCAGGCGCGTGGCACCCGCTCGGTGAAGCCGCAGTGGTGGCAACGCAGTGTGCGCTCACCTTTGTGGAAGACGCGCCAGGCGCTGCAATGCGGGCAGCCGCTCTTCCAACCGCAATCGGCGCAGAACAGCACCGGGGCGTAGCCGCGCCGGTTCAAGAAGACCAGGCTTTGCTCACCTCGCGCCAGCCTGTCGCGCAGCGAGTCCAGCACCATCGGCGCGAGCAGCGGCGATTGGCCGGCCACCTTGGGCAGCACGCCCATGTCGAACAGCCGCACCCGGGGCAGCGCGCCACCGCCCACACGCTCGGCCAGGGTCAGGCGCTGGTAGCGCGGGCTGCGCTGCTGCGGGTCGGGCAGGGCCCGCTGCCAGGTCTCCAGCGAGGGCGTGGCCGATCCCAAAATCACCGGGATGCGCTCCAGATGGGCCCGGTAGATCGCCAGGTCACGCGCCGAGTAGCGTGCGCCCTCTTGCTGCTTGTAGGACGGGTCGTGCTCTTCGTCGACCACGATCAGGCCCAGGCGCGGCAACGGCGCAAACACCGACAGCCGGGTGCCCAGCACGATGTCGGCCCGGCCCAGGTGCGCCATCAACCAGTGCTGCAGGCGCTGCACCGGCGTCAGGCCGCTGTGCATGGCCACCATGCGGTGAGCCGGGAAGCGCGCGGCAAACCGCGCTTCGAGCTGGGGCGTGAGGTTGATCTCTGGCACCAGCACCAAGACCTGCCTGCCGGTGGCCAGCACTTGCTCGGCGGCGTGCAGGTAGACCTCGGTCTTGCCGCTGCCGGTGACGCCGAACAGCAGCATCGGGGCAGGCCGGGGCTGGATGAGTGAGCGCTCGAAGGCCTGCAGCGCCGCTTGCTGCTCGGGCCCCAGCGCTGGGCGGACCACGGCAGGTGTGGCGGCCGTACCGGTGGCGGCAGGCTTGTCCAGCTTCTTGACCAGGCGCGCCAGGCGCTTGACCAGCCCCGGCGCATCCAGCTTGCGCAACTCGGGCGGCAGCACGGCCAGCGCCAGCTCACCCACGCCCCGCTGGTAGTAACCCGAAGCAAAGTCCACCAGCGCCAGCCAGGCAGGCGCCAGCGGCGGCAGGGCATCGAACACCTCGCCCACCGACCGCAGCGCGTAGCCTGCGGGCGCCGCAGCGGCGCCGTGCCAGACGATGCCCAGCAGCTCCCGCTTGCCCAGCGGCACCCGCAGCAGGGTGCCGGGCGCCAGCGGGCGCTCGCTCAGGTAATCAAGCGCACCACCGAGGCCACTGTATTGAGGCGCGTCAACGGCAACCCGCAGTACCTCATTTGCAACACTGCCGCTCACAGGCAGACCGACCACAGTTGCGCGTGTTTTTTCGGCATCACATCAAGAAACACGCTTAAGTCGATGATTGAAAACAAGTTTCCGATCTATCCCCGACTTCTGTGGATAACTTTGTGGGAAACCTGCTTGCGGCGCCGCTAAGTGCTTGATCCTGCGGGCCTTGCCCTGGATTGCCCGATCCTGCAGCAGTGTCCAAAATCTGTTCCACATCAATCACTTAGCACGTAATTTCAGGATTTCCGATGCTGCACTGCACATTTATTTCGCACTCTTTGTCGCAGCTGGATTTTTGGGGATAAGTCAAGCCCTGAGCGCGCACTCACCCCTAACGGCGCCTAGATTCAAACCCGAACATCGGCACGCCGAAGTGCACGCGAGTGGCTGTGTACCGCCTCGACCAGGGCTGTCACGTTGTCGGTCGGGGTGTGCTGGTTGATGCCGTGGCCGAGGTTGAAGATGTGGCCGCCGCAGCGCCCATCCGAACGCTGCTGGGGGCCAAAACTGTCCAGCACCGCGCGCGCCTCGGCCGCAACCGCCTCGGGCGTGGCGAACAACGCCATCGGATCGAGATTGCCTTGCAGCGCCACCCGGTCGTCGATGCGGCGCCGGGCCTGGCCCAGGTCGCAGGTCCAGTCCAGGCCGACCACGTCGGCTCCGGTGGCCGCAATCTGCTCCAGCCACAAGCCACCGCCCTTGGTGAACACGATCGCCGGCACCCGCTGGCCGTTGTGCTCGCGTTTGAGCTGATTCATCACACGCTGGGTGTAGGCCAGGCTGAATTCGTGAAAGGCCCGGTGCTCCAGCACGCCGCCCCAGGAGTCAAAAATCATCACCGCCTGGGCGCCAGCCTCGATCTGGGTGTTGAGGTAGGT
The DNA here is from genome assembly GCA_038316145.1 of Burkholderiales bacterium. Classification (GTDB taxonomy): domain Bacteria; phylum Pseudomonadota; class Gammaproteobacteria; order Burkholderiales; family Burkholderiaceae_C; genus Pseudaquabacterium. Next base: position 2,841 of record JBBQAH010000116.1, read on the forward strand.
GGCGACCGCGTCGGCATTGATTGCCAGGATGCGGTGCAGCAGGTCGGGCCGGGCGTACAGCATGGTCTTGACAGTGCGGTAGTCGTCCGAGCCCGCACCTTCGACCATGTAGCAGGCCAGCGTCCACGGGCTGCCCGAGAAGCCGATCAGCGGGACGCGCCCGTTGAGCGCCTTGCGGATCGAGCTGACCGCATCGAACACATAGCGCAGCTTGGCCATGTCGGGCACCGCCAGTGCGGCCACCGCCGCCTCGTCGCGCAGCGGGTGGGCAAAGCGCGGGCCTTCGCCGGCGCCGAAGCTCAAGCCCAGACCCATCGCGTCGGGCACGGTGAGGATGTCGGAGAACAGGATCGCTGCGTCCAGCGGAAACCGGTCCAGCGGCTGCAGCGTCACCTCGGTGGCGTAATGCGGGTTGGTGGCCAGCCCCATGAAGCTGTTGCCAGCCGCCAGCCGCGAGGCCTTGTACTCGGGCAGGTAACGCCCGGCCTGGCGCATCAGCCAGATGGGGGTGTGGTCGGTCGGCTGGCGCAGGCAGGCGCGCAGGAAAGTGTCGTTTTGCAGCGGGGCGGTCATCGCCGGATTATCGCGGCCGGCCTCGACGCCGCCAACCTGCAGGCGCCAACCGGTTGGGGTCCAGCGCACTTGAATCCCACGCCGGGCCCCTCAGCTATGCTTGCGCCAAGACGCATCACCTCTGGAGGAAAACATGAGCCGTTCACGATCCACCCTCGCTGCCCTGGCCCTGGGCCTGACCTTGCTGCTGTCGGGCTGCGGCTACAACGACTTCCAGAAGCTCGACGAGGAGGTCAAGGGCAGCTGGGCCGAGGTGTTGAACCAGTACCAGCGCCGCAGCGACCTGATCCCCAACATCGTGGCCACCGTCAAGGGCGAAGCCGGCTTCGAGCAAGATACCCTCACCAAGGTGATCCAGGCCCGCGCCAGCGCCACATCGATCCAGGCCACGCCTGAACTGATCAACAACCCCGAAGCTTTCAAGAAGTTCCAGGATGCCCAGGGCCAGCTCACCGGCGCGCTGAGCCGGCTGATGGTGGTCAGCGAGCAGTACCCCAACCTGAAAGCCAACGCTGCCTTTCAGGACCTGCGGGTGCAGCTGGAAGGCACCGAGAACCGCATCACCGTGGCGCGCAACCGGTACATCAAGTCGGTACAGCAGTACAACGTGCTGGCGCGCAGCTTTCCGAACAACCTGACAGCCATGGTCTTCGGCTACAGCATCAAGCCCAGCTTCACGGTGGCCAACGAGGCCGAGATCAGCGCGCCGCCGAAGGTCAGCTTCGACAAGCCTGCGGCAGCGGCTGCACCCGCCGCGCCAGCGCCCGCCGCCACCCCGGCTGCGTCGAAGTAAGCCGCGACCATGCCGATGCTGCTGCGCCTGCTGGCGTTGCTGATGTGTTTGGCAGCGCCGGCGCTGCGGGCGCAGGATGTGCTGCCGGTGCCCGCGCTGTCGGCCCGGGTGATCGATCAGACCGCCACACTGGACGCTGCCGCGCTGGCCGCGCTGGACGCCAAGCTGGCCGCCTTCGAGGCCCAGGCCGGCCCGCAGATCGTCGTGCTGCTGGTACCCACCACCGCGCCTGAGGACATCGCCGCCTACACCCAGCGGCTGGGCGACGCCTGGAAGGTCGGCCGCCGCGACGTGGGCGACGGCGTGCTGGTGGTGGTGGCCAAAAATGACCGCAAGGTCTGGATCGCGCCGGCCAAAGCGCTGGAGGGCGCCGTGCCCGACCTGGCAGCGCGGCAGATCGTGCAGAACACGATCACACCCGCCTTCAAGCAGGGTGACTTTGCAGGCGGGCTGTCGGCCGGTGTTGACGCGCTGATGGCGCGCATCCGGGGCGAGAACCTGCCCGCACCCACTGGGCGAAGCCGGCCCGGCGGCGCGGCGCCCGGTTTCAACTGGGAGATGCTGGCGATGTTTTTCTTTGTCGGCGTGCCGGTGGTGGGCGGCGTGTTGACAGCGATGCTGGGCCGCAAATTGGGGTCGGTGGTCGCGGCAGGCGGCACCGGCGCGCTGGCCTGGCTGCTGAGCAGCAGCGTCTTGCTGGGCGGGCTGGCCGGTGGGGTAGCGCTGCTGCTGGTGGGCGTGATGGGGGTGGGCGCGGGCCGGGGTGGGCGTGGCGCCCTGGGCGGTGTGGCCCCCGTGATCTTTGGCGGCGGCGGTTTTGGTGGCGGCCGGGGTGGCTTCGGTGGTGGCGGCGGTGGCGGCGGGTTCAGCTCGGGCGGCGGAGGCAACTTTGGTGGCGGCGGCGCCGGGGGCAGTTGGTGATGGGCAAGCTACCGCGCATCCTCAAACACCGGTGGTTCGACGAGACCGACACCCGCCGCGCCTTGCCGCCCGATGCGCTGACGCGCATCGAGGCGCGGGTGGCCGCCAGCGAGCAGCGCCACAGCGGCGAGATCCGCATCAGCATCGAGGCCGGGCTCCCGCTGTCCTACCTCTGGAAGAACTTGAACGCGCGCGACCGCGCCATCACGCAGTTCGGCAAGCTGCGGGTCTGGGACACCGAACAGAACAACGGTGTGCTGATCTACCTGCTGCTGGCCGATCACGCCATCGAGATCGTGGCCGACCGGGGCCTGAACCAGCACATCAGCCCGGCGCAGTGGCAGGCGCTGATCGCGCCGATGCGCGCCGCGTTTGCGCAGGGCCGCTTCGAGGCCGGCCTGATGCAGGCCATTGACACCATCGACGCCCTGCTGGCCCGACACTTTGCCCTGACGCCAGGCCAGGCCAACCCCGACGAATTGCCGAACCGGCCGGACCTGCGATAGGCCTGTGGCAGGATCTGGCGCACTGCGGGGCGCGGTTGCGCCTCAGATCGGCTCGAAACCCGCGCGGCAGTGCTCCGTCAACGGCGCATGCGGCAAGGCAGGCAACAACAGCGGCTCGGGCGCTACCGTGGTGTCGGGCAGGCGCGCCAGCAGGTGCCGGATCAGCGCGATGCGGCCGCGCCGCTGGTCGTTGAAGTTGACCAGCGTCCAGGGCGCCACCTCGCTGTGGGTGGCCTTGAGCATGGCGTCGCGGGCATCGCCGTAATCAGCGTACTTCTCGCGCGCCTTCAGATCGATGGGCGACAGCTTCCAGCGCTTGAGCGGGTCCTCCAATCGCTCGGCAAAGCGGGCCTCCTGCTCGGCCTGGTCAACAGTCAGCCAGTACTTGCACAGCAGCACACCGTCATCCGCCAGCATCTGCTCGAAGGCCGGCACCTGCTTCAGGAAGGCCTTGGCCTCCGATTCGCTGCAGTAGCCCATCACCCGTTCAACACCGGCGCGGTTGTACCAGCTGCGGTCGAACAAGGTCATCTCGCCGGCCACGGGCAGCTCAGCCACGTAGCGCTGAAAGTACCACTGCCCCAGTTCCCGCTCAGTCGGCTTGGCCAGGGCCACCACATGGCACTGGCGCGGGTTGAGGGTATCGGCAATCGCCGCGATCACTCCGCCTTTGCCGGCAGTGTCACGCCCCTCCAACACCACCACCAACCGGCGCCCGGTGTGTTGCAACCAGCGCGCCAGGTTGTTGAGCTCCAGCTCCAGCGGCGCCAGCTGCGCCAGGTAGTCCGACTTGGACATCGGCTCGGCCGCAGCGGCACGACCGTCGCCAGACTTGCCTGGCTTACCCGGCTTGTCCGGCCTGTCCGCTTTTTCGGCCTTGCCGGCCTTTTCTGCCTTCTCGGCTTTGTCGTCACGCTTTCCCATGCTGTCCGCTCCTCGATACGTGGATCGATTCTGAGGGCTGCGCCAAGTGATAGCGCCAAACCATGAAAAAAGCCTGCAAGGCAGAGGCCTGGCAGGCTTTCATTGACAGTGGCGGCGGCTTTGGCCGCTCGCCACTACTTGCGGCGCAGCTTGGCGATGGCCGCGATCTGGGCCGCCATCGTCGCAAATTCGCCTTGCGCCTTGGCAAAGTCGATGTCGGTCTTGGCGCTTTTCATCGCTTCTTCGGCCAGCTTGCGGGCTTCCAGCGCCTTGGCCTCGTCCAGGTCGTAACCGCGGATGGCGGTGTCGGCCAGCACGGTGACGGTGCCGGGCTGCACCTCAAGAATGCCGCCCGCCACAAAGACAAACTCTTCTTCACCGGTGTCGGCGCGCACGATACGCACCGCACCCGGCTTGATGCGGGTAATCAGCGGCGTGTGGCGCGGGTAGATCCCCAGCTCGCCCATCTCGCCCGGCAGGGCCACAAACTTGGCCTCGCCTGAGAAGATGCTGGACTGGGCCGATACGACGTCAACGTGGAGGGTGGCCATGTCGGCTCCTTATTGGATCTTCTTGGCTTTCTCGAAAGCCTCGTCGATGGTGCCAACCATGTAGAACGCCTGCTCAGGCAGGTGATCACACTCGCCCGCCACGATCATCTTGAAGCCGCGGATGGTTTCTTTCAGCGGCACATACTTGCCCGGCGAGCCGGTAAAGACCTCGGCCACGTGGAACGGCTGGCTCAGGAAACGCTGGATCTTGCGGGCGCGGGCCACCGCCAGCTTGTCTTCCGGGCTCAACTCGTCCATGCCCAGGATGGCGATGATGTCGCGCAGCTCCTTGTAGCGCTGCAGTGTGGACTGCACGGCGCGGGTGGTCGTGTAGTGCTCTTCACCGACCACGTTCGGGTCCACCTGACGGCTGTTGCTGTCGAGCGGGTCCACCGCCGGGTAGATGCCCAGCGATGCGATGTCACGCGACAGCACCACGGTAGCGTCCAGGTGGGCGAAGGTGGTGGCGGGCGACGGGTCGGTCAGGTCGTCCGCCGGCACATAAACGGCCTGGATCGAGGTGATCGAGCCGACCTTGGTCGAGGTGATGCGCTCTTGCAGGCGGCCCATTTCTTCGGCCAGCGTCGGCTGGTAGCCCACCGCCGACGGCATGCGGCCCAGCAGCGCGGACACCTCCGTGCCGGCCAGCGTGTAGCGGTAGATGTTGTCGACAAAGAACAGCACGTCCTTGCCTTCGTCGCGGAACGACTCGGCAATCGTCAGACCGGTCAGCGCAACACGAAGCCGGTTGCCCGGGGGCTCGTTCATCTGGCCGTAGACCATCGCGACCTTGGACTCACCCAGGTTCTCGAGGTTGACGACGCCCGACTCGGCCATCTCATGGTAGAAATCGTTGCCCTCGCGGGTACGCTCGCCGACACCCGCGAAGACTGACAGACCCGAGTGCGCCTTGGCGATGTTGTTGATCAGCTCCATCATGTTCACCGTCTTGCCGACGCCGGCGCCACCGAACAGGCCCACCTTGCCGCCCTTGGCAAACGGGCAGATCAGGTCGATCACCTTGATGCCGGTCTCGAGCAGTTCTTGCGACGGGCTCAGCTCGTCGTAGCTCGGGGCCTTGCGGTGGATGGAGGCGGTCAGGGTCTGGTCGACCGGGCCGCGCTCGTCGATGGGCGCGCCCAGCACGTCCATGATGCGGCCGAGCGTGGCCTTGCCGACCGGCACGGTGATCGCAGCCCCGGTGTTGCTGACCATCAGGCCACGGCGCAGGCCGTCGCTGGAGCCGAGCGCGATGGTGCGCACGATGCCGTCGCCGAGCTGCTGCTGCACTTCGAGCGTCAGCGCCGAGCCGGCGAGCTTGAGTGCGTCATAAACGCGGGGCATCTGGTCACGCGGGAATTCCACGTCCACCACGGCGCCGATGCACTGAACGATCTTGCCTTGGGCTTGAGTGTTCGACATTTTGTTTTCCTTGAAACGGTATTCGTAGGGTGCGGCAGGATCGGCAGCGGATCAACTCAGCGTTCGCTGAAGTCGAGCCGCAGAAGATCAGCCACTGATCGCGGCCGCGCCGCTGACAATCTCGGACAGTTCGGTGGTGATCGCCGCCTGGCGGGTCTTGTTGTAGACCAGCTTGAGCTCACCGATCAGGCTGCCGGCGTTTTCGGTCGCAGCCTTCATCGCCACCATGCGCGCTGATTGCTCTGACGCCATGTTCTCGGCCACTGCGGTGAACACCAGCGCCTCGATGTAGCGGGTCAGCAGCTCGTCGATCACGGTGGCAGCGTCGGGCTCGTAGAGGTAATCCCAGCCGTGCTGGGCGCGCTCTTCGGCTGTCTGGTCGAGGCGGCTGGCCGTCAGCGGCAGCAGCTGCTCGATCACCGGCACCTGCGACATCGTGTTGATGAAGCGGGTGTAGCAGAGATAGACCACATCGACCTTGCCGGCGACAAAATCGTCGAGCATCACCTTGACCGGGCCGATCAGCTTGTCTATCGGCGGTGCGTCACCCAGCTGGGTGGCGTGGCTCACCACCTTGGCGCCAATGCGGTTCAAGAAGCCGAAGCCCTTGTTGCCGATGGCCACCGCTTGCGCGCTGCCACCTTCGGCCTGCACCTCGCGCAGTTTGGTCGTCACCGCCCGCAGCACGTTGGTGTTCAGGCCGCCGCACAAACCCTTGTCGGCCGTGACGACGATGAAGCCGGTCACCTTGGACGTGGCACCGGTGCGCATGTAGACGCTCTGGTACTCGGGGTTGGCCCGGGACAGGTTGGCCGTGATGTTGCGGATCTTGTCGGCGTAGGGGCGCGAAGCGCGCATGCGCTCCTGGGCCCGGCGCATCTTGGCCGCCGAGACCATTTCCATGGCCTTGGTGATCTTCTTGGTGTTCTCGAAGCTCTTGATCTTGCCGCGAATTTCTTTACCGACCGCCATGACGGGGCTCCTTCATTTCAGGCAGGCCCGGCCGGCGCCGGGCCGCCCCAAGCCGGCCGGCGCCCCCTCGGGGGGCAGCGAGCGCAGTGAGCGTGGGGGCATTCATACTCAGGCGAAGGACTTCTTGAACGCGGTGACGGCGGCCGTCATCTCTTCTTCGGCAGCCTTGTCCATGGCCTTGTCGTTTTCCAGCTTGGCCAGCAGCGCGGCGTGGCTGCTCTTCAAGTACTGGTGCAGACCGTGCTCGAACGCCAGGATCTTCTTGACCTCGACGTTGTCCATGAAGCCCTTGTTGACCGCAAACAGCGTGGCGGCCATCAGGCTGATCGGCTGCGGCGAGTACTGGGCCTGCTTGAGCAGCTCGGTCACGCGGGCGCCGCGGTCCAGC
>JBBQAH010000573.1:0-1717 GCA_038316145.1 Burkholderiales bacterium
TAACAAATTAAAAATTTTTTCTCTTTATTCGTCCTCCCAAATAACGCAATCTTCTTCCGGTTTCGGTGCCGGGATCGGCTGTTGTTGCCTGATCAGCTGAACGGTACTGGATGAGGCGGGTCGGGCCGTCGTTGTTCGACCCGGTTGATTAACTGATTTGACGGCCAGCTTTTGCACTTCCGCTAGATTGGCCTTCTTGGGGGAGTTTTTTGTTGCTGGAGCTGCCGTTGCACCTTGTAAAAGAGAAAGGTGGACTAGGCCGGAGCCTTCCTGGCCGCCATCCCCAGGCCCGTCGGAGGGCTGACGCAATGGCGCAATGGTGGTCCATATTCCGTCGCCGAAATCAGTGAGTCCTGAAATATTAAAAATTGTGTCAAATATGTGTACCTGCTCAACCAGTACTCGTACATATACCCGTTTGTATAATCAATAAACGGAACAGGATAATTGATTGATTGATTGGTTAAATGATAGTTTATTTAAATATTCTGAAAGACTAATTGTATAGTCGTTCAATCGATTGATTGATTGATTGATTCGTTCATTGATTGATTGATTGACTTGTTACTTGCTAACTTTTCGGCAGGTTACCATAATGGAGATTGACTGTTCGAACGCTGATTTTTACCGTTTTGTGGTGTTGAAGCTGTAAAGTTATTAGACTAAATCTGAAAGTGAGATACGCCTTACCAGAAATGATGCTGCACTTCATTTTCCGCTTGTAGTTGCAGGATCTTATGGTAATGTCGTAAACCATATTGAAAGGGCAGTCTTTTTCGGTGAACATGCCTTGATTGCACTATTGAAAACCCGGAAAGAACAATTAAAAACGTCAAATGCGGTCAAAAAATTCTGTCGGGCGCCCATCATTACTGTACCTCAGTGTTACTTTACCAGTACATTGTACAATTAATCAACAATCAAATTACTGAACGCACTGACGATGTAGAAAAAAATACAATTTTGCAATGTTATTTTATTTTATTTTACAGATCGAGGGGTAATATTAATATAAACACGTGCGTTAAGAAAAGATTTGAGTAACAATCTTACACAGTCGAATGCCTATGGGAGACCGTGGCTAAATTAAAATTACCCGGTTATGCAGTTTCCTCTCAGGTATTAGAACGTTTTGACATTCTTTCATTATTGTTATTTGACACGTTTGTGTTTTTTTTAAAATACGTGTTTCAGATAGATCAGGTATTAAGTTTAAGCACGATGATGGATATTTCGATATTTCGATTTGATAACACTTTGGCCGACTTCAATTTCATCGCAATTTTTCTTGTAACGTTTGCCTGCGACCATACCACGTAGAATGCTCCCGATCCCGTTCGATCTCGGAAGATAAGCTACGTCGGGCCCGGTTAGTACTTAGATGGGTGACCGCTTGGGAACACCGGGTGTCGCAGGCTTTTTCGTTTTTTTCGTACTAATGTTCTGTAGTACAATAATGTACAGAGTAGACTTGGCCCGTTTTTTTAACGGACCGGTACGTCCCATCCCGTTTTTCCGTTTTTTCCCCGTTTTCTGTTAAAAACGGGAAACGGGAACAAACAGAACGGGAAATGTCAGAAGAAAACGGGGAAAATCAGCACCCCCAAAATTCAGACTGTAACAATGCCACTTTGCACTTCCGCAATGCGTAGTCTTGTGGCTACACTCTGCATACAATCAAGTGAGCGGACTGCAAGGACAAGTTCGAGCGGCTCGC
>JBBQAH010000452.1:0-2970 GCA_038316145.1 Burkholderiales bacterium
TATCCGCACCCCGTTTGTTTTTTGTTTTTTGAGATGAACGATTTTATCATTTTCAAGTTGAAAACTCGCACTTTGTGGGTTTCTGCTATTTCTTCAAATTCTTATCGTTCGATTTATCTCAGTTTGGGTTGAATCAGTCGAGATGTGAAACAGTTATTTATGTCCGGAATTGGGAGTCAAACCACGTTGTCCGGAATTGGGTGCCAATCCTTGTAACGCGTCGATAAAACTTTTTTCTCGGTCCGCTCGCTATCGCCCACCCGAAACAAGAACCCTGATTAATCCATTCATTACAGACACGTCGCAGTATGTAGTTTTTTCCTCTCCCTCGGCTCGATTTCGATCATCAAAGCACCCGTACCGCAACGCGCAATACCCGGTATAATACTTTATATGGATGATATGTGTATACTACTGACGGTGCTAACGAGTGGGCTGCACAGTAGCAAAAAAAAACATTTTCGACGTTAGCATATGTAGGGTGTCGAGGCGAGGCAGGGCGCCTTCTCGGGTCCACGTGATTGGGGCCTTGTCAGCTGCCAGCGATGCGTGCCGACCGGCGCTTACCTACTGTTGAAATATAAAAGTTCATTAATCAATCAATCAATCAATCAGTTAAATTGGTCGATAAGTATAATTCTTATGAGCCGGGCCTGCAAGGGGAGGACAAGAGAACTGCACCGGGGCCCATTGTCCGTTCGCGGAATGAATGAGCAGAAGGATTGACTTCACAAAAGAAGCCTAATTTTTGCCTTTTTAATTTCATTATTTGGAAATTGTTTTTGTATTGCCCTGAGGCGAACCGCCATCCAGAAATAAAGAACTAATCAATCAATCAATAACCAAATCGAGCAATCAATAAATCAATCAACCCAATGTATTTTGAAAAATCAATCAATCAATCGAGCGAACATTCTGGCATTCATGGGAGTTTCGTGCAATCAACCAATCAATGACAGCCCACTGTAGCCCACGCCCACAACTGAATAAATTATTAAATCCCTCGCACAGAGAGACGGGAGAAAACTGTCACTACCTCAAGTCTTCCATAAATCAAATGGGTCGCCGAAATATCTTTCACTGCAAGTCCAGTGAAGCGCGACACGCCGGCGTAGATGACAGGCTACTTCTTTCGGTAGCCATTCCGGCTGTACATTGTGTACAGAATGAAAATATGTCTCGACATTTTTGCGGTTTGTTTTCATTCTCACACTCGTTATCGCAGCAAATTGACCGCGACAAGATGATACCAGACTTCGGGATATATCCTATTCATTTCTTCGCGGCAGAAAGAAAGAAAGACAGCAAGAAAGACAGCAAGCAAGTGCTGGCACTTGGTGTCCTTTTTAATCCAATAGAGAAGAACCGTTAGTTTTCATGATGACCCGTTTTGAGTCCATTTTAAAGCATCAATCACACTCCTCCTCCCGCGGCCGGCACTCACCTCCATGTTTCCGCAAGATTGAAGGGGGGGGGGGTGGGTTACTATAATTAGATGTGGTCGTGGTGGGCAGTTTTGAAGAGGTCCGCGTCCCTCGGCAGACGACGCGAAAATTTAAGTGTACGATATTTATCCTCAAATCGGTGGAGGTTAAGTTCAGACCGATGAGAGTCACAGGGCACCATTATTATTATTGATATAAAGATGCGCGCGCGAGACTTCTCTCTCTCAACCTCTGTGTGTTGTGTTTCCCATTCCATCATCCCCCTCGTGCTTTTATGTAATTTTCGTGAAGCCCTGGGGGCGCTTGGGTACTTACGGATCGTTCTGACTCAAATCTCACGGTGCTAATCGCCCTCTTTCCCGCCACATTTCAGTGCCTATCTGCTCTGTCTACCGGATGAAGCACCAAAGTGTGGCCCTCTAGCACGTAGGATGAGCTCCTACGGGGCATGTTAACCATGGCAGGGTGTCTTTAGAGGTGGCCCAATATTCGGCCTTATAGCAATCAGTGGACACTGACCAGACAGCGCCCCACCGACTACTCGACCAAACTGGCTTTTGCCCTATCAAAGTGCGGAGTAGGCGCTGCGCTCACTAGGACCGTACTGTGGTATACTGAAACAGCAGGCCGGTCTGAGTTCCATCTCATTGCAGCCGGCCAGACGGACTGTCCCAGACACTTTGCATTTCAAGTTCAACGACAGCAGCAGTCCGAGCCACAGGTCGTGCGCGATATCCAGTGTCTGTTTGTCTGGGCCTCAAGGGAAATGGAAAGATGTGAAAGATAGCGAGGAGATATGAGACGACAAACACACACAGCGCGCGCGGAGACAGTTATTAATACTTTCGGGATATATTATCATGGATATGGATAGAAACGGCGGAATGGGAAGCAAAAATAAGGAAGGCGCGCAGGAGACAAAGTCAAGTCAAGCGGAAGATTTAGTGGACGCTGGCTGGCCGCGCTACCATTATTTAAAAGTCATACATCCCTTTTGCACCGAAATTGACAGGCACAAGAGGAAGGGGGGGGGGATTAATTGGCCCCCGACCAATTGACAAGTTTCTCATTCTCATCATCGGGATTCGGGTGGGGGGATCAAGTACTGATTTCCTGCGCTTCTGGACGTCACTACTGTGTCTGCACGTACACATATCCGTCAAATGAGTTCCTACAGAATTTTACCCAGTCTCATTTACATATTCAGCAACGTTGGAAAGTGCACATGCAGAGTACGTAGGGCCCCAAATTCGTTATCAAAATGGGTAGCGGAACGGACGAATGTATTCGTAAAAAGTAACGGAACGGAACGGAACGAATGATTTTTGCCCGAAAAAATAACGGAACGGAACGGAACGAAGCATTCTTTATAACGTGACGAACGGTAACGAAGCCCGGCAAGAAAATTCATGTACTCCCCCCTTTGACATTTTTTTTGGAATGCTGAAAACTGGATAACGGAACGAACGATAACGAATTGCAACCGGCAAGAAAAATAACGGAACGTAACGATAACGATTTTTTA
>JBBQAH010000464.1:0-2474 GCA_038316145.1 Burkholderiales bacterium
ATATATATATATATATATATATGCGTGTTTATATACCAAGGTTAATACACTGTATATCAATATACAAGATGTAAATTAATATAGATATATATTGATATATAACGCAAATAACTAGTAATATAGCATGAATAACGTTATATTATACTGGATATAATAATTATACAATATATTAACCTTGGTAAATAATTTATAGATTGGTGGATTATGATCTGAAAAGCCTGGCAAATGGACTTTCTTCCATTACCATGTCGCTGTTTGGCTTTCTCCCGGCACCGATCATCGCAGGAGCGGTATGTTCAAATGCGTAAATGTTTCGACTGCCGCGTCTTATTACCCCAGTTATGGCGACAGTACATTGTAAGTTCGTTATTATCGGCTTTGTTCTAACAAAAAACAGATTATCGACACGGCCTGCCGTTACTGGCAAAAGTCCCCGTGCGGCGCCAAAGGATCCTGCTTGTTGTACAATGCGGAAGATTTTCGCTGGAAATTGCACGTCACCGTTGCCTGTTTCAAAATCATCACCTGTATCATGGATCTCCTGGTAAGGTGCAGCATTTCTTGCTACGGCAATATACTCTGTGCATATGATGATGAAGTCAGGTTTTGGCAAAACATTTACCGGGTAAAAAAAACAAAACTTATCATGTATAAGATCCGATATTAGGGAATAATTTTCCGTACAAGGATTGGCACCCAGTTCCGGACAGCGTGCTTTGACTCCCAATTCCGGACATTTTTTATGACTGCTTCTTCATTTCTGATCTGATTCAGCCCACACTTGCCTTAATCGAACGGGAATAATTACATACAAATTCAGAAATCAAGAAAGGTGTTGTTTTCGAACATAAAATATTAGAAAACGAGAAAAAAGTCCGTATCAAATATCGGACCCCCATTTGTTTTTTGTTTTTTGAGACGAACAATTTCGTCATTTTCAAGTCGAAAACTCGCACTTTGTGGAATTCTGCTATTTCTTCAAATTCTTATCGTTCGATTTCTCAGTTTGGGTTGAATTAGTTGAGAAGTGAAACAGTTATTTATGTCCGGAATTGGGAGTCAAAACACGCTGTCCGGAATTGGATGCCAATCCTTGTACTGCTGTGCAATTAGATCAGGGTATACTGTACATATCTGTATAGATTTGTAACAGTATACTGCACATGTACAGTATATGTATAGTTCTTGCATGTATTTCATGAGGGAAGATAAACATATTACGTAATGAAAGAGGGGGGAGGGGGTCTTTGGCCGTTTGCTTACGCTAATGTTGTAGGGTCCATTCGATTGATTGATTGTTCATTAGGATGGAGGGTGTGTGGTCTCAAAAATATAGTTTTTCTGATTACGTAATATGTTTCTCTTCCCTTACAGCAAAAATATATATCTGAGTAATAATCTGTATATACACTTATACATTATATATACATATATATTATAAAATATTTAATAATTAAGAAGTGTGATGGTTATACTGTATATAACTCATATAATTTACATATATAATGTTAATATATATAAATTTATACAACTTTTATAACTTATATATAAACAATATTGACTTTTAGATTGCCTGGCTGGTATGGGACTGGAAATTCGACCGCGACGCGAAGCCGGACAAGCAAAACAACATGATTCCCGCTTCCCGGTCAGGGTCCGTGGTCGTGCCCGCCATCACGGCCATCTCGGAAAAGGAGCCCATCCCGACGCCGGAACCGGACGAGGAGGACAAGAAGGTCGAGCCGCGCCGTCGGTTTGTCGGGTTTGCGGTCGAAGAGGAAAGCGTGCAGAGACGGGACGAAGAGGCTGGTGATACCGTGGGTGACCTGTCCTCCCCGCCGGGCCATGGACGGTCCCGTCGTCACACCTTCTCGGTCGGTGGGCCACACCCGCCACGCCCAATGTACTCCCTGGACTGGCTACAACAGGATAAAAAAGTGGCCAATCCCACGGCTCTCGCGGAGGACCGCGACGACCTGGAGGAGCTCCCGGATATGTTCGCGTCGGCTCGTCGAGGCTCGCTCTTGTACTGACTCATTACTTACTCTTTGATTTGATCCAAAATTGGCAGAAAATGTGGGAACTAACTGTACATGTGTTGTGTATTACGGTGGAACTGCGTCTGCTGTTGTAACTCATCAACATCACTGTACGGCGTAATAATTTAAGTTTGTATATGGATCTATTAATAACTGCTTTTCCGTGTCTTTTGATATTCACATTTCTGCATTATATGCCAGTGACCTTTTGTTTTAATTTAATATTGCTGCGTTACATAACACATTGTATTCATAAGACTACGTTACAAACATCATGCAGTATACGAGGGTAAAAATAAAAGCCGGGACACCGTCAAAAAGTAAAGAAAGTCGGGACACAAGCAAACTTTTTTTTCCAAACAATTCTGTCTTTGGTATCATTAAAGCGGGCTTAAATTCCTGAAAGAATTCCGATAATCAAAACCGAGCCAAGTT
>JBBQAH010000270.1:0-1584 GCA_038316145.1 Burkholderiales bacterium
CGAAGCAGGAAGGGCCGCAGGACACCGTGAAGACGCTGGACGAGGGTATTGTCGCCCAAGCAGCTGTTGGTGTTGAACCAGGCGTCAAAATCGTCAGCGGATGTGAAGAGATCCGGCAAGAGGAAGTTCAACAGCGCCCACAGCTCGTGGAGATTATTCTGGAGTGGCGTGCCGGTGAGGAGGAGTCGGTTGGTGCAGCGTAGCTCCCGAACAAATTCTGACAACTATCAAAGAAACAATACGAAAATTGGCAATACGAACGGCGAACATGATCATTCGTTACAGCATGTTGATTAAATCAATCCATCCAAGACGATGTATTTTTTAGAAAAGATTCCCGAATAACCAGGAAGTTCATGCAATCCCGTCGCAGACACTTGCAACAATAAGAATCTAGGCTGAACTTTTCCCTGTAGTTATTTCTCTGTATATTAAGACATGTTTTACTGCAAGGGCTGTGTTAGTCAATACATATTATATTAGAAAAGTTCCACGGGGTCGGTCTAACGACACAATAATGAACCAGACCTGGGAAGTAGGAGGAGGTACCAACCATTACCTTCGAGTTCTCATTCTTGATACGATGCGCTTCATCGATAACGAGATACTTGAAGTGGACGCGTTTCAGCGCCGCCCGTTCGCGCAAAATCATTTCGTACGATGTGACGCAGACGTCAAAATGGCTTCCCGGTTTGTGGAGCACTCCTTTGATAATGGCCTCCTGAAAAACATAAGCAGCGTGACTGGCTAATAAGCCCGACTAAAACAGTGCAACAGACTCAAAGAGAATAAACCGAAAAATAATCACCTACATATGTCACCCGATAAATCACTCAATCAATCGTTGAACCAACCCAATCAATCAAGCTACTCATCAACTCACAAATCAATCAACCGAAAGAACTGCAACGTTTCTAAAACTTACTCGTTCATCCTGCGTGCCAATCAGTTCCACCGCGCGAATTTGTGGACACCACCGTTTGAATTCAGCCTACCACTTATACACAGAATCAATCCATTTCACTCAAAGGAAAACAAACTTCTGAGGGAAAAACTCACCATCCAGTTCCGTAATGTGGATTTGGGGGCAACGACGAGATGCGGCCTCACGCTTCTCATCGCGATCATGTATCCCAGTAGCGAAATAGTCTGCAGAGTCTTTCCTAGACCCTGGTTGAGTTAAAAACAACAATTTATTAAAAAAAAATTCAACAGGAAACAACACATGAAATATTACACATCGGAAAATTTAGATACCATTTCGTCGGCGAGAATTCCATTGATTCCGTGCTCGTTCAAGCCCAACAGCCAATTGAGGCCACGAATTTGATAATCGCGCATTTCACCGCCCTTGATATCTGGAAAAAAAGCGGTCTTGAAACCGTCGTTCTGTGGCACAACGAGAAATTTTTAGTTGGTGAAAAAACTCACATCCTGGAGTTACAGTGAAATACGCGGTCGCTTTTTCTGATGCAGTTGCTTCTCTCTCCAGTTCCTGATACTCTGCCTTTTCCGTCATTCGATGTCGATGACTGTAAAAAAATAAAATCATCAGGGACAATCAGCCAGACGTTCACCCAATCA
>JBBQAH010000301.1:0-1672 GCA_038316145.1 Burkholderiales bacterium
ATAATGTGGAGTTAATTTGTTGATGGGTTACCAATGTTGTTCTCGTCCGGATGGAAGAGTGGTCAAAAGCGGATTTCTTTGCTAGCGCCCATGTCTGTTATCGTTACCTACCGCAACACTTTCAGAGATGGCGCGTAAAAAGATCCAGTCCAGATTGTTAATCTCGCAGCCGGATAAGGTCAGTGTGGATAAACGACCGGGAAGGTTAGGAAGAGCTCCTCCTGAAAACGCGCTAATAATACAGTACAAGCAAATACTCGCCGATGGCTCGTAATTGCTTGGAATACGGAAATTATGGGAGCTGTATCGTTCGTGGCATTTCGTTCAGTCCATTACAGATCGGATTCTACAATCATACATTCTGGATTGGAGGGTTGTGTATTCGGAGGATAGTTCGGTTATAGCTATAGCTTTTACAGGTACGCAATCAAAGTTAACAGTCGAGTAAGTCGATTCAAATGACCAGACAGATTCTATGCTGAGGCGAAATTTTGTTTAATATAATTTTGTTTTCATCTCTGTATGGATTCCATACTTCAGTCGGTTAGTTTGGACACCGGCCTTCATTTGTGCCATATTACCGTGGGTGGGTGCAATGGAGCTATGTTTTTGGGACACCGGATATTATGGGTACCGTACTTTAGTCCAAGAGTCCCAATATCGCTAACCGGTCAACGCACCAGCTTTTATGGGTGCCATACATTAGCGGAAGGTGCAGTTGAAGCTACGTGGTTGGGACAACGGTTATTATAAATGCCATACTCTAGTAGGTGGGTGCAAAGGGATTGACATGGTTGGGACACCAGTTTTTATTGGTGCCATAGTTAAGTGGGTGGGTGCACTGAAGCTAACCATTTGGGGCACCGGCTTTTGTGGTGCTTACGTTAATCGGTGAGTGTTATGAAGCTACTTGGTTGGGGCACCGGCTTTTATGGGTACCCCGCTTTAGTGAGTCAGTAAGTTTTCTTCGGTAGTCAGCCTATGCAGTGAGCTTTCCATATGGTAGTGAGGGCGTGTAGTAGTTTACTGGGCTTTTCATGTGGTAGTCAGTTAGTGTACAGTATTGGGCATTCCGTAGTAAGTGCGTGCAGTAATTTTCCGTACGGCAGTCAGTGGGTACTTCATTGCTCGTGGTTGTAGTAAATTGTTGTTCGGTAGTTGGGGAGTTTTTCATGCGGTAGTTAGTGGACACACTGGGTTTTGTACGCTAGTCAGTATGTCATTTACCCGTTACCCTTAGAAATTACAATAACTTACCCGTGCCGAAGTCAGTCAGTCAGTCATTTCCTGTAGTTTTAAGAGTTAAGAGTAAAGAGTAAAGGATATTTGACCTTCAGAACTGTTGCTACGTGGGCCGTACACTGACTACTACCGTATAATTTCGGATCATAATTAAATGCAATAGAAAATAGTCAGTGTTTTCGGTTGAAAAATTCAAAAAGCCTGGACCAAAATCGCAAAATCTAGCCCGGCGGTACTGGAGATTTCGTCACGCTGATCACTTTAAAAAATAGAACGAAGCAATTCCATGAGGTCCCACCAGAGATCTCGAGGGGGGGGGGGTAGTTTTCTCTGCGTTAAAAGGTATAAGAAAATATAGGATATAGGACAGTACGATCTCCCGTAAGTGGGCCGTGTTTTTTTCAATTTTAAAACCATTCTTTCAAATTTC
>JBBQAH010000098.1:0-12047 GCA_038316145.1 Burkholderiales bacterium
TGTGCGAGTCCGGCGTGCGGGTCAACGCGATCTGCCCGGGCCTGACCGAGACCGGCATGACCCGCCCCACCTTCGACTACGCCAAGGACAAGGGCGTGACGCACAAGCTGGGCCGCCTGAACCCGCTGCGCCGGGCCGCGCAGCCCGACGAGTTGGCCAATGTCGCGCTGTTTTTGGCGTCCAGCCAGTCCAGCTATGTCAACGGCCAGGCGATCGCGGTAGACGGCGGCTTGTCCAGTTCACATCCGGTGACCCGGCAATTGCCGGGCCAGACAGCGGTTTGACCCTCGCCCGCAAACGGGCCTGAACCAGGAGTTTTCATGGGCATGAACATCACCAAATCCGCCATCGATCTGGGCATCGTCACCACCAACGGTCCGGCGATGCTGGCCTTCTACACCGATGTGCTGGGGTTGAAATCGCAGGGCGAGATGCCGATGCCGGGCGGCACCGGCGTGATGCACCGCCTGCTGTGCGGCGACAGCCTGATCAAGCTGGTGGTGCTGCCGGCGGTGCCGGCCACCGCCGCGCCCGGTGGCATCCAGGGCGCGGCCGGCTACCGCTACTGGACCATCACGATCGACAACCTGCCCGAGATGGTCGCGGCCTGTGGTGATGCCGGCCACAAGGTGGTGATGGGCGCCCGCGAGATCCGGCCCGGTGTGCGCATTGCGATCGTGGCCGATCCGGATGGCAACTGGGTCGAGTTCTTGCAGGTCGGCTGAGCCAGCGGGCCAGAACGCAGGAGGGTCTGCATGCGCAGTTCGGTCCAGTGGCTGCCTTGCTGGTGCAGTGGGGCAGATGTGCTGATGGTGGTGGTGATGCTGGCACTGCCCGTTGCCACCGCCAGGGCCAACGACCGGCCGTTCCAGATTGCCCGCACGGCGGTGATGGAGGATGACGAGCAGGTGTGGTCGTTCGAGTCCTGGGCTGAGCGGCGGGGCACGCAGCGCGGCTTGTCGGTGGAGCCGGAGTACACCTTCAGCGGCGGCACCTCGCTGCAACTGCAGTTGTCGCGCTATGTCGACCGCAACGCGGTGTTGACCGGCAACGAAACTGAGCTCGAGTTCAAGCACATCTTCAACCACATCGGCCGCAACGGCTGGGGCTTGGGCCTCAGCGGCGCGCTGGGTCTGGAGCGCAGCCCGGGCGAGGCCAGCGTGCGCACCTACAGCCTGAAGCTGCCTTTGTCCATCACGCTGGGCGAGGGCTACGCCACCTTGCACCTGGGTCCGGGGTTGAGCAAATCCAGCGGCACGCGCCGCACCTGGACCGGTGCCGTGGCGATCGAGCGCGAGGTGTTCAAACGCACCACGGCGTTTGCCGAACTGGCGCATGAGGGCACGCTGCGGCTGGCCCAGATCGGTGCCCGGCACTGGCTGCGCCGCGACAAGCTGGCGTTCGACATTGCCTGGCAACAGCAGCAGCGCAGCGGTGAGGCCCGCAGCGCCGGCCTGACGCTGGGGCTGGGCTGGTACGACCTGTGAGCTGCTGCGGCGTTGCCGGCCCGCCGGCGGCGGCTCAAGCCGACGTGGCGAGGCGCAACAAGCGCAGGTAGCCGGGCTGGGTCAGCATCCGTCCGGCCACCGGCTGCTGGCTCAGCAAGGCATGCGCCTCGGGCAGGTTCCAGCACGGGATCTGGGTGAACAGGTGGTGCTCGGCGTGGTAGTTGACCCAGTAGGGCGCGATCAGCGCACGCTCGATCCAGCGGGTCCGGGTGGTGCGGGCCTGGCGCAGCGGATCGGCCTCGTCCTGGGCCACCAGCGCATGTTCGGCAATGTTGCGGATGCGGCTGACCAATGGCAGCCAGGTGGCCATCGGCAGCAACCACATCAGCAGCCAGACCCAGCCCAACCCCGCCGCGGCGAAGACCGCAAGTCCCAGTGCGTTGCCCAGCAGGAAGCGGCCATCGCGGCCCAGCCCGCGGCCCAGCCCGCGGCCAAGCCCGCGGCCCAGTGTGGCCGTTGCCGCATCAGTGGCAGCACGCTGCCTGAGGCGCTGCACGATCGGGCCGAAGCGCTGCTTGATGAAGGTCTGGCCGCTGAGGTCACGCCAGACCTTGCGGGCGAAGGACGCACGGCTGATCGGGAACGGCGCCGACAGCACCAGGTCCGGGTCCTCGGCCTGCTGCACATAGCGGTGGTGCTGCAAATGGTAGGGGCGGTAGGCCCGCAGCGTGGACGAGCACAGCCAGGTCGCCAGCCCGTCGTTGACCCGGCGGTCGCGGTGCAGACCGCCATGGGCCGCGTCGTGCATCAGGATGAACAAGCCCAGTTGGCGTGTCCCGATCACCACGACGGCCAGCGGGATCATCACCGGCCAGGTTGCGCCGGCCCACATCGCTGCGCCGATCACCGCCCAGCAGTGCGCTACCAGCCACAGCCCGCGCCACGATGAGCGTGCGCTCAGGCGTTGCCACTGCTCGGGTGTGAAGTGGTCCTGGGGGCTGGCGCGCGGTGCAACTGCCATGGGGGTGCCATTTTTTCGGTTGAGTTGTGCGGCATGGCCATACCCGACGGGCTTGGCGCCGGGCTTGCGTCTGACCTTGATCGCGAAGTATGACGGGCCGGCGCCGGCCAGCATGGCAGTTGTCCCGCAACCGTGCACGCCGCCAATGCTCGAAAGCCCCGTGATGCTGGCGACCCGCTTCAGTACTCGGCTGAAAGGTGCGGGTGATCCAGGCGCTGGCTGAGGCAAGCGCTCTGTCCGCTGCGGCAGGTGGTGGTGGTCATGCGGTGTCGGTACCCCGTTGTGAGTCGCCCGACCAGAGCTCAGCCATCGCCTGGGCGAAGTTGCGATGGATCGTCTCGGCCCGGGTGTGGATGCCACCCCGCAGCACCCACTGCCCCGCCACCATCACGTCTTGCCAGGGCGCGGCGGGGCTGGAGAACACCAGCGCGTCGAGCAGGCGGTCGCCAGGGATGCCGAGCAGGCCGGCGCTGCCGGCATCAACCAGCAGCGCGTCGGCGCGAGCGCCGGGCAGCAAGCCCCACCGCCGGTGGCCCATCGCCGCGCCACCGCCGGCCAGCGCGCGTGAAAACAGCCGCTGCGCGGTGGACGGATCACCCGCGCCGGGGGCGGCGGCCACATTGCGCTGGCGCAGCTGCAGGCGTGCGCCGTAGTCCAGCCAGCGCAGCTCCTCGCGCCAGTCGCGGGTGACGTGGCTGTCCGAGCCGATGGCCAGCGGCACGCCGGCGTCCAGCCAGCCGCGCAGGTCACAGAGCCCGTCCCCCAGGTTGGCTTCGGTGCTGGGGCAGATCACCACGCCGGCGCCGCTGCGTGCGACCCAATCGATCTCCGCCGCCACGCTGTGGGTGGCATGCACCAGCTGCCAGCGGGCATCGAGCAGCCCGGCCTTTGCCAGCCAGGCAATCGGCCGGGTGCCGGTGGCCGCCAGGCAATCGTCGACCTCGGCGGTTTGCTCGGCCACGTGGATGTGCACCGGACCGGCAAAGTTGGCCGCCAGGGCGTGCAGCGCCCGGATCGACTCTGGCGCGGCGGCACGCAGCGAATGGATCACCAGGCCGGCGTCCAGCCCGGGCCGCCGGCTTGCTGCAATGCGGCTGGCCATGGCCCAGACGCTGGCGGCGTCCGCGCTAAAACGCCGCTGGTCGTCGCGCAAGCGGGGTTGCTGAAAGCCGGCGCGCTCATACAGCGCGGGCATCAGGGTCAGGCCCAGGCCGGTGTCCTGCGCCGCGTCGGCCAGGGCCCAGCCCAGCGTCAACGGGTCGGGGTACGGCTGGCCGGCCGGGTCGTGCTGCAGGTAGTGGAACTCGCAGACCTGGGTGTAGCCGCCTTGCAGCAACTCCAGGTAGAGCTGGGCCGCGACCGCGCGCAGCTGTGCCGGGCTGATGCGCAACGCCACCTGGTACATGCGCTGGCGCCAGGACCAGAAGTCATCAGCAGCCGTCTCGCGCCGTTCGGCCAACCCGGCAAAAGCACGTTGGAAGGCATGGCTGTGCGCATTGGCCAGGCCGGGCAGCAGCGGGCCAGGCAGCACGGTGGCGGTCTCGGGCGCTTGCGCGACTGCGGTTTGCACCTCGGCCCAGCAGCCGTCGCTGCCGATGCGCAGCAGCACCTGCGGTTGCCAGCCACCCGGCAACCAGGCGCTGGGCGTCCACAGCAACCGGGGGTCAGGCACCGGGCCGCCAGTCCAGCATCGTCTGCAGCAGCGTGCGCAGCACCGGCGCCAGTGCCTGGCAGCGCGCGGGCGCCAGCTGCCAGGGCGGGGCTTCGTCGTCCATGTAGCAGGACCAGCACATCTCCAGCTGCACCGCGTGCACGCCGTGCTGCGGTCGGCCGTAGTGCCGGGTGATGTAGCCGCCCTTGAAGCGGCCATCGGTGACATGGCTGAAGGCGGTTTGCCGGCCCAGCACCTGCATCAAGGCGCTGCGCAGCGACGGCGCGCAGCTGGCGCCACTGGCGGTACCCATGTTCAGGTCGGGCAGCCGGCCGTTGAACAGCCAGGGCAAGTGCGACTTGATGCTGTGGCCGTCCCACAGCAGCGCGTGGCCGTGGGCCGATTTCAGGCGCGCCAGTTCGGCCGCCAGCGCGTCGTGGTAGGGCTGCCAAAAGGTGTCGCGGCGTTGCTGCACGGCGGCGGGGTCGGGCGCCTGGCCCTCGTGGTAGAGCGGGTCGCCGGTGAAAAAGCGGGTCGGACAGAGCTCGGTGTTGTTGGTGCCGGCATACATCGGCGTGTTTTCGGGTGGCCGGTTCAGGTCGATCAGGTAGCGCGAGTGGCGCGGCACGATCAGGCTGGCGCCCAGGCCGCGGGCAAAGTCGTAAAGCGTGTCGAGGTGCCAATCGGTGTCTTCCATCGCCTGGGCCCGGTCCACCAGTTGCAGCTTGAGTGCGTCGGTGATCGACGTGCCCACATGCGGCAGGCTGACGAGCAGCGGCAAGCGGCCACGGTACAAGGTGTAGACGGGGGTGCTGACCGGCGCATCGGCTGGGCCGGCGACGGGGTCGTCGTCCGGTGGGTGTGGACCAGGGGTTGTGGCGGTGTTCATGCAGGGCGCTCCTGCCCGCCGACGATGCTGCGGGCGCTGAGGCGCTGGCCAAAACCGTAGGCCAGCTCGTTGGGGTGATCGAGTGGCCAGACCACAAAGTCCGCCCGCTGCCCGGCGGCCAGCCGGCCGCGGTCGGGCAGGCCCAGTGCCCGTGCGCCGTTGACGGTCATGCCGCGCAGCGCTTCTTCGGGTGTCAGGCGGAACAGTGTGCAGGCCATGTTGAGCATCAGCAGCGGCGACAGCGTGGGCGACGAGCCCGGGTTGTGGTCGGTGGCGATGGCCATCGGCACACCTGCGGCGCGCAGCGCGGCCACCGGCGGTGCCTGGGTCTCGCGCAAGAAGTAGTAGGCGCCGGGCAGCAGCACCGCAACCGTGCCGGCAGCGGCCATTGCCTGGACACCGGCCGGGCTCAAGAACTCCAGGTGGTCGCAGGACAGCGCACCGAACTCGGCCGCCAGCTGGGCGCCGCCCTGGTCGCTGAGCTGCTCGGCATGCAGCTTGACCGGCAGGCCCAGCCGCCGCGCCACCTCGAACACCCGGCGGGTTTGTGCCGGGCTGAAGGCGATGCGCTCGCAAAAAGCATCGACCGCATCGACCAGTCCCTGCGCATGCAGCCCGGGCAGCCAGGCGCAAACGGCGGCGATGTAGTCGTCGGGCCGGCCTTCAAACTCGGGCGGCAGGGCGTGCGCCGACAGGCAGGTGGTGCGCACCGTCAGTGCCAGCTCATGGCCCAGCAGGCGGGCAATGCGCAGACAGCGGGCTTCGTGCTCGGCCGACAGGCCGTAGCCGGACTTGATCTCGAGCGTGGTCACGCCCTCGGCCATCAGGGCCTGGGCGCGGTCCAGCGCGGCGTTGTACAGCGCGCCGTCCACCGCCTCACGGGTGGCGGTTACGGTGGACCGGATGCCGCCGCCGGCCCGTGCGATCTGCTCGTAGCTGGCGCCTTGCAGCCGCAGCTCGAACTCGGCCGCACGTTGGCCGCCGTAGACCAGGTGGGTGTGGCAATCGACCAGACCGGGCGTGACCAGCGCGCCATCCAGATCGTGCTCGGCGTCCGGCCGCAGGCCGGCGGGCAGGTCGGCCTCGGCGCCGACCCAGCGAAGGGTGTCGCCGTCGGTCAGCAGCGCGCCGTAGAGGACGCTGCCCCAGCCGCTGGGGCCGGCCAGCGTGGTCAAGTGGGCGTTGCGCCAGAGGGTGATCATGGTGACGGGGCTCCCGGTCCAGGGTTCGTGCTGTCGTCAAGCCTGGCCCAGATCCACCAGGCGCGGGGTCCGCCTGCACCGTCACAGGCGAAGTTCAAAGGGCCAGGCAGCTGGTCGAACCACAGCAGCGACATCGGCGACACGGGGTGGTTGCGGCCTTGTGCCCGGCACTGGCCAGCCGAGGCCGTGAACAGGCCGCAAGCCGCCGTGTCACCGGGCCAGGCCTGGCCCGGCACAACAGGTGCCAGGCCGCCCGCACAGCCGCGCAGCATCAGGTTGAGGTCGCGGGTGGGGCCGTCGATCAAGCGGCAATCGGTGGGCGCATCGCCTGAAAAGCACAGCGGTGCGCTGGTGGGCGTCAGGTGCTGCGGCTGGCCAGCGATGTGCAGCTCGACGCCGGCACCGTCCAGCACGACAAACCAGCGCTGCACACCTTCGAACCGCGAAAAGGGGCCATCGGCCTGGATGTCGGCCACGCTCAGGCGCAAGCGCCAATCCGGCCCTGGCGGCCAGGTCAGCAGTTCACGGGTGATGCCGCCGCCATTGCGCCAAGGCTGGGCGGCGACACCGGCGCAGCGGAGCAGCCGGGGCGTTTTCATCGGCTGAAAGCCCCCTCCAGCTGGTAGCGCCCACCCGGATGCACCAGCCGGGCAAGCGTCACCGGCACGCCCCGGCTGATGGTGCGGCGTACCAGCACCAGGCAGGGGTCGGTAGCAGCAATGCCCAGCAAGGCGGCTTCTTGCACGGTGGCGGTGCTGGCCTCGATGGTGTATTGGGCGTCCCACCAGGGTGCCACCTCCAACAGGTGCTGGGTAGGCGTGATCTGGCTGAAATCGACGCTCAGGTAGTCAGGCGACCAGGCTGGGTTGACGTAGCGGTCTTCACACTGCAGTGGCTGGCCGTTGTCGTGGTGAACGATCAGCGAGTGGTAGACGGGTGCGCCTTCGGCCAGCCCGAGCTGTTGCGCCAAGCCCAGTGTGGCCTGCTCTTGCCGCACCAGGTGCACAACAGCGTGGTGGTGGTGGCCGCGGGCCTCGATCTCTTCGTGCAGGTCACGCACCGTCAGGGTGGACGACATCCGGTGCGCCTGCGCCGCGAAGGTGCCCACACCTTGCACCCGGTCGATGAAGCCCTGGGTTTGCAGCTCGCGCAGGGCCCGGTTAACCGTCATGCGGCTGACGCCGAACTGCGCCACCAGCGCGGCCTCGGACGGCATCAGCGTGCCGGGGGGCCAGCGGCCAAGAGACAGCTCGCCCATCAGGTGCTGCTTGACCAGCGCAAACGGTGCCAGGGCGGTCTTGCAGCGCGGGCTGGGGGGCAAACTCATGCGGGAATGGTACTTGCATGCGCCTGTCTAGACAAGTTGCGCTGCCAGATTCGACGCTCAGTGCAAACCCCGATGCCAATCTGCTTGTCTGCGCTTGTCTAGACAAGTAAAGTCTGAAGCTGATCACCGACCTTGACGAGGCCCGCATGACCGATCTGTCCCAACCGACGCTGCCCGCTGCTGCTGCTGCTGACACCGCCGCCAGCCCGTCCGGCCTGGTCCAGCGTGCCCGGCCCCGGGTGGTGCGCTCGCCGCGCGGTTCAACCTTGACCTGCCGCAGCTGGCTGACCGAAGCCGCTTACCGCATGCTGCAAAACAACCTCGACCCCGAGGTGGCCGAGAACCCCGAGGCGCTGGTGGTCTACGGCGGCATCGGCAAGGCGGCCCGCAACTGGGACTGCTTCGAGGCCATCCTGGCCAGCCTGAAAACGCTGGCCGATGACGAGACGCTGCTGGTGCAGTCCGGCAAGCCGGTGGGCGTGTTCCGCACCCATGTTGATGCCCCCCGGGTGCTGATCGCCAACTCCAATCTGGTGCCCAAGTGGGCCACCTGGGAGCATTTTGACGAGCTCGACCGCAAGGGCTTGATGATGTACGGCCAGATGACGGCTGGCAGCTGGATCTACATCGGCAGCCAGGGCATCGTGCAGGGCACTTACGAGACCTTCGTTGAGGCCGGCCGGCAGCACTACGGCGGTGATCTGGCCGGCCGCTGGTTCTTGACTGCGGGGCTGGGCGGCATGGGCGGTGCGCAGCCGCTGGCCGCCACCTTTGCCGGGGCCTGCTCGCTCAACATCGAGTGCCAGCAAAGCCGTATCGACTTTCGGCTGCGCAGCCGTTACCTCGACGAGCAGGCCACCGACCTGGACGATGCGCTTGCCCGTATCGCCCGCTACACCGCCGAGAAAAAAGCCGTTTCGATCGGCCTGCTGGGCAATGCGGCCGACCTCCTGCCCGAGCTGGTGCGGCGCGGGCGTTTGCCGCTGGACCAGGGCGGCATCCGCCCCGACCTGGTGACCGACCAGACCTCCGCCCACGACCTGGTCAACGGCTACCTGCCCAGCGGCTGGACGGTGGACGGCTGGCGCGCCGCGCAGGCCGATGGCAGCCAACATGCCGTGCTGCGCCAGGCCGCTGCCCGCAGTTGCGCGGTACATGTGCAGGCCATGCTCGACTTTCAGGCCCTGGGCGTGCCCACGGTGGACTATGGCAACAACATCCGCCAAGTCGCGTTCGATGCGGGCGTGAAAAACGCGTTTGATTTCCCCGGTTTTGTGCCGGCCTATGTGCGGCCGCTGTTCTGCCGGGGCCGGGGGCCGTTCCGCTGGGTCGCGCTGTCGGGTGACCCGGAAGACATCCACAAGACCGACGCCAAGATGAAAGCGCTGTTCCCCGAGGATAGCCACCTGCACCGCTGGCTGGACATGGCGGCCGAGCGCATCAACTTCCAGGGCCTGCCGGCCCGCATTTGCTGGATCGGCCTGGGCGAGCGGCACCGTGCCGGGCTGGCTTTTAACGACATGGTCAAGTCGGGTGAGCTCAAGGCGCCCATCGTGATCGGCCGCGACCACCTCGACTCCGGCTCGGTCGCGTCGCCCAACCGCGAGACCGAGGCCATGCTCGACGGCAGCGACGCGGTGTCCGACTGGCCGCTGCTCAACGCGCTGCTCAACACCGCCGGTGGCGCCACCTGGGTCAGCCTGCACCACGGCGGCGGCGTGGGCATGGGCTACTCGCAACATGCCGGGGTGGTGATCGTGGCCGATGGCAGCGACGCGGCGGCCAGGCGGATCGAGCGGGTGCTGTGGAACGACCCGGCCACCGGCGTGATGCGCCATGCTGACGCGGGCTACGCCGACGCGGTCGCCTGCGCCCATGAGCAGGGCTTGAACCTGCCGATGCTGAGGCCGGACGTGGGCCCGTCCATTGCGGACGGGTCCGCGCCTGCCGAAGGCCCTGGCGCCTTTGCGCGCCAGGCTCCTCACGGCGCGGGCGGCTGATGCTGTTGCGACCGGGGCAACTCTCATTGGACGAGCTGCAGGCCATCCACCAGGGCGGCCAGCCGCTGATGGTCGATCCAGCGGCGCTGCCAGGCATAACGGCCAGCGCAGCCGTCGTTCGGCGCGCGGCCGATGGCAAGGCCCCGGTTTACGGCGTCAACACCGGCTTTGGCAAGCTGGCGTCCACCCGCATCAGCGAGGCCGATCTGGCGACCTTGCAGCTCAAT
Source organism: Burkholderiales bacterium (assembly GCA_038316145.1). GTDB lineage: Bacteria > Pseudomonadota > Gammaproteobacteria > Burkholderiales > Burkholderiaceae_C > Pseudaquabacterium. The sequence goes on from JBBQAH010000098.1 coordinate 9,766, forward strand.
TTGATCCGTTCGCACAGCGTGGGTGTGGGCGAGCCGCTGTCGCCACCGGTGCTGCGGCTCATGCTGGCGCTCAAGGCAGCCAGCCTGGCGCGCGGCCACTCGGGCGTGCGGCCCGTGGTGATCGACACTTTGATTGCGGTGCACAACGCCGGCCTGTGTCCGTACGTGCCCAGCCAGGGCTCGGTAGGCGCGTCGGGCGACCTGGCGCCGCTGGCCCACATGACGCTGGCGCTGATGGGCGAGGGTGAGTTCCTGGTGGACGGTAAAAAGCGGCCCGCCGCCGCCGTGCTGGCCGCCGCCGGCATCGCGCCGCTGCAACTCGCCGCCAAAGAGGGCCTGGCGCTGATCAACGGCACCCAGACCAGCACCGCACTGGCGTTGCATGCGCTGCTCAGCTTCGAGCCGGTGCTCGAAGCCGCGCTGCTGATCGGTGCGCTGACGGTGGACGCGGCACGCGGCAGCGACGGCCCGTTCGACCCGCGCATCCATGCACTGCGTGGCCAGCCCGGCCAGATCGACGTGGCGTGCTACTACCGCAGCTTGCTGGCTGGCAGCCCGATCCGCGCCTCCCATTCTGAAAACGACGACCGCGTGCAAGACCCCTACAGCCTGCGCTGCCAGCCGCAGGTGGTGGGCGCTTGCCTGGACAGCCTGCGCCACGCCGCGCTGGTGCTGGTGCGCGAGGCCAATGCGGTGACCGACAACCCGCTGGTGTTCGCCGCCGACAACGCCGAAGACGATGCGCTGGTCTCGGGTGGCAACTTCCACGCCGAGCCGGTGGCCCTGGTGGCCGACGCTTGTGCCCTGGCCATCGCCGAAATCGGTGCGATTGCCGAGCGCCGCATCGCGATGCTGATCGACGCCGGTGTGTCGCGGCTGCCACCGTTTCTCACCGCCGACCCGGGCCTGAACTCCGGCTTCATGATCGCCCACGTCACCGCCGCCGCGCTGGCGTCCGAGAACAAGTCGCTGGCGCACCCCGCCAGCGTGGACAGCCTGCCGACCAGCGCCAACCAGGAAGACCACGTCTCGATGGCCACCTTCGCGGCGCGGCGCCTGCAGCCGATGATCGCCAACACCGCCCATATCCTGGGCATCGAGTGGCTGGCCGCCGCGCAGGGCATCGAGTTTCTGCGGCCGCTGAAAAGCTCAACCGTGCTGGAGGCCGCGCACGCGATGCTGCGCAGCCGCAGCCCGGCCATCCCGCAAGACCGCTACCTGGCGCCCGACATCGAAGCCGCGACCGCGATGGTGCGGGACGGCACGCTGGCACAACTCCTGCGTTCGTTGCCCGATTTACCCGCGCTCTGGACGCCAGCCTGAGCCTTATTCTTCCCATCCCAAAACCCCAAAACCCCAAAACGGAGCATCCCATGACCCTGACCTCGATCGCCAAGCCACTTGCCCTCGCCGCCGCTCTGGCGGCCTTGTTGGCGCCCGTTACCTACGCCCAGGCGCAAGCCCAGGACACCAAGGTGGCCGTGGCCATTTCCGGCTGGACCGGCTTTGCGCCGCTGACGCTGGCCAAAGAGGCCGGCCTGTTCAAGAAGTACGGCCTCGACGTCTCGATCAAGAAGATCCCGCAAAAAGACCGCCACCTGGCGATTGCCTCGGGCGACATCCAGTGCGCCGCCACCACGGTCGAGACCTGGGTGGTCTGGAACGCCAACGGTGTGGCCACCACCCAGATCTTCCAGCTCGACAAGAGCTACGGCGCTGACGGCATGGTCGTCAAGCCCGGCATCGGCAAGATCACCGACTTGAAGGGCAAGACGGTAGCCGCTGACGCGCCCGGCACCGCGCCGTACTTCGGCCTGGCCTGGATGCTGAAGAAAAACGGCCTGTCGATCAAGGACGTCAAAGTGGTCAACCTGTCGCCGCAGGCTGCTGCCAACGCGATGATCGCCGGCACCGACGGTGTGGACGCCGCGATGACCTACGAGCCCTACCTGAGCGCGGTGCGGGCCAAGCCCGAGGCCGGCAAGATCATCGCCACCACGCTCGACTACCCGATGGTGATGGACACTTTTGGCTGCACGCCCAAGTTTTTGGCCGAGAACCCCAAGGCCGCCAAGGCGCTGGCCGACGGCTACTTCGACGCGGTGGCGATGATCAAGGCCGACCCGAAAAAGAGCTTCGAAATCATGGGCGCCGACGTCAAGCAGACTGCCGAGGCCTTCGAGGCCAGCCAGAAGTACCTGCGCTGGCAAGACCGCGAGGCGAACCAGAAGTTTTTTGCCGGTGAGCATGCCCAGTTCACCAAGGAGGCGGCCGACCTGCTG
>JBBQAH010000218.1:0-3498 GCA_038316145.1 Burkholderiales bacterium
CTTCGGGTCGACCACGGTGCTGTAGATATTGGTGAAGACCTTGAACTCCCGCGCGCAGCGGATGTCGTAGCCGTAGCTGCTGGTGCCGTAGCTGACGATCTTCTGGCCGTCGGCCGACTGGCGCACCTGGCCGGGCTCGAACGGCTCGATCATCCCGGTCTGCTCGGCCATGCGGCGGATCCATTTGTCGCTCTTGATGCTCATCGTGTGTCCTGGCAGGGTCTTCGGGGCATTCTAGTTTCGGGTGTTTCCGCCCTGCCGTGCGCTGGCGCACGTGCTCAACTGGCGGCGCCGCTGGGGCAACGGGCCGCGAAACCCCGGCCGGCCTTCCGGCAAGCCCCTCCCCATCGCAGGATGCCCGATCGCAGAATGCGCCATGGCCGCAAGCCCCTTCCACGCCGCCCGCCGGTGACGCCCATGCCAACCGCATGCCAGCAGCGCTGGCCGGCCACGGCCTGACGCTGACCGACCGCGACGGTGGCCGCCTCCAACTGCCCGCGGCCGGCCTGCGGCTGCACGGCGCCGTGCCCACCGGTCTGGCGGCCACCGCCGCGCAGGACCACCCGGCGCTGCGGCCCTGGTGCAGGACTGGCCAGCGCGGCCTCAGCCGATGACCGGACGGGCGCTGCGCCAGGCCATCGGGCTGTGAGATGGGGCTTTGAGATCGGGCTGTACGACCCGCCGGCTTGGCCGGATCGGTGCCGGTGGCCCGGGACAGCGGCCGCGGCGTGTCACGGGCCAGGCTCAGGACAGCTTGAACAAGCCCACCTTAAGCGACAGCCGCTCACCCTGGCCGCGCAGTGCGTCGGACGCCACCGCCAGTTGCTCGACCAGGTCCAGGTTCTTGGCGGTGCTGTCCTGCAGCAGCCGCACCTCGTCCAGGATGGCGGCCGATTCGCGGTCGCCCTGGTGGGTCAGCTCGGCCACGCCCGACATCGCCGCGTGGATCGCGTCGGCGTGCACGTCGGCGGCCTGGATCGACTGGCCGGTCTCGTCGGCCAGCGCGCCGCTTTGCTCGATCTCCAGCGTCGAGCCGGCCACGATCTCGCTGATGCGGCGGGCCGAATCGGCGCTGCGGGTGGCCAGCGCCCGCACTTCTTGCGCCACCACCGCAAAGCCCCGCCCGGCATCGCCCGCCTTGGACGCCTCGACCGACGCGTTGAGCGCCAGGATGTTGGTGCGGAAGGCGATCGTGTCGATCAGGTTGACGATCTCGCCGATCTCGCGGCTCTTGCCGCGCAGGCTGCCCATGCGGTCTTGCAGGCGCTGCATCTGTTTGCGGTTGCGCACGGAGGCCAGGCGCAAGGCCTGCACCGTCGTCACCACCGACTCGACCATGCGGCTGCAGGCCTGCAACTGCTCGGAGTAGCGGGTCACCCCCAGCACCAGCTGGTCCAGGCCCTCGCCGGCACGCCGGCTGCGGCTGGACAGGTCGGCATTGCCGTCGGCAATCTGCTGCGAGGCCTGGGTGATCGAGCCCACGCCCTGCCGCACCGAGGCCAGCAGGTCGCTCAGCCGGGCCAGCGACACCGTCATTGCCTGCATCGTGTCGGCCACCTCGTCGCCACCCCGGGCCTGCGGCCGGGCGCTCAGGTCGCCCTTGGCCATGCGGTGCATCTGGCGGCTGAGCTGGGCCAGGCCGCCCCGCATCACCAGAAAGAAGCTGTACACCAGGTAGCTGGCCAGCGCGGTGGTGAACAGCAGCAACAGCGACAGCCAGCGCTGGCCGGACTGGGCATCGGCCAGCTGTGCCAGCAAGCGGCTTTTGGCGTCGGCTGCCAGGTGCGCCTGCAGCAGGTCGATGGCCGGCAGCAGGGCGGTCAACTCGTTGCGCAGGGCCGGCAGATCGGCAGCCGGCTCCAGCCCCAGCAGCGATGCGCCGGCATGGTTGATCGCCGCCCGCAACTGCAGCATGACCCCCTCGGATTCACTGCGCGCCTCGCCTTTCAACCCGGCGCCGTTACGCGCCATCAAGCCAGCGATTCGGTCCAGATCGGCCACACTGCCCGCAGCCCTGATCGTCAGTGCGTGCAGGTCGGCCAGCGGGCGCGGGCTTTGCTCCTGCAGGGCGATCTGGCGCGCCACCGCGCTGCGCAAGCGGCTCAGCTCGCTGCGCAGCGTGGGCAGGTGGTCAAACGCTTCGCTCAGGTGGGCGTGCGCGGCCGGGTCGGCGTCCAGCAGCAGCTGCGACGAGTCCAACGCTGCGAAGTAGACGGCGGTCATCGGCGTGCGGGCGACGGTGCGCGCCGCACGCCGTGCGCCGGGCGAGTTGGAGCCATCGCTCACGACTGCCGCCAACGCCGGCTGGTGGGCCCGCCAGGCGGCGGCCAACGGGGCCATGCCGTCATGCGACGCACCGGCCACCGCAGCACCCAGCGCCGCCAGCGCCTGTGCGGCGGCGGTGTTGTCCACGGGCCGGGCCTCGTCAAAAGCCTGCGCATGCTGGATGAGCTGCGCGGCAAGGGCCTGGTGGGCCTGTGCCACCCGCAAGCCGGACAGGCGCCGCTCGTGGTTCTGGATGCCGGCGTTGTGGCCGCGGATCTGCTGCACCATCAGCCAGGCCAACGGCACCGCCATCACCGTGACCAGCAAGGCCATCTTCATGCGCAGCGACCACAGGCGCATGACCCGCACGCCGAAGGCCCACATGCCGTGGTAGGCAAAAAACTCGACAACACCGCGCCGCCAGGCGTTGGCCCGGCGGGTATACAGAGCGGCCGACAAACCGGATAGCGACATCGAAAGGCCCTTCTTGGCAGTGGCAGCACGGCGTGCAGCAAACCCGGACACGCCGCAGACGCAAAAACGGCGGGCAACCTGTTTGCCCGACCCCGGCCGTCCTGCCCTCGCTATCGGCAGATGCACGGGCCGACTTGAGCGCTTTGCAGAAACATCTGCTGACAGGCCACCGCCCGACAACAGCGCAAGTACCGGTGGCCTTTTAGCCGCCACCCGCTTGGCCGAAAAAGCGGGCAAGGCAACCGTCCGGCCCCGGCAAGCCGCCAGATCGACACCACCAGGCCGCGTCACAACGCACGGCGGTTAGATCTCAAGATTCTCCCGAAGCTGCCGAAAAGAGTGCAGATCGCCCTACACGGGGCTCGCCAGCCAAGCCAAAAGATCAATGACAGCACCCACCACATCACCGCCAGACGACAGTCCAGCCCCGCCCACCGCCGGGCGGCGGGCCGGCCTGGCCAAGCGCCGCATCGCGCTGGCGGGCGCAGCGCTTGCCGGCTGCGCCGCGCTGGGCTGGGTCGGCGGCCCGGCCGGCCTGGCCGGCGCGATGGCGGCGGCCGGCCTGCTGCCGCTGCTGCTGCGCCGGCCCGGCGCTGCCGGCGCCGACAACCTGATCGTCGACGAACCCCGCGTCAGTGGCGGCCGGGTTGGCGCCGAGGTGATGGTGGCGCAAGTGGTGCCGGTCTGGGGCAAGCAGATCGACATCACCCGCGACGCTGCCGCGACCGGCCTGGCCCATTTGCTCGACAGCTTCAGCCA
>JBBQAH010000447.1:0-3128 GCA_038316145.1 Burkholderiales bacterium
CGAAATAAATACAGGCAATAAAAAATTGTTCTAACAAATCAAAATAAGAAATTTTAGTACAGTAATAAATGTGGAAAAGATTAATGGCGGCCAAGCAATACAAAGTCATTTGGAATTTGACCGTGAAAACCACCACGAGTAGAGGAGTTTGAACCACGAAGAAGAGGACTTACCATTTTCAATCTGGATTCTTTGATGTCGTCGGGAATAACGTCGGAGAACCTGGTTTTCCAAAGTCTGGGAGAAAAAAAGGAGATATTTTTCTATGCGAGAGAGACGGTGAGGAAGAATGAAAACGCTGAAGTGCAGACACGATGGCTGCCTCGTCGTCGGAGCTGACGGAGCACAACGCATCGGCTTTTTTCAACGGCTGAAAGTCGTGTGGCAGGGCCCGTGAATCAGTCAGGCTCACTAATGACACTTGACGAAGGCCCAGGTCAAGATAAACCGCTCGGCTGTACGGGGATTGGTTCCATCGATTTTTCTTCTGGTGAGTCAGTGGTCAAAAGGGGTGTGACTGTAAACAAGTACAATAACCTTCACATGCATACTAAAGTACAAAAATTGGAACATATTTCGGGACATTCCTAGGTGGACCCTATTTCGGGACACTCCTCATTCCTGACTCAAGTTCATAGCTTGTCGGGTGCGCCTTCACTCATAGTTGTGTATTTTTTTGTGGAATCCAGGAATTGGGCAGTCTGGGGAAGAAATACGACGTGGAATAGTGAGTGACAGATGTCTCACTGTCCCGAAATACGGTCCAAAAATGGGTGTCCCGAAATAGGTTCAAATCTTTTTACAGTACAAGTCAATGCCATATTTATTTGTACAGATGGCAGCACAGGCGTATTTGCAATTTTGCATAACGTAATGAATCGGTAGATGGAGCCACAAACAAATGCCGGCATATGTGACGATTAGGAACTCGCTGCGTAAAAAAAAACATTTTCAAAGGAAACAACGTGCAGCAGTGCAAAAGAGCGCCGTAGTGGATAATTCAAATCTATCAATGCAACAGAGAGGAAAAAGACATTATTTAGTCGAAGAGAAAGCCTTCACGGGTATACTACAAGATTTATCAAACAAAACCTGCCAGGTTGGTAGCAATCATCGGGACGGTTTGGACAACCCACACGGCATATAAATATAGGTCACCAAAGAGCAAACTTTTTGGCCTTGAGTTTTTGTTCGGCCATGTCTTCCTTGTACTTTCTTCGTTTTTGCTCCTCTTGATGAAGCCGTTCTTTCAGTTGATCATTTAACATTGACTGCATATCAACCTGTGAAATAGTGTAAAAATATATATTATATGCATTAACAATAAATAAATACATATTTCCTGGTAGATATACTGGAAAACCGACAAGTTTTCCATACCTGCCACGCTTCAAGCTGCTGGGAAAGCTCAATTTTCTGTTGGATTGCCTCCATTAATTGCATGTTTAAACTGCGAAAGTCCATTTTCGCCCTGGTGGCCTCCAGTTCCAGCACATTTTGCCTAAAACAAACCAAAATTCAAGCCAGTCAGCGGGCATATTGGAAAAAAAATAAAAAAATAATCAACATCGTTTGTATTATTAATCCATTAAAAATGCTTTTACTACAATATATTGTGTAGATTTTTTGTACAACATGTAATTCCATTTTTTATTTTTTATTGTCTCGCATTTTTTTTTCTCATTTTATTTCATTTTTTATGTTCATATTTGCTACATTCAGTAAATAATCTGAAAATTATTTAATAGAACAAGTATAAATAAGAGTAATAATATTACTAACAGTGCGATGATAGTAATATTAGTAATCGCAATTAACAATGTAGTAGCCCAAATTGTATCGGCTACTACAATGTTAATTACGATTACTAATAATAAAAATAGTAATAAAAATGATATTACTGTAAATGATACTATAATACTAGAACAATGAGTAAAACGATTCAGTAAAGATAATATAGTAACATTAATAAGTAGCAGGTAGCAGTAAACATTATCCGGCGCCAGAAGATTATATGTTATATTTTCAAACCTTGCAATGGCCTGGTCGCGATCCTCCCGGGCCCGTTTTACGATTTCATCCTGGTTTATTTCTTGCTGAGCTTGCTCCTCTTTCAGTCGAGCATTTTCGGCTCGCAATGCAACCAACTCGGTGTCACGCAAGGATAACTAAAGAGATGATAAAACGAAAAGGTCAGCGGAAAAAATATAATAAACAATAAAGTTGCAATTTTATAAAAGTAACTTCAGTTGTTTAAAATTATATTATAATATAATATATTATAATATTAAAAAATAAATACATTATATATATTAAAAATATATTATAATATAATATATTATAATATTTAAAAAAACAATTATATATTAAAAATATATTATAATATATTTTATTTTATTACTGGATGTATATATTATATAACCGTATATTTGTAAACTTACATCAGCCGTCAATGTTTCAACGTCCTCCTCCCGGCTCTTATACTTAGCATTCTGGGCATCCAGCTGCTCTTGAACCGTTTTCGTTTTATCACGCTCCACATCGAGATCCCGAAGAATCGTTTTCAATTCCGTTTTTGCCGCAAATTCACTTTCCTACAATGCGATTAATATCGTTTATTAAAGTTAAAATATATGCTCACCGTACCAACAAACTTATCTCTTAATCTGGACATTCGTAATAAAACGTACATTTTGTCGCCGGCTGATGTCGTGGATAAAGGTTTTGAGCTCTTCAATCATCGGCCGGATCGTGTCAGATTCCGGCCCATCCGTTGCTCCTCCACTACCCTCCTGTTCTCGGTTGAGTAAAGTTGTGCAGACTTTTTGGAGTTGCTCATATGTGTTCATGAGGTCTTGAGTAAGCTAAAAAAAGCAAATATAAAAATATTTGAATACACTCGCTCAATCTACCAATCACAATCATCAATCCGTTGATCAGCTGATTATTGATCAATCAATCAATCAATCAATCGATGGTAACGTTATAAAACAATCAAGCAATCAAAGGATGTCTGAATCACGAAATCAATCAATCAATCAGTCAATCAATCGATGGTAACTTTATCAAACAATCAAGCAATCAATGAATGCCTGAATCACGAAATCAATCAATCAATCAGTCAATCA
>JBBQAH010000520.1:0-2076 GCA_038316145.1 Burkholderiales bacterium
ATTATACCGTAATTATAACTGCGTAATGGCGCTACTATATAATTCTAATATTGTAATGCTACTATATATTACTGCGACCACAACTGTAATTGTATTACTGCGAAACTGTATTACTATATTACTGGATTACTGTAATTATTATATTATTATATTACTGTTTACTGGGTGATTGTAATTACTATATACGTTTTGCAAGTACTTACGGGCCTCCTTTAGGGAAGATAAACATATTACGTAATCAGAAAAACTAGATTTCTGAGACCCCCCACCCCCATCGTAATCAACAATCAATCAATCAACTGGACCCTATAACATTAGCGTAAGCAAACGGCCAAAGACCCCCTCCCCTCTCTTTGATTACGTAATATGTTTATCTTCCCTTATTGCCTGTTCAAGTCGGTCGCGCGTGGAACCATAAACATATTACGTGAAGCGGAGAGGGGGAGGGAGGGGGTCAACGGAATCTTACTTACATTGTTAAGCGTCCAGTTGATTGATTGATTTTGTCTTACATGGGGAGGGGGGGTCAGAAAAACTGGATTTTTGTCTTACGTAATATGTTTATGGTCCTTAATGACAAAATTATATAGTATATTTTTTCTTGCTTGTTCAAACATTCATAATCCAATTTTCCCGCCTTTATATATAGCTACGAATTATACAATAATTGTCCAGGCTTCTAGTCGTATTTTAGTGATCATTACAATGCAACCATATTTTTGTTAGTAATAATTAAATACAGAAATCAGTGATGCATGTAATTAGTCGACATCATAATACTCTTTTGTGTTGGATGATTATCATTACGGTGGCGCTGCTTTTATCTGCTTGTCCACTGGTAGAAGCCATACACAGGCGCGGTATATCGTCACACAGTCCGTTATTGAAGGTGCTAATGGACGATCCCGCGTTCCGGAATCACTCGGCCAGGGGTGGGCGGAGATGGTGGTTTTGACACGTAGTCTTATGCAGATGCAACAGCTCGGCCCGTATTACGACTTTCGCGGTCGGTCAAGGTGAGTTTGCCACGTCAATCGTAATAGACTAAGAAGCAAACTATATACTATTCCCCCGTTCGATTTTGATTATTAACGTATCTGTCAATAGAGCGAAAAATACGGGGAGCTATAATGCTCAAGACAGCTGCCGCCGTTTATTTTGAGATATTTGAAAAAACGGTTAAAGTTTGACCATTTTCAATGCAAACCAGTATGATTTTGGGATGATTGATTGGTTGATTGCTGAAAATGAAACGTCGATGTCATTTTGTACAGTCATTTTCACCAATCAACCAATCAATAATTTATTATTTTAATATTTTAATATTTTAATATTTTAATATTTTATAAGACAGCCGAAAGACTCAAATATGTTGTATTGGTTCACCGATTCATGTAATCGTTCTATTACTACCTAAGTTTATTAATATAATATTGTATTATGCATATCGGGAGTTTGCGTAGTTTAGTATAGTAATAGGTTATTAATTATTTAATTAATATGAAATTACTAAACGAAATTTGATATTGTATAAAACTATTGCAATACGTTATCAATATGTTAATCTGCACCTTAAAATAAACATTGATTATGTTCGTAGAGGAATAATTTCGCGTTGCCAAATTCAAGAGAAAAATTGTTATGACTAACTATTCAAGGCTCCGTCTATTAATCATATAGTTGCTTCTTTTAGTTACGTAATGGTATTCACGCCTGCGCAGCCAATGTGGAGTGCCGCGGACTGTTGTTGGAAATACAAAAATATTAGCATTGGAGAAAAGTTTGCATGTACATTTTAACCCGGCAGAGGAGCGTGCGAGTGTAAAAGTGGTATTCGAGAAAGAAAATATCTGTCAGATCGGACAATATTTACTTCCACACCCACTTTCGGGTTTGTTATATCATCTTTGTATGTTAACCTCGTAATGTAATGCAGCACAAGGATTGGCACCCAATTCCGGACAGCGTGTTTTGACTCCCAATTCCGGACAGCGTGTTTTGACTCCCAATTCCGGACAGCGTGTTTCGACTCCCAATTCCGGACAGCGTGTTTTGACTCCCAATTCCGGACATTTT
>JBBQAH010000524.1:0-2049 GCA_038316145.1 Burkholderiales bacterium
CTTCATTTCTGATCTGATTCAGCCCACACTGGCCTCAATCCAACGGGAATAATAACATACAAATTCAGAAATCGAGAAAGGTATAATTTTCAAAGTTTAAATATCCGAAAACGCAAAAAAGTCCATCTCAATTATCAACCCCCGTTTGTTTTTTGTTTTTTTGAGACAAACAATTTCCTCATTTTCGAGTTGAAAACTCGCACTTTGTGGGATTCTGCTTTTCTTCAAATTCTTATCGTTCGATTTATCTCAGTTTGGGTTGAATCAGGTGAGAAATGAAACCGTTATTTATGTCCGGAATTGGGAAGTCAAAACACGCTGACCGGAATTGGATGCCAATCCTTGTAGTACCAAGTACCTATAGGTGACTACCGTGAGACGGCAGATTTGTTTTTGTTTGTGCTCACATTTTCCATTCACATTACGTACAAATTACGAATCGAAAAAGGAACGTTACAACATGAAAAACAATTACTGCCGTAATATTACTGTAAGTCGGGAATAAGCCAAAAACCAGTAAAAAGTATACGCACTGCTGGCTTTGTTCATTTTACACCGGGATGCATGCTGGATGGGGGTGGTGATTGCCGGTGTCCTTACAGAGTATCATGGACCGATGCGATTGTTCCAGTTACTATACATCTTGTTATTTTCGCTTTTCTTCACCGACACTTTCCTTATTGCTTTGTCAAAGCCTTCTTCCGTGAAGCATATGGCTCATGCGCGCATCTGCGGTCTTGAGCTCTAACAACTGTCTACTTGACCAATGTGGATCAGTTATTATTGCTAAAAACGCGGTCGCCCCGGCGGCGGCAGGCTTGAAAATGGTAATCAAGACAGGTTGAAGTGCAAACGTGTGTGCGTGTGTAGCACCTGTTTGTCTGGCTGCCAAACGGAGCAGCCAGCGCAACAGGAGAAAAAGACAGAAGGGAGAGATTATGCCAATATAAATATCGCCGTGCGATATATCGGTGTACAGAGCAAGCTCGAAGGAGCAGAGCAGATGATGATTGCCGGTTGTAATATGGCTTACCGTACTTTACAGACGCGAAGCCGCACGTGCCAACTGCCATCCCCTTTTGACAAGTGACTTGCACTGTCTCTGGATGCGCACTATCATTTTGCCTACCTTCAAGACCGTACATACTGCATACTTATTACATACACAATTATACATGTACAAGGGCTGGCACCTAATTCCGGCCACCCCCCTTTTGGAACCTAATTCGGGCCATTTTTTACTCCTGCTTCTCTATTTCCGATCTGATTCAGCCCACACTTGATTTTATCGAACAGAAATAATTCGACACAAGTCCAGAAACCATGTAAAGTATAGTTTTTGAAGTTGAAGTATCTAAAAATACCGTAAAAAAGTAATCTCCAATATGGCATTCGTTGAAATGGTACTTTTTGAGAAGAATAATTTGATCAGTTTCAGGTGGAAAACCCGCACTTTGTTGACTGCGGCAATTTTTTCTAATTATAATTGTTCGTTTGTTCTCATTTTGAGCTGAATCAGTTGAGAAGTGAAACAGCTATCACTGGCCGGAATTAGGTTGCTCCAAGATACCGTGCAGAGTACATACATTATGAGTAGTCAGTCGGTCAGCACTGCAGCTGGGTTGTGAGCAATGCCCGATTACTGAAGCGGAGATTATGACCTTTATCGGGCAGTGAGGAGAGGGACGATGCCATATACCTGATGCGGACACCTGTTGATAGTTGATGGCTGAAAAACGCGCGTGTGCGTATGTGACACTGGCCTTCATTACAGTGTATGCCGGTATTCAGCGTGCGCTGAATTTGCGATAATTCAGGTTGTGTGTTTAGTTTTTCTTGAATCCTTGTCTGCTGCCTCCGGTCAGCCCCGACTCGGTGTGTTCTCCTCCACGAATGCCTTGCTGCCTGGACAATAACCAATTGTCTGGGTGTCTGTCGAACTGCAAAGGCGGTTGTGTCGAGATCTTTTTGTACGACTGTTATTAAATGTAACATGCAGTCGGCGAAAAGTTATATTTCTCCGTTTCTACCTTTTACGATCCTATGGTA
>JBBQAH010000294.1:0-2404 GCA_038316145.1 Burkholderiales bacterium
TTAAATATTAAATATTAAATATTAAATATTAAATATTAAATATTAAATATTAAATATTAAATATTTATTATTTAATATTTAATATTAATAAAATATTAATATATTAAAATTAAACTAGACTCGTTCAACTGCGTCGTGCAATAGCGCGTTGTCACAGTCAGCGATTATAATATCAAGAAAAGAAAATATTTCAGTACACAGTTGTGATGTACAAAAACCCCGGTCTTAAAACTCATCACCAAAACTTAATTGAGAATGCGAAACACTGAAACTGAAACATTGTCTAGATGCGGGATAAAAAAAGACGAAGCCGGCAAATTTGACATTTTACATTCCTAAATTCCTGCCGTCATATTCCGAAGTAACTTATATCTACCGCAAGCACATTTACGTTCTTAAATTTAAGCACTGCAATATTGATATTAAATTTCAATCTACAGCATAAATTAACTGACTGTTTTAATTTTAAAAATTAAAATTAAATATTCAATCCAATCGTACATAATTGTTTTTATCTAATATTTAATAGTAGTCAAATATAATATAATATTTCACTATGAACTAAAATTAAATAATATAATCAAATACAAACAACAATTCTATATAATTGTTTTCATCTAATATTTAATAGTAGTCAAATATAATCTCATATTTCATTATAAACTGAAATGAAATAATATACTCAAATACGAATAAGATTTGACACTCTGATCGATTGACAGGCATTTCTACCGTCAAAACGAGCATCCGTTGTATTCATTTCATAATCGCAACCGTTCTATCTGGTCACGAAGGGGTAGTAAAATTTGCCGACTTTTGTCATTAGTCCGCGCCCATCCGTCACACTCACTTTGTATCCAGTTGGATGAGGTTGGCATCGACGATCAGGTCTCGCGAAGTATCGACTTTCGCGGTGACGGGACGGGATGGCGGCGGCGAGTCCTTGGGCTTGGGATGTGTCAACGTGAAGGGCAGTTCCGCCACCAGGTCTCTGGAGGGCAGAAGAAGACGGAAATGATGAATCATCGTGCGCATTACAGTGAACGTAAGGGAAGTGCCGTACCCGCTGAAACCGCCCAGTATGAGCTTCACTTTCACGCGATACTGCACGATTATGCCAAGGTTCTCCTTCTGGACGGTGTCCATTAACCTACACATCAGGTGAGACTTCCATTACCAGATTACGTTGAAATTAATTAAATAATGCGTACGAGGGTATAAATAAAAGTCGGGACACCGGTAAAAAGTAATGAAAGTCAGGACACAGGCAAACTTTTTTTCAAAACAGTTCTGGCTTTGGTACCATTAAATCGGGCTTAAATTCCCTTTAATTTTCCAGCTGTCAAAATCGAGCAAAGAATAAAATCTGAATTTTAAAAAATCAAAAACGAAATGCATTTCGGTGAATCCATTTTTCAGACCGTTTTTTGTTTTCGAAAATTCAGATTTCAGACTTGGCTCAGGTTTGACTATCGGAGTATACAGTGGAATATAAGCCCGATTTAATGATATCAAAACCAGAATTATTTTGAAAAAAAGTTTGCTTGTGTTCCGACTTTCATTACTCTTTGCCGGTGTCCCGACTTTTATTTTTACCCTCGTACACTTCTCCGTGGAATGCATGAAAAAAAAGAACGAGCCAAGGGGCTTTATCGGGCGATGCAAAAAAAGGGCCCAAACAGCAAGTTTTTCCCATAAACTGAGATATTTTTTTCATCCCTGAATTCCCATCAATTTTTTGCCCTTTAGGATGCGATTGAAAGTATCAAAATCAAAATCAAAATTGGGTGAAAATAATCAAATCAGAAATTTTTCACTTTTATTAAAGATTTACTATTTGTAAATCCGGATTTCAATTTTTTACAGTTTCAATCACATAATAAAATGCATAAAATTCCGGCGAATTCAATGATTACCAAAAGCGTATCAGTTTAGAGGGAAAACTTGCTGTCTGGCCTCTTTTTGACCACTTTCTTTGCCTGACCCGATAAAGCACCGTACCTCGTATCAAAAACTTACACAGTACTTGAGGCCAAGTTGGTATCTTCTGCAAAACCAAATAAACAAGCACTGTCAAACAGGGAGACGATTAAAAAGAAGAACCGCACTAAATAAGTCACCATGTTTCAGTTTCCCGTCAAGAGCGAGCCCTCGTTTGTCCTTATTATGAGCAAGTAATGGGGTCAGGTAGTAGACTTTTGCTGCAAAAAGATAAATTGGGAAACATTAGACACCACTGACGTCTGACAGCTACTAAAGAGTAACCAAAGGAAACGAGGAGGCATTAAATTATTAACTACAGTACGTAATGAACAATTCGGGCCATTTTTTATTCCTGCTTCTCTATTTCCAACCTGATTCAGCCCACACTAGATTTAATCGAACAGAAACAATTCGACACAAG
>JBBQAH010000535.1:0-1968 GCA_038316145.1 Burkholderiales bacterium
CACCAGGCCCCCTCGGTGCAACGTGCGCACATCGCTACCGACCGCTCATTTCCCGGCACTACGATCTTATTTCGGCCATCGTGGCGTCGGAGCGCTGAGCGTCACAGCGCGAGGCAGCGTGCAGTCGTGGGTGGTGACACCGCGCTGTCCTGCGCATGATAGTCCACAGGGGACCCGTGCCATCCTTGCACCCCGCGCTGGGGGCGGCGTCGCGTCTAAATGCGGCCGGTCGAGAAACAACCGAAATTCCCGATGGGGCCTGCGCGGTTTTCGCTTAGACCTGCACTATCCGCTGGCAGCTCTCCCGCTTCGAGAGCGCGGCCAACGGGATGACTCGGGCCGGACGCGCGCTTCAGGTCGCGGCGGTGGTCCTCACCGGCATGGGGCGCGACGGCGCGGCCGGCATGGCGCGCCTGCGGCAGGGTGGCGCGTGGACGGCGGCCCAAGATCAGGCGTCGTGCGTCGTCGACGGGATGCCATCGGCCGCCGAGGCGGCGGGCGGTGTTCGGTACCGCGCCCCGATCGAGCAGTTGGCGCTGGATTTGGCGTCCTGGGTCCGGCGCGCCTAACGGCCCCCGCTCACACGCGTCCCGCCTACGACCGCGCCCCTCGATTGCCAGGGCAACCGGGGGGCGAGGCCACGCGCAGCGCCCGGTCCGTTAGGTCGGGCGGCTGTCGCTGGCGGGGGATGCCGCGGCCCCACAGGTGCAGGTGGCGCAGGCGCCCGCGGTGCACGGGCAACACGTGGGGTGGATGCACACCCCCAGCACAGAATACGCACAGGCCATTGAATCCTCCAGAAGAAAGCAGTCAGTCCCCAAGCACACGAGATCTCTTGTATGAAGGCACAGCCGCCCGCCCGGCGGGAGTGTTTCGTGCCGGCGACGTCGGCGACACGGCCCACCCCAGGCCCGCGGCAGCCGACGGCCACCCCCGCGGCGACCGCGCGGTGACTGCGTTGCCACGGCGGCGGGCCGGCGGACGTACTATGAATTGGAGGCGACGGCGACCGGCACCGAGGCGTGCCAGTGCGACCCCGCCCATCCACCGGGGGTCGCGCCAGGCGTGCCCCCACCCTATGCTTCGCGACGCCCGCTGATCGAGCGGCGGGTCGCACCACGCACCGGAGAAGACACCCCATGATGATGCACCGTAGAGCGAACAGCGGACCACCGGCACGGCAGGTGTCGCGTCGGCCGATCCTGGCCCTCGCGGCCCTCCTGGCGGCCGCGGCCTGCGACGGCACGCCCGCGGCCCCCACACCGCCCGCGCCGCCCGATCCCCCCGGCCCACCGCCCGCGGTCCCGCCGCTCGTGTTCACCGTGCTGGACAGCACGGAGGGGGTGGTTGATAGCATCCGCGGCGTCTGGCTCGGCGCGTCGGTGTCGGCGCGGGTCTCCACGGCGGTGCGCCGGGACGGCCAAGACGTCCCCGTCAGCAGCTTCCCCACCGCGCGGATGGCGGACACGACGATCGCGGTGGTGGACCGGCTGATCGGCAACGTCTTCGACGTCACCTTTGTGCGGGCCGGCCGCACCACCCTCACGCTCACGCTGGATACGCTCTCGGTCACGGTGCCGGTGATTGTCACCGGTATCGAACCCGGCGCCACGCTGGTGGGCAACATGCCGGCCCGGATGGTGGCCACCACCACGGACAGTCTGCCGCTCCGCCCCGGGACGGCCAGTGGCGGGGTGGCACGGCTCGCGGGGGGTGGGGTGCCGACGGTCATCCTCGAGGGGCCGACGACGGTGACGTTGGTGCCGAGGGGGCCTGAGGGCTACCACGTGTGGGAGAACCTGCCCGTCGGCCGCTATGCGGTCCGGGCGACGTTCCGCGGGGTCGCCGAGCTATTGCCGGATTCCCTCACGGTCGTGCCGATGCCATTTGCCGTGTCGGTATCCTGGTCGCACACGCCGGGTCGCACGCGCCGCGGGACACCGGTCAGTATTGGGGAGAACATCGGCA
>JBBQAH010000581.1:0-6721 GCA_038316145.1 Burkholderiales bacterium
TGCCGCCCGTTCCCCCACCGGTGCCGTCCGTCGTGACGGACAGCGTGAACGGCGCGAAGGAGAAGGTGACGCCGAGGTTGACGTCCGGCAAGCTCGGAGTGGTCAGGAAGCGGCACGCGGCGCCGCCGCCGCTCGCGAAGACCACACCCGGGCA
Organism: Burkholderiales bacterium; assembly: GCA_038316145.1. Lineage (GTDB taxonomy): Bacteria > Pseudomonadota > Gammaproteobacteria > Burkholderiales > Burkholderiaceae_C > Pseudaquabacterium. The sequence continues at coordinate 155 of JBBQAH010000581.1, forward strand.
CCCGGACAGGCCCGTGATCGCTGAGGTTGCGCCGGGCGTCGCAGTCAGCGTGATGCTGAACCCTGACGGGATGACCTCGGAGCAGTCGCCGGATGTGACGCCACCCGTGTAGGAGCAGCTGATCCCCGGCCCGGTGACGCTGCCACTCCCGGTCCCGCTCGGGCTCACGGTGACGCCAACCGACCCGAAGCCGGCCGAGGCGGTCGGAGCGAGGAGGGCTGCCACCGCAACGATCAGTGCAGCGAAGTAGGAGCAACCTGCGCATCGTCCCCCTCCTTCGTCCTCTGTTGGCTTCGGACTGTACTCCTCGCCGAGGTTCGACTCCAGCCCTTTCGCGGTTTGTTCCCGGCTACGGGCAGGCTGTCACCTTCTCTCCGTCGACGAGCGTGCCGAGCACGATTTCCTGGTCGCAGGGATAGATCCCCGCCGTCCTCGTTGCGACCGACTTGCGAGACGCGGCTTGCCCGACGGTGTCGAGCCCGACGACCTCCTCGAGGCGATGCCCCCGGGCGTAGTGCTTGGGCAGGATCTCGGTAAGGACGAAGCCTTCGACGGCCTGCACCAGCTGCCGGTCGCCGTTCTGGAAGCGCAGCTCGACCGCGGCGATGTTGTCCCCCACCTGTCCCCAGTAGAGCGAGAAGCGGTCCCTGCCCTTGCCCATCGAGGACTGGACGCCGGCGTACAGCGCGTTGCGCGGCACGGGGTTATCGGCGGGCGTGCAGCCGAATCCTCCACCGCCGCCGCGGTCTCCGGTCGTCTGCCAGAAGCACACCGCGCCGTCCGCTGATGGCGCGACCCAGATCGCCGCCCCGACCCCGTTCTGCATCGTGATCGAGACGAGCTCACGGCGCTTCGAAAGGATCGCGTCGCACGGGACGAGACGCTGCCCGAGCATGCAGCTTCGGTTCGCGGTGGGGCTGAACGAGCTTCGGAGCGAGCTCTCGTCACGGGTCAGCTCGTGGCCTTCGCTGTCGAGAACGACCATGGTCGTCGGCAGGTGCCCTCGCTGCCAGTGTTGCCCGAGAATCGGTGCAACGAAAAGACCTGCACCTATCGGCTCCGAGACCCAGATCACCGGCGCTCTGCTCGACGTGCCGTCCTGATACTGGATCTCGATCGCAGCCGCATCGGGCAGAAACACCGATCCGTCGACAATGACGGGGCCTCGCAAGACGCTCCCATCGCTCGAACTGGCTCCCATCGAGACACCTATCAGAAGCGGTTGGCTCGGGTCGGGATGAACACAGCTCCCGCTTCTCGGTCCCGGCTTCTTGCCAGAGCGCTGGGTCTCGACCGTCGTGCAGTATCCGCCGCCTTTCTGCGGGGCCGCGTAGAGGACGGCCTTTCTCCCGTCGCCGAGCGGGACCTCGGTGATGCGCCGTGCCTGCCGGAACTTCACGTTGTGGCCTCCTTGCAGATGGCCTAGGCCGAAGCTCTGAAATTCCTTCACGATCCTCACCGGCGCTGGCTCGGCGTCCGAGAAGATGCTCACGAGCTTGCTCCGCAGCCCTAAGGCGGGAGTCGCGAGAAGGATGGCAGCGATGACGAGAACTGCCGCAATCGTCAGCGCGAGGCGCCGTCGACCCTGAAGACGGCGGGGAATCCGAAGTGCAGCGTCGGCTCTGTATCCGTTCTCGGCCGCGCGGGAGAGCACGTCAGCCCAGTCGGGCGCTTGCAATGCCGGCGGAGAGAGGGCGTCTAGAGCGCGGCGAGTGAAGGCATCGAGTTCGTTCATCGTTCCTCTCCGAGAATCGTCCGGAGGCGCAACTGGGCCTGGGCGAGCGTCGGCCCGATGGTTCCGGTCGCGATACCGAGGACGTCGCTGATCTGTCCGTAGTCGAGGTCGGCGTAGTACCTGAGAAAGAGCACGAGTCGCTGGCGTTCGGTGAGGCGGGCGAAGGCAGATCGAAGCTCGTCGTTTCCGCGGTCGACGCCTTCCAATGATGGCTGATCCCCGTCCAGCGGCATGCCAATCGACCTGTCGTGCGTCCGCTGGCGCGCTTCGTTCAGCACGATCTGCCAGAGCCACGCCTCGATGGGTGCTTCGCCGCGGTAGGTGGCGCGCTTGCGGAGCGCCTGGGTGAACGCATCCTGTACGGCATCCCACGCCTGCTCCTCGTTGCCAAGCACGGCTCGCGCGAGCCGAAAGTAGCGCTGGGCGTCGTCCCGGTACGCACCCGTGGGACACCCCACATGACTCTCTTCTTCAGACAGGGTCACGTGGGGTGGCCATTTGTCCCACGGGTGGCCCAAAGAAGATTAACCATATGGTTAATCTTCTTTTGCGGGTGGCCGTCCCAAGTCTCAAGCCTCGTACCGTAATTGTATAGCGCTGTAGTCTGGTAGTCGGGATTTATTCGAAGCAATCAGCGCGTCCTTGAGTTTCTGTTTTTTTCCGGTCAGACTTAATTTCGCTTCTACTTTTTCCAAAATGGACAACCTCGAGGATGTTTTTCCGTCATTACAACAGCGGAGTATCCTGTCGGATCTACGCAAGAGCACCCTGGACGTGATGGGAAAGAAGGACGCCGAGATTGCGAAGCTGACGGAACAGCTACAACAGGCCTGTGCAACCATCATCGATTTAAAAATGTTGGCGGAGCTGGATCGTAATTGTTTCACGCATTATGTGAAGAAAATGGCTGTCATGGAGCAGCATCTCACAGAGGAAGGCCATGAACGTTTGGATGAGTTTTACAAAGAAGAAGCAGAAAGGCATCTTGCAAAGTGAGTTGGCGTGTGTTGTCCTTCGGTTGATTGATTGATTGCACTGAGTGTGGCTCTGTGATATCATTTTCACTTTACATTGCTGCGTTTCTTGCAGAGAACGTGCGGAAAGAGCTCAAGCCCGACGGGATACAGCGGCAGTTGAAGTGGAAAGCATTTCCCACAACGCATCAAACATTAGACAGTAAGAACTCTTCGAAAATATTGATACAGTCAAATCCATTTATAGCGCGGTGTTTGTCGCCAAACGTTAGATTTATTAATCGATAGATTGATTGATTGATTGCTTAGATGAAAAACTTGTCTGATTTTTCGACGTTGTCTACCTTTCACACACAACATTTCTTTAGGAATACCGCTGCATCGGAAACTGTGAAAATCGCATCGGATTCCGAAGCAGTAGATCAGTCGGGCGTTACTATCGAGAAATCGCACCGGATGAAGTAAGCGTATGAAAGAATCGTAATTTTTCAAAATTGCCACTTTTCGCAGTATTTGCTGCATCCATCTTATATTTGATGGTTCTGTCAACTTTTGTTTTTATAATAAATCTCTGGTGAATTCCATGATTTTTCTACAAATATGGATTCAGCCGGCAGGAAACATACCGTCAAACTGTGATTGATAGTTTGATTAATTGCTTGCTTGTTTGTTTCATGGATGGATGGTTTGATTGATCGATCGATTGATTCATTGATTAATTGATTGATTCATTCATTCATTCATTCATTCATTCATTCAATCATCCATTGATTCATTGATTCATTGATCCATTGATTCATTGATTCATCGATTCATTGATTGATTGATTGATTGATTGAGTGATTCAGCCATTGTTATGGCTGTCGACTGTCGTTCATCAGGCGAAGTGTAGTCTGAGCATAGTCATGATTATCGTTTATATTGTACCGGTCTGTTTTAGGGATTGTGAATCTCAAACGGAAGGCAGTGTTCACTTCCTGTCCCATGAGGACTACAAAATTTCTGAAAGCAGGCCAGCTACTTCGGCGTAAGTGGGCAAAAATTAAGAGAGGCAGAGGTCAATGGTAATCATTGTTTTATCTCATTGTGTTTTTGTGCAGACTATGTTTGGACCTCGCGAGCTCGATGGCCCATCTGGTCCAGTTGCTTCAGTCCGATCCAGTAAAGTCGATTCCCCGCTTTATTGGTTTGCTGAATGTGGCGGAGCAGAACGTTGAAGTGATGGTGGCGCCACCTGTCGTCTCGAATCGTCGAAACAGCACCGGGCGAACCGGAACTTCACGGAAGCGCACTTACGTACCGGAGAAGGAGCATAATGATTTAGCTGCCCCGAGGAAGAAACAGATGCTCGCCAAACCGGTCGTCGTCGGTGAGATGTTCTCATCAGAGTCTGAAGAAGTTGGCTCTCCCGCCGAGGAGAAAGTGCGACCTGTTTTTGGCAAGGAATCTGCACGGTTAGCATCGAACGAGACAAAATCAGTCAAGGTGTGCACCACTCATGTAGCATTTTAGTTCTGGCTTGATCTTCAAGTCGGTAAATTAGAGTTATCCAACAGTGTGGCAAGCCAATCTTCTATTGACGAAAATGTTATTTTTCCCTTCCAGGGTAAACATGCCAGGCCACCGGCCTACTCAGCGCATACTGTGAAGAACGCCGAACCGGACTCACGATCTGCCCAAGAGAAGGCGGTGGAAAGGAGGAAGATTGTGCTAGTCAGAGAAAGGAAAGCGCCAACCCGAACAAGTCCCCGTTTGTCACCGCGAAGTGCAGTAGCTTGACCGATTATATGCTTTCTTTTATGTTTCGTCGCTGGGGGAAATTGACGTTTGGCTACTCTTCTTTGCTGTTTTTCAAACATTGTCAAGTTACAATTAGGATTTTGGTTTTCAGTTGGGCAAACGGCTTTCATGTTGGTTCGTGGTTCTTTAATTGTGGAGCATTTCTTTACTTGATGTAGGTATCATACAGTACGCATGATATAAGTTTAGTTTAGCGGCCAATTACTACTTCAATTTCGTGATCTGGCCAGATGCCCTCTTGCGCCAGAATCGAATCACAACCGAGTTTGGAATTAAAGTCGGGCGTTTCTGGCTTCTGCCAGAAGCAGAAGTACTAGTATTGGCGCGGGTTGTTTGCCAACGTGAACACCGCGCGAAAAGCGTTTCAAACACTCTATTCGCGTCTCGAGGAATTCCGCAAACCCAAAGAGGCCGTGGAGGTGTCAAGTGCCCGTGCCAAAAAAAGGACCAGCCCCCGAGAAGTCGGTAAAGTGACAAAAAGCCAATTCCGCGGTTTCGCTGAATTAGGCCTTTCCGCTCTCGGAGGATGTCGCGGACATGGATGTGATCAATCAATCGTCGGCATAATACAATTGCAAATGATTTCCTTGCGCAATTTTTCGACATATTAGAAACTTTAACCGGTAACCGAATAACTTTACAGTTCCTGCCAGTGCCGGTATATGGTATATTTTTGCATAAAAAGTTTCAGGTCAATCTGAATGTGATATCTCAAAAACGAATTAATGTGGCCACTCCATTAACATTATATCATCGTTTGTTTCTTTTTATCTTATCATCATATATGCATTTGGTTTTTTTCCTAACGTTACCCCGGCTTCTGTACATCATTAAAAGCACTGGGAGGCCCCTTGTTTGAAGCACGGCATGCATGCCATTAAAGATTAATTAAGACTAAAAATGAATCCGTACACTTCCGTACGAGGCTTGAGACTTGGGAGGGCCACCCGTGGGACAAATAGCCACCCCACGTGACCCTGTCTGCAGAAGAGTCACGTGGGGTGGCCATTTGTTCCACGGGTGGCCGTCCCAGGACGCAAGCCTTGTACACTTGCTTGTGTAGGCGAAGTTTAGTTTAGTCCATCTACCCGCACATTATGGTCTCATGCATTCGCCGCGAACACAACTATGCATTCTTCGACATATTCACCCGAAGACCGCCGCGAATGAGACGAATGAATAAAAATGCACTGATAAACGGTTAAATTTCAGTAGATCGCAGTATCAGTATCTCGTAATGTTGAATTAATGTATGCTTAGGAAGCTTCCCAATGGACACCTGATACAGGTGCTGAAAATTGACTCAAGACAACTGGCCCTTACTAGTCATCAAATAATTTGTTCACCCTTGACCTTTGGGAATTCGATGTTACCGTAATGAGGTGGTCGAATTCAGATCGCCTCGGGCGATAACATTGCAAAATTTGGTAAATGCCGATTTTGTGCGCGATAATTTGCTGCAAGAGACATATTAGAGAAGAATATATAACCTCAGATCAAAGAAAGATCGTCCGACTTATGTCGGTAAAGATTGGGCTCGCCTTGCTTTTCTACAGCGAACTTGCACGGAAATTACGAGGTTCTTCGGTCAATCCCGTTTTCAATACCTTTTTCGAGGCCATAATATAATTTACCATGCGGATCGTTTTCCCGCTCTTTTTTCTCATGTTTGGCATCCGGGGGTCCGCAGTCGCGTCGGCCGATGAAAAGGATAGCCCGCCCAATTCGGCTGCATTGAAGGACCAGGAAGCAGGGACACAAACGTGCTGCCACGACGACTACAATTACTGTGGCAGCATGCAGTCTCAACGCCCTCTCTTAAGCTTTGGGCACCAGCTTCGTTGTGCACGCCTTGTACAGCTGCGCAGCCGGCCAGAGCCGGGACGAAAGAACACGAATGATGCCTGCAAACCCATTACAACAACCATTACAAGCATTACGGAGACGGTGAGCGGCCAAACCCTGCAGGACCGCCAACCACATCGCGTGAGTTTTTCTGATACATATGCTTTCCAGTATAATATACTAATGAAAACTAAGGTTTCTAGAGTATAGGCC
>JBBQAH010000392.1:0-3698 GCA_038316145.1 Burkholderiales bacterium
CCTACGAAAGCCTGTACAAGAATTGGCACCCAATTCCGGACAGCGTGTTTTGACTCACAATTCCGGACATGAATAACTGCTTCACTTCTCAACTGATTCAACCCAAACTCAGATAAATCCAATGATAAGAATTGGAAGAAATAGCAGAATCCCAAAAAGTGCGAGTTTTCAACTTCAGAATGATGAAATTGTTCGTCTCAAAAACAAAAAACAAACGGGTGGCGGATATTTGAGATGGACTTTTTGCGTTCGTAGACATTTAAATTTCATAAACAATACCTTTCTTGATTTTTGAATTTGTATGTAATTATTCTCGTTCGATTAAGGCCAGTGTGGGCTAAATCGGATCAGAAATGAAGAAGCAGGCATAAAAAATGTCTGGAATTGGGAGTCAAAACACGCTGTCCGGAATTTGGTGCCAGTCCGTGTACTACAACCATCGCAGCACTGCTATATCGTAGATTGTATTGTACTTAACTATAAATTTTTTGCATTTACAATAATACATTGTAATGTAAAGTTTCTTAGTGGGTAATTAATGCAGCCTTACTGGAACATATTACAACCTATAACTATGTGAATCTTCGAGTTGATTAATACTTGTTGTCTCGTTTTATTCATACACAATGCATGTATAATGCATTATAGATATTCATGCGATAGAAAACAATGCAATTTATGCCATGTTGAAGAAAACAGATAACGCCACAGTATAACGAACCCTCTATTATTCACTGGTACATCACCAGACTTGAAACAAACGACCCTGAATGGAATATCAACTCAATCTTCATGTCAGTACAATTGTAATAGTCGTATAACGCAATCGTAACTCGCAGACGGTGTTCTGTCCTATTATAATCAATTTAAATAATGGAAGATAATTATCATCATTGCGATTTACCTGTTCGCGGTTGCTGTTAGATTCAAATACAACATAAAGAAACTGTACTGCACTGTACATCCTGAGTAATTAGTTTACCTAGTTACAGAAACTTCGATGTTACATTTACAACATGCATCGTTATTACAACGTCAAATATCCATGCAATCATTACACAAAAGATCAACTAGAGTACAGTAAATTCACGAATATCGCAACATTACCATTACAATTTTTAGGTATTCAGCAATCGCGATTATACAACAATTCTTCTATTAAGCCATTACTGTAACATGAGGTATAACCGTAGAAATGTTAAACTCTGGGAATGATAATTACGCACAGTACCTTCGGAGTTTACCTTTGGCTAGAAGTTACCATACCTTGGCATTCTTACACTTGATTCTCAAAGGAAACCGACTAAAGAACCTACATGTCTGAATTAGCATATAGTAAGGGACCATTACCCGTGACATTCTCAAGACATAATTCCCCAGTGTCATTGTTGGCTCTCTTCTCAAGCTAGTTCCCACCGCGACACAATTACAAAACCCCTTCCAGTTCACACGCAACTCACTCAGCGATATAAAATTCACGACAGGGGAGGCCAGGCCCACTGCGCAATGTCAAGTTTTTTTCCCATGTTGCTTCGCGGCAGACGTCCGCAACTATTTATCCTGACAAATTTGGATGCCGGAAACAGAACCGCGACTAGCGAGACAGCTAGGGCCTCCAGTGCGCTGGTGGTGGCACGGTCCATCGGAAATTAATTACTTTTATTTCCTGACAAAATGCATTTTTCACTTTTTTGATTACAACTAGCTCCTCTGTCTGGAAGTCAACGCCTACACTGTACAGTATCTGTAGGTCCTAGACAAGTCTTTTTTCAGACAATTCATCCATCTGAGAAGGTAGATATGTCTTTCTTCAGACAATTTTAAGCCAGTTACACGTACCTTGTATTCAGATCTTGTATTCTTTCAGACATATTTTCTTCAAACAATTTATTTAGACATAACGTTTTTTCCAGACTTTTTAACCAGTAAGGCATGGCTTCTTCAGTCAATTTTATCCAGGCATATATAACAGTGCGTTCAAGCAGACATACGTAACGTCAGATAATTCGTACAGAAAGACATAGCGTCAATATTAGAGGTATATTTTATTCCGCCACTTATTGTTCAACCATTAATTACCTGTTTAAATTGTTTGAAGGACAACTTGTCTACCAGAACAGCTGCAGTGTGCGTCACGTCAAGACAAATTAAACCGAAATTTTTAAACTGGGACAGTTTAATCCGGCATTCAACAAAGTTCGTTAAACATCTTTGTTTAGCGTATTTTATAAACTGGGATTACCGTATATACAGTATTGTGTCTGGCAGATTGATTTATATAAAAGTACTTGGCATTTGCCTGATGCATCTCCTCAGTTGGCTATCAGAGAGATACCGCCATCTACCGAACAGTTAGACAGTAGGCAACGACGCATTCATAATCCAGACGAATGGTGCGGCGGCGGCTGTTATTCCCACCCATCTTCTTTTGCCCTTTTAAGGTCTTACATTTTCCCCTGTTTTTTTCCGTGACGTCTGCTGTAATACTGTATGTTGCTGTTGCAAGGGGGAAAACAGGAGGGAGACCGGAACTTAAATACCATAATCACGTGGTACTACTCATGATCAGGCACTTATCAGGACAAACTTGCTGCACCGTGTCGGATATCGTCTGTCGCAGTCTGAGGTTATGCTAAGGGCTTTCAATTGTGGTCTACTTTAGGGGGGACCCGCTGGGTTCCCCGATCAACTCTCATGAGTATGGGAGAGAAAGTGGATGCCAATTAGTCGGGATTCTTTGCCTTATCTCTTTTTGGACTTGCTGTTTTTTCTATCCGGCCAGCAAAAGACCGTTTGAAACCGTTTTTTCCTGGTCCATCCCAATAAAAAACGACTTTAGTCGTAGTGACCCACCGGTAGTACCCAAAACGTCACCTTGCCCGGAAACTCATCCTGGGACACTTTTCTGATGAACAGTTAAGATAGAGATGGGAATCGACGGGAGGAAACGCGCAAAGGTAGACATGCAATAAGACAAAAGCTAAAGACCATTTAGGAAGGTTAAACAAGATGGTAGACACACAAATATGCGGAACATACATTTTTGAAGCAGTTCAGTTAAACTTATAAAACACAAAGCAAGACATACTACAGGTACACATGCACTATGTGAAGTCGACTAAAGGTCAAAGGTAGTTAGGAGACGATCTAGGTAGACGGGTAGTCCGATAAAAAGGTGAAGATAGATCGACACCGTAAAATGACACGCAGGTAGTCACCGTTGCAAAATCAAGACAGACACGGCACACTGCCGCAAAAAAGACAAACTTATATATGGAAAAAACGGGCTGCACTCCGGCCTCCATTGCGCTCTTTCTAAGGGCGTTTAGCTTGCACAGTAGCCATAATGCATATATCGGGGTGAAACTTCAGTCGGATCAGTCCCATTCCAATGAACAGCTAGCTGTACCGTATGTAATACTTACAAATTTTACCCCCAATTCGGAAACTTTTTCCCCATAAATTCCTTATTATGATTGACGTTTTTTGGCGTGACCAAACTAACACAACCCAATTCTGATAAATCAGATACCCAGTTACTAATGTACTGTACCGGGTGCGTAGTTCCTTTTTGGACAAAGTTTAACCTGTCACAGGTTGGACCTCGTGTGAATGATAAACATCCAGTTATTGTTTTCATGCATTAGGGATGGTAATGCCTTTCAGAAAGCTAGTTGGGAGAAAGTTGTAACTATTTA
>JBBQAH010000237.1:0-2441 GCA_038316145.1 Burkholderiales bacterium
TTCGAGGTGTTCCGTGCCGATGAAGAGCAGCGCGCCGGCGATATCCGGGTCGACATGTTCCAGGAGTTGCTGGCGGCCGATCTGGTGCTGGCCGACCTGACCTCGGCCAACCCCAACGTCTGGTACGAACTGGGCGTGCGGCACGCTTTGCGGTCGCGCGGCGTGGTGCTGGTGGTCGGCGTATTGCCAGGCTTCAACCCGCTGCCGGTCTTTGATGTCTACACCGACCGCAAGCTGCACTACGCGCTGACCGCCGACGGTGTGCCCGATCCCGCCAGCCTGCCGGCCACCATTGCGGCGCTGGCGGCGATGGCGACCGAAACGCTGGCGGCCTCGACCCGACGCCGGGTCAGCCCGGTCTACCAACTGCTGCCGCACCTGGAGCAACCTCAGTGGAAGCGCCTGCTGCTGGCCGGCGACAACGAGTTTCGCGGCGCCTACGACACTTGGTCAGACCGCATGGAGGTGGCGCGCCAGAGCAACCGGCCAGGCGACATCCTGACGCTGGCTGACGAGACACCCACCCGAGCGCTGGCGCTGGAGGCGCGACGCATGGCCGGCAACTGCCTGCTCAAGCTGCGCCAGCCGGCGCTGGCGCTGGAGCAGTTCAACAAGGCGCTGTTGATCGACCCGGAAGACATCGCCAGTCGCCAGAAGCAGACCGTCTGCCTGGGGCGCCTGAACCGTTTTGCCGAGGCCCGCACCGGCGTGCAGGCGCTGGTGCGCGACGCCACCCAAGACGCCGAATTGCGTGCGCTGGCCGGTCGGGTTGAAAAAGACGCCTGGACTGCCCGCTGGCGGCCGCGCGGCGGTGTCGGCAGCGTGGTGGAGCCTGCGGTGCTGCAGGCCGCCGCCGCCGGCGAGGACGCGCTGCTGGCCGAGGCGATCGCGCCCTACCGCCAGGGCTTCGAGGCCGATCCCCGTCATTTCTACGCCGGCATCAACGCCCTGACCCTGACGGTGTTGCGCGCCCATCTGGCCGAAATATCCGGCTACGTCGATAACGTGGCCGATACCGAGGCGCTGCGCGGCGGCGTGCGCTGGTCGGTGGCTGCGGCGCTGGCGCGTGATTCAAGGGACTACTGGGCGCGCGCCACGCTGGCCGAATGGAGCCTGCTCAGTGAAGACAGCACGACCATTCAAAAGCGCTGGCGTGTGGCAGTGGCCGCAGCGCAGGGCGACTGGTTTGCGCTGGACTCGTCACGCCAGACCTTGCTGCTGCTGGGCGATCTGGGGTTCCGGCCGGTGGAAACAGCGGTTGCACTGGCCATCGTCGAGCGCGAGATCGCCCGGCTGGCAGCGCCGTTCGACCCCCGCCACGTGCTGCTTTTTTCGGGCCACCGGATAGACCCGCCCGACCGCAACCCGCCGCGGTTTCCGTTGTCCATGGAGGCTGCGGCGGCGGCGCGCATCGCGGCCACATTGGCATCACTGGACGCCGGCCCTACCGACATGGCGCTGTGCCAGGCCGCGGCCGGCGGCGACATCCTGTTTCTCGAAGCCTGTGCCGCCCGTGGCGTGCGCTGCCAGGTGTTGCTGCCGATGGACGAGCCGGCTTTCATCGAGGCGTCGATCCTGCCCAGCGCCAACGGCGCCGGTTGGCGCGACCGGTGGTTCTCCGTCAAGGCCAACCTGGCCGACGCGCCGCGCATCATGCCGGACGAACTGGGCCCGGGCCCCAAGGGGCAGAACCTGTTCGAGCGCTGCAACCGCTGGTTGCTCAACACAGCGCTCGTGTCCGGACCCGAACGGCTTCGCTTCATTGGCCTGTGGAACGGCGCCGGCGCCGATGGCCCCGGCGGCACCAAGCACATGATGAACGAAGCCCGCCGGCGCACCGGGCGGGTGGAGTGGATCGATACCCGTACGCTGAGTTGATGCGGCTTGATGGTTGGTGGTGGTGGTGGGCGGCAAACGGCTCTGAGCTGCCTTTCGTTTTTTGGCCCGTAACCGGCCGTTCGTGGGTGTTGCACGACCGCGCCGCGCCGGGCTGGCGTGCCCCGCTCCGTGTCATTCCGGGCCGGAAAAGCGCCGGCCCTCCCTTCTTTACCTGCGCGGGACACGCCAGCCCGACCCGGCGCTACTCCACCCGCATCGCGTGCCGGCTTTTCAAGCCAACGCACGCGGCAACGGTGGCGGCGGCCAAGGGCGTTGGGTGACCGGATCCCGTAAGTAAAGGAGGAGGCGTCGGACGTAAGGCCGGCGCCGGGGGACATGGAGGGAGCCGGTTGCCCGACGGCCTTGGTTGCCATTCGGCGCACCCGTCGAACGGCGGCATTCCGATCAATCGAACGACCGCAACGAGCCGTTTGCCGCCCTTCAGGGATACAGCCCGCGCTCCTGCCGCGCCGACAGGATGCGCTCGCAAGCCACCGCGAAGGTGGCGGTGCGCAGCGTGATCTTGTGGCGGTCGGCGGTGTCCCAGATGTTCTTGAGGGCAC
>JBBQAH010000307.1:0-2484 GCA_038316145.1 Burkholderiales bacterium
TTGATGGAAAAAGGGGTTGAGGGGCATGGGGTATTCATCCTCAATCCGTTGGAACGCAAAAAGGGGAAAATGGTATTTGAGGTGAAATAAATTTGGCTATTTTGCCAATCATAGAGGGCTTGCCATGGCAAGCCCTTACGATTTTATCCCACAAGAATTACTTGTGTGCTAACCGATAAATATCACCTTTATAATCTACAAGGTAAATTTCACCCGCTTCATCTTCTCCAAACGACACAATTTGTTTGCCTGTTTCGATAAATGGGGCAGACACCCATTCGCCCGATGCGTCATCAAAATACAACGACCATGTGCGCCCATTGCAATAGTCCCCATAAAAATAGATGCCGTCCAATTCAGGAAGTTCTGTGCCACGATACACATTTCCGCCTGTAATCGAACAGCCATCGTCATGCCCATATTCCGCCACAGGCAAAACATTCGGCTCTGGAATCGCGGTATTGGGGTTATACCGTTCACTGCCTTCTAGCGCGTTCCAGCCATAATTTTCGCCCCCTGTGCTGGTGGCAGGTTGCATATTCACTTCTTCCACTTTTTCTTGACCCACATCTGCCATGTATAAATCGCCTGTGGCGCGGTCAAAGCTCATCCGCCACACATTCCGCAACCCCCATGCCCAAATTTCTGGCGAAAAATCATCATCCTCCGCAAACGGATTATCCGCAGGCACGGCGTATGGCTCGGTATTCACATCAATACGCAAAATTTTTCCTAGCAGGGTATCAGTCCGTTGCCCATTCGAGAACGGGTCGCCTGCCGCCCCACCATCACCTACAGAGATGTATAAATAACCATCTATGGGGCTAAATTCCATCGAGCCACCGTTGTGGTTGGGGAAGGGTTGCCCAACATTGATGATTTGTAAGGCACTATTGGGATTTGCGCGGTTGGGGTTATCGGCGCTCACTTGATAGCGCACGACCACCACATCTTCATCACGATTGACATAATTCACATAAAAATAACCATTTTCGGCATAATTGGGATGAAACACCATGCCAATCATGCCCCGTTCTGTATACCCACCGCGAATCACCTCATACGTGAGCAATTCCGATATATCTAAAAATGGCTCTGGCAGATATGCCCCATTTTCGACCACCAACACAAACCCTAATTGCTCCACCACAAATAGCCGATTGCTACTATCACCTGCATGAACCACCTGAATGGGGTTATCAAACCCGCCAACGACCAATTCCCATTGATAATCATCACCATTGGGGGTGTTCGGTTGGGCAAAACTCATCACCGTCAATAACGGTATCATCAACAAAACGAGTATTATTTTGATTCGCATGTTACCACCTCTCATCAAAAACAGATTGTGAAAATTTTAACCTGAAAAAACGGCTATGAAAATGCTAGAATTAAAGGACAAATCAATATAGACACGATAATCGTGTCTCCGCAACCTTATGATGGTTGTAATGACGACATATCAGATATGTCGCCTATTCTCAAAGGAGCATGTGTTATGAAAAATCCCCTCTGGATGTATACCTTTGCATTATTGCTGGTTATCCTCTCGGCGTGCGGTGGCGAGACTAATGCCATCACAACCAATATTACCACCAACCAAACCACATCAGACCCTACCCCCCTGCCAGAAATTACCCCTATAACAGAAAATAGCGCATGGACACCTGTCACCCAAATCATAGACGATTATGAGATGGTGCTTGTCCCCAATGGCTGTTTTATGATGGGAAGCACGTATGGCAGGCGTGATGAATTACCAGAACACGAAATTTGTTTCGATGCACCCTTCTGGATAGACCGCACCGAAATTACCAACGGACAATATGGCAGTGATGGCGCGTTTGGGGGCGAAAATATGCCCCACACCAATTTATTATGGACAGAGGCGCGTGATTTTTGTGCCTCACGCGAGGGCAGATTGCCAACCGAAGCCGAGTGGGAATATGTGGCGGCGGGTCCCAGCAATTTGGTGTATCCATGGGGGGATGAATTTTTTGCTAACCGTCTGCTATTCGATAAAAATTGGCGTGGGCAACCCGTTGATGTGGGCAGATACCCCGATGGCGCGTCTTGGGTGGGCGCATTGGATATGGCAGGCAATGTATGGGAATTTACCAGTAGCATTTATGCCCCATACCCCTATGATGCAACCGATGGACGCGAAGATTTAAGCGATGAGACCAGCAGACGGGTTTTTCGTAGTGGGGTGTATAGCTATATAGATTATGCTATCGCCAATTCGATTCGGTTTTGGGTGCGTCCAGAAGATAGCCGAGATTGGTTCATTGGGTTTCGGTGCGTGCGCGATTTATAAATAAGGATTGTTTAAGTAACCTTCGCTATGTAATTATAAAAACATCCCCTATCCCCCCCGCCCCCCTTATCCTCACCGAGTAGGGAAAGGGGAGAAAACCGTTTCTAGGCGTAGGGACGCGATTAAAGGTTTATCCGTAGTTCATTTCGATAAGTTGCCCCGCCTAT
>JBBQAH010000424.1:0-2384 GCA_038316145.1 Burkholderiales bacterium
AATTTTTCGGCATTTTATGGTGGTATTTAAACCGGTACAAACTTTCAAACGAATTTAAATACATTAATAATTAAATAAAATTACGGATTATTCGTTTTTATCATTTTAAAATTCGCGGCAAGACTTGTTTTCATTTTAAACTCCACCATAAAATGCCGAAAAATGAGGGGAACACCCTGATATCAAAATCAAAATATTTTGAGAGAACACTTGCTCTCTGACGGACTAAATACCACTAAAATCGCCTGGCGGACTTAAGCATCTTGCCTCGTATATAAACATCGTTCGTTACTGTACATCATGACGTCATTAGCCATACCTGCCCGTTCAATCCATAGCAACGGATGGCTCTTGGACACGATGTCGCTAGAGGCCAACTGGAATCGGCTGCAGGAATCGTTGAATGAGTACGATGCATCCGACATGATATCCTGTATCGGCTTCTATCGGCATGTGTACCGTTTCATGGAAGAGTCAGCAAGCGCAGCTTATTACTCCATAATAATAAGCCGACCGATGCAGACGGGATGACCAGTACATTTTACTGAAAAGAATAGCGCCATGGAATCGTCTTCTTCACTGTAGATAAAAGCAAAATAGTTAAGACTCGGCCGACTTATAAAATCATTCCAACTAGAGGAGAAAACAACACTTAATATTCTCGAGTTAGTTAAGCTAGACATCATAAGTTACCTAACGGCAGATGACCATGTCTAATTTATGGACTATTAATGCGGGGCATACTGTGCGACTTTGTGAGTGAAAAACAACCCGGTACAATTGTGCGGCCGGAAAAAAATTGCCTACCGTTAGATTCATTTCGTTGCAGGTCGCTGGAATTATACGGGCGTTGCGGACAAGGTGCGGTATGGAAGGAAACCACGCCGCAAGGTATGCATGGTCAAGGCTGAATAGAACATACATCAAGGTGATAGTTTATGTATCAATAATCCAAGCGTGATGAAGCTGTTTTTTTAAAATACGTCGCGTTGTCAGTGTGTTTCTTTTTTTATGGAAAGCAGAGGAAACAATCATTACTACGTTTCTGACATTTTCATCAGAGTACAGTAAACAACTAGTATGAATCTGCGAAAACACCCCTGGAAAATAGAGTTACAGTACGCATATTATAAAGAGATAAAAAATGTAAAAAAATTAAAAAAAGAAGACAGCCGTAAAATGAATTATTACATACAGAAATACATGAAATAATAAAAAATATTCATTAAAAAATTATACTTTAACAAATTGTTAAAAAAAACAGAAAACAAAATATATCACGTAGGGACTGGCTTGCCTCTGAATCAAATGAAAATGGACAGAAAATGTCTGTTTGTGGTTCACGGTTAGAAACTTTTAAACAAAGCAGTACCTAGTTTATCGGTCATTCGCTACTGATGGGAATTAGCGACTGGCCTCCTTCGCAGCGTGGATTAGCGGCGTCAACGTGGCGAGGGGCTTGGAGAGCTTAATAAATGGATGTTTTAACAGCTCCGATGCGGTGGGTCGTTTTGTCGGGTCCACTTCCAAGCAGCTGTCCAGGAAATCCTGGAATGTACGGCTCAACTTTTCGCGATTTTTGATTTCCGGTCGGCCGTGAGTGTTAATGAGGTACAGGGCCCGTAGTGGATGCTCATTCAGATAAGGCGGCTAAAGAGACAAGAAACTCCATTCAATCAAATGGATGAGATGAAACACATTTTGTCGTGCTTACTTCTCCTTCTATCATTTCAATCGCCATGATCCCCAAGCTCCAAACATCAATTTTAAAACTATATTCCTGACGTTTCACCACTTCAGGCGCCATCCAGTACCTGCACACACAAAAAAAACATCAATAACCACGTCTGTACTTATGTTTTTTATTTTATAATTTCGTGAGAACGACATAAACGTCTAACTTTAACATGAGAAAAAAGGAGGTTGACTTACGGGGTGCCAACCATGGTGGTTCGCTTGTCTTTGTCTTGGGAAATTTGAGCACAGAAACCGAAATCAGCTGCAAACAAAAACCGTCCCCAGTTAACAGAAGAATGATTAAAACGAATATTACAAATGTGGACCAACTAACTCAGTTTAACGGAGCCATCCATGCCCAGTAGGATGTTATCGGACTTGATATCTGCAAAGCACGAGCGTATAGTTAAAAAGACATACATATTCGCACTTCATAACTAAAATCGACAAGAAAAAATTCTAATATTTTGTATCATACCTCGATGGATCACATGATTGTTATGGAGAAATTCCAGAGCCTGCAGAACTTCACGTGACACAGCGGCGATCTGGCCCTCGTCCATGCAAGTTTCCGTAACGACATCTGCAATTCATGATTGCTGATACAAACAGTTCAGTAAATAATAACACAAACAAATAAATTTTTT
>JBBQAH010000129.1:0-8941 GCA_038316145.1 Burkholderiales bacterium
GTGCCTTGGCGGAAGGCCTCGGCCATGGCGCGCGGTACCTCGGCCTCAGCCTCGACGACGCGGGCACGCATCTCCTGCTCCAGTGCCACGGCCATTGCACGGCGCTCTTCGGCCTTGGCCTGGGCGATCTGCTTGTCGGCATTGGCCTGGTCGATCTGCAGTTTGGCGCCGATATTCGCGCCGACATCGACATCGGCGATGTCGATGGACAGGATCTCGTAGGCCGTGCCGGCGTCCAGGCCCTTGGACAGGATGTGCTTGGAGATGTGGTCCGGGTTCTCGAGCACGCTTTTGTGTGACACCGCCGAGCCGATGGTGCTGACCATGCCCTCGCCGACGCGCGCGATGATCGTCTCCTCGCCGGCGCCGCCGACCAGGCGGTCGATGTTGGTGCGCACCGTGACGCGTGAGACGACGATGAGCTGGATGCCGTCTTTCGCCACCGCGGCGATCTTGGGCGTCTCGATCACCTTGGGCAACACCGACATCTGTACCGCCTCGAGCACATTGCGCCCGGCCAGGTCGATGGCGGCGGCACGCTTGAACGGCAGCGGGATGTTGGCCTTGTCGGCCGAGATCATCGCGTTGACGACCCGCACGACATTGCCGCCCGCCAGATAGTGGGCCTCCAGGTCATTGATGGAGATGTCGATGCCCGCTTTGACCGAGCTGATCCGTGCCGTCACGATCACGCCGGGCGGAACGCGGCGCAGCCGCATGGCGATCAGTGTCATCAGTCCCACGTAGGCCCCCGAGGCCCAGGCCGCGATCCACAGCGGGATGGGCGCGAGGTAGAGAGCGATGGCAACGACTGCCAGCAACCCGACAAGCACGCTGAAGTTGCCGAACAACCCGAAGATCTCCGAGACATCCATGACTTTCTCCTTGATTGAAATACCTGATTCGGCCAGCGGCCGTCGCTTCAAATCCGATGGCGGTCAACGCGAATCGCCCACTACGTGGTGGTCCCTGCCAGCAGGCCCCCGGTGCGGCGACCGAAGCATCTCGCGGTACAAGCCCCAATGCTCGACGGCAGCGGTCAACACGATCGATTCGCCCTCGGCAACGTGGCCGTCGATCTCGGCAATCTCGATGCACAAGCGCAGCAGCTTTCGCCGCAGCAGGGGATCATCGATCTCGCCCAGCAACCCGGCCAGCGTGCGGTCATCCACCGGGCAGGCGTCAGCCCATTGCAGTTGCTCGCTCGACACGAGGTCTTCGCAGAGGTTGTCGAGCACCGTATGAAACGCCTGGCGGTCAAGCCCCAGTTGCTCGTGAACGGCCAGGCGATCAAGCAGGTCGAGCTCGGTCTTGCCAATGTCCCGGTCTGCCAGCACGGCCAGCGCAACGATGCGGGCTGCGGCCTGCGGGCTGTTGCACGGAAGGGTGCGCATGTTGTCGTCTCCAAGGGTGAGGGGGTGGGAGTCAATCGAAGATGTCGCTCAACCAGGACTTCTTCCGGCCAGTGTTCCGATGTCGGTCCTGCCGGTAGTCCGAGTCGACGAACTCCGGCTGACGCCCGTGGCCCGATCCGTCGGATCTGGCGGGCGTCGCCGAGGCCGCGCGCTCGATCAGCTTGTCGAGTTCGCCGCGATCGAGCCAGACGCCCCGACAGGCGGGGCAATAGTCGATCTCGACACCTTGGCGATCGGTCATCACCAACGCGGATTCTGGGCAGGTGGGGCACTTCATGGTCTTCTCCTTGAACCGGTCATTCATCAGGTTTGCCGTTCACTGCGGCTCAGCGGGATGGCGCGTTGGCGCAGCCGCCAGGTGTCGTTTCCGCGGCGCCACTGACGCATCAGCAATCGCAAGGCCCGCGACAAGGCTTTGTCCAGGGCCGTACGCCAGTCATGGGCTACCGAAGCGACCACCACGGTGCCGGCGACATCGCTCTTGACCTCAACCTGGCAGCGCTTGTCGATGCCGCCGCGCGGGCCATTGACATCGGACAGTTGCACGGTCGCCCTAGGCATCAGCCAGTCGATGCGGCGAAACACGAAGCGCATACGGCGTTGCGCCACGTCCCGCAGTTCGTCGGCTTGCGGATCACGGGACTCGAACAAAACCTGCATCACAGCTCTCCGTCGGTTGAGGGACAGACGGAAGTTAGGGCCTATCGACGTTATGAGAAAGAAGCAAATCGTTGACGCCAACGTCGGAAAACCCGATGCAAGCGGTGACCGGGCAACGGCGCGCTGACGTCACAGCCAGTCGCCTGAGCGCACACCTCAAGTTCGCGCTCTGGCCAGCATTTGCATCACCAAGGGGTGATGCTCCCCTCGGCGCGAACGAATGGCGTGAATCTCTTCCGTCACGTCTTCGCAGCGGCCGAGCAGCCGCAGACTTCGCATCAGCGCCACGTCTGAGGCGCCGAGCCGGCTTACCGGGAATACGCCGAGACCACGCGCCGCGAAGACAGCCAGCAGGGCACTGTCTTCGAACTCACCCACGATCCGTGGCCGCAGACCCTGTGCTTCGAACCAGCGATCGAGTCTGAACCGCAGCGCCGAGTGGCCGGTGGGCAGCAGCACGGGCAACCGGTCCAGGGATTGAGGGAACCCCGCCACTTCGGCTGTGCGGACGATTGCCGTGGGTCCGTACCACTCTACCGGCGACTGGACCAAACGCTCACTGGTCAGCCGCAGGTTCGGATTGTTCGGCGCGGCCTGGCCGGCCAGCACCAGATCCAGGCGGTGCAATGCCAGTTCGGCCAGCAATTGTTCGAACTCGCCCTCGTGGCACAGCAACCGCAGCGAGGGCGTGGCCAGTATCGGCTCGAGCAGTGCGTGCGCTGCCAGTTTGGAGATGCCATCCGAGAAGCCGACCGCCAACCGTGCCAGCTTGCCGCTGGCCGCCTCGCGCACCTCCTCGGGGATCGCCTGGCCAATCTGGAAGACCTCCTCGGCCCGCGCGAAAGCTGCGTGGCCTGCCTCGGTCAGCGCAACGCCCCGGCCTGCGGGCTTGAGCAGCTGGTGCCCCAGCGTCTTCTCCAGTTCGCGCACCTGGGCGCTGATGGTCTGCACGGCCATGTCGAGCCGTTCGGCAGCCCGGGCGAAACCGCCTTCTTTCGTGACGACCCAGAAGTAGTACAGGTGGCGAAAATTGAGCATGGCAACCTCACTTCGGAAAAACCGAATCCGGGCTCACTCTAGCGCTGATTCCTTCGAAACGAGGAGCCGCTGAACATCCGCCATCTACTCTTCACCCTCAAAACACATGGACACGAACGTTCTTCTGCTGGCAATCATGACAGCATCGATGCTCGGGGTCACTGCGCAGGCTTGGCGTCTGGGCAACGAGACGCGCGATGTGGCGCTGCTCGGCGTAACGGGCGGGCTGTGCGGCGTAGGCACCGTCGCCGCCGCCATCCTCTGAGGACCTGAGATGGACACCGTGCTCCCTTTTCTGGCGATCGACTTCCTGGGCAAACCGGCCTGGATCTGGCTCGTCTTCATCGGCGTCGTGATCACGCTGCTGGCTTTCGACCTGGGCGTGCTGCACAAGGACGATCACGAGATCGGCGTGCGCGAAAGCCTGTTGCTCTCTGCGGGCTACATCAGCGTGGCGATGATGTTCGGCGCCTGGGTGTGGTGGTACCTGGGCGCGCAGAGCGGCATGGCTTATTACACGGGATTCATGATCGAGAAGTCGCTGTCGATGGACAACGTCTTCGTGATTGCGCTGATTTTTACCTTCTTCGCGATCCCGCGGAAGTACCAGCACCGGGTGCTGTTCTGGGGCATCCTGGGTGTGATCGTGCTGCGCGCATTGATGATCGGGCTGGGTGCCGCACTGGTCAGTGAGTTCAGTTGGGTGCTGTACCTGTTCGGCGCCTTCCTGGTGCTCACCGGCATCAAGATGTGGCTGATGGTCGACCACGTGCCCGACATCGCCAACAACCCGCTGCTGAAGTTCCTCAAGAAGCACATGCGGGTAACGGAGCAACTGCACGGCAATGCGTTCTGGGTGCGTCAGGCCGATCCGGTCACGGGCAAGCTGGTGCGCACCGCGACACCGCTGTTCCTGGCCTTGGTCATGATCGAGTTCGTCGACCTGGTATTCGCGGTCGACTCTGTACCGGCCATCTTCGCGATCACGACCGATCCGTTCATCGTCTACACCAGCAACATCTTCGCGATCCTGGGCCTGCGGGCGCTGTACTTTGCACTCGCGGCGATGATTCACAGGTTCAAATACCTCAAATACGCGCTGGCGCTGGTGCTGGTGTTCATCGGCACCAAGATCTTCCTGGTCGGCGTCATCGGCAAGTTCCCGCCCGCCCTTTCGTTGGCAGTGACCTTCGGTCTGATTGCCGGCGGCGTGTTGGTGTCGATGTGGAAGACACGCGCCCCGATGACGCCGCAGGGGCGGACTTGACCGGGTCGACGCGGCAGCAGGGCCGGTGTATCCGTCACCGGCATTGACATCGCGTTGCACTGGATCTGGCCGGCCGGCCGGCGCCTGACGCCAACGCCAACGGCGGCCCGACAGTTCAGCCGGCGGACACCGGCTGGATGCTCGCCACAGTCTCGGGCGCCAGCAGCGTGCCCTCCCGCAGGCCGCGCAGCGTGCCCATCACCAGCGCCAGCACCACCAGTGAGGTCACGGCCAGCAGCAATGGCCCCAGCACCGCCAGCACGCTGCCGGGCGTGGCCAGGCGCAACGTCAGCGCGGCCAGCGAGGCGAGCGGAAAACTCATGCCCCAGTGCGCCATGCCAAACGGCAGCGCGGCGATGCGCTTGACCAGGCTGCCCGCCCACAACAGCGTGAACAGCGCCATGCCCCACAGCGCCCAGACCACCGGCAGCGGCGCGCCCAGTTGCAGCGCCGACAGCCCCACCGCCGCCGGCGGCGCGACGGCGATGAAGGCCGACGGCAGCAGCCGCTCCGGCCACAGGCCGTGGCTGGCGATGCGCACCACGATCAGCACCAGCACCACCGGCCAGAACATCAGCCCGATGCCGAACTGCGCTGCCGACCAGTCGGGGTAGCCCAGTGGCACGCCGGCCAGTGGCACCAGCACGTTGCCGACAATCGGCAAGAACAGCGCCGGCGTGGCGCTGGCCCACTGCAGGCCACCCGGCCCGTTGCCGCGCCACCAGCGCTGCGTGACCCACAGCGTAGTGCCCAGCTGCGTCAACGCGCCGGCCCACCACAACAGCCGCAACGGGGCGCTGGGGCCCAGCATCAACACCGCCACCGCCGCCAGCAGGATCAGCGAGATCGGCAACGCGGCCACCAGCGTGTGGCGCACCGGGTGGCGGCGGTCTTCGGCCCAGGCCTCGGGATGGCGCCGGGCGCGCAACACGGTCGCCACCGCCAACACAGCAAATGCCGCCGCTGCCAGGCACCCGATCACCGCCGCCACAGCGGTGGCCGCCTCGCCCATCAGCGGTGTGGCGCGAAACCAGGCCAGCGCCAGGCCGCACACGCCCATCACGCTGGCGTACCAGCCGGGCAGCTGGTGTTTCAGGGGGTGGGTGGCGGGGGGCATAGGTGCGCTCGGTGTTGGTGGTGGTTGGTTGACAGGTTGAAGGGGCAATCATCGCAGCGGCGCGCGCGGGGCTCGACCGGCGAAGGGACTGGCGGCAGTCCTGATGGACCGGCGGGCCGGCGCGTCAAACGGTACGCCACAGGATTTACACCGCTGTCGGTGTCGGCTGGCTCGTCATGAAAGCGGCTTCTGCTGGTATGCACATAGGAACATTCATCGTGTCCGGCAACCCATCGAGGATAGCGTCCGTGCCTGGATCCCAATTCAGACCCTGCCGCCAGCAACAGGCGCCCGAGAACCACATCGCCAGCGCTGGCTCGCGCCCCGCCTGTGCTGCTGCCAAGGCCGGCCGGTGTTGTTTTCTGCGGCAGCACCTGGCAAGGCAACGCCAAAGCGCTGTGCACCCAAGGACAGTGCCCGGCGGGCGCTGCCAAGCTGCTGGTCGTGGGCACGATGACCGGGCATTGCCGTGCTTGCCGATCGCCAGCCCGCGTTTGAGTGAACCGGGTCCGGTGGAACCTGCTGTCTGCGTTACCGGTTGCGGCTCGTTGCGGTCGTTCGATTGATCGGAATGCCGCCGTTCGACGGGTGCGCCGAATGGCAACCAAGGCCGTCGGGCAACCGGCTCCCTCCATGCCCCCGGCGCCGGCCTTGCGTCCGACGCCTCCTCCTCTACTTACGGGATCCGGTCACCCAACGCCCTTGGCCGCCGCCACCGTTGCCGCGTGCTTTGGCTTGACAACCCAGCGCGCGCAGCAGGTGGCGTAGCGCCGGGTCGGGCTGGCGTGTCCCGCGCAGGTAAAGGAAGGAGGGCCGGTGCTTTTCCGGCCCGGGGGGACACGGAGCGGGGCACGCCAGCCCGGCGCGGCGCGGCCGCACCACACCCACGAACGGCAAGTTCCGGGCCAAAAAACGAACGACAGCTCAGAGCCGCAAGCCGCCCGCCACCTCAGCGCCCACCGCCCACGTCCAGGGTCGCACCGGTGGTGTAAATGGCTCCGGCCGACAGCAGCCACAGACTGGCCGCAGCCACCTCGCCAGCGGTGCCCGGGCGCTGCATTGGGCTCATCGCGGCGGCGACTCGCCGGACGACCCGGCCAGCAGGCACTGGCCGCAGCCAGGGCGGGGGTCGCGTGGCTTCGTCAGCGGGCCGGAAGAGGCTGCCCGTAAAGCTTGGACCGCGGCCCAGGTAGCACGCCATTGAACCGCGGCGCGCCCAAGAGTCGGGCGTCGGCGATGGCCGCGTAGTTGAACGCGGCGTCAGTTGCCGTGCCCACCACCTGGTTAATGATGGCCGCCACCAGCAGCGCTGCGAGCCCGCCTTGCTGCTGTTGCTGCTCCGTGGAACTGGCCACCGCTGTGCCCTCCCACAGCTGTACACCCGTGCGGAGGTCGACGATTTTGGCGTCAAGCTCTACACGTGTTTCGCTGAGCACGACGGCATAGCTTGTGCCGTATTTCTTGACCCTGATGTAGACCGCCGCATCCGCACCGAAGAACTCTCGCAGCTTCTCGTAGGGTATCTGGGAGGCGTCGTGCGCTGTGGTGACGCCGTTTTGCTGAAATGTTTCATCGACCAGCGCCGCTGGCAGCACGTAGTAGCCGGCTTCAGCCAGAGGCAGGGTCGCTTGGGCCCAGACGCCCGGCGTGGCCTTTACGTCCGGGGAGTCGTTGACAGGAGGCATAACCAGCAGGGTAGCAGGCTTGGCGCGCTGGAACGCGGTGTAATCCAAGGGCGTCCTCGTCGCACACCCAGTGAGGCTCGCCAGCGCGACGAGCACCAGGGCAAAAGTCCATCGTGGCTTCATGCGCAGCTTCATCATGCCGGGTCCTCCTTGGGTTTCGTGCTGGCGGCAGGCGCGTCCACGTTTTTGAGCAAGCGGTCCATGTAGTGGGTGGCCTCGGGAAACGCTGCCTTTTCAGCCTGCCACGCGGACTTGGCCCCTTCCGCATCACCCAGCGAGAGCTTCAGCATGCCCAGATGGGCGCGAAACCCGGGCGGTAACGCGCCGTTGCCGCCGCGGCCCTTGGCGGCATGCAACTCCATGAGCTGAACCTGAGTGACGGGGCTGGCTCCGCTGCGCAACAACACGTCGTACTGCAAGCGAGTGAAGTTACCCCACTGGTACAGCGGCTCGATACGGGTGGCGCAACCAGTAGATAGCACAGCGAGGGCCACCACGGCTACCGCGCGGTGCAGCGTGCGACCTTTCATTTCGCGGTACCCCAACGTCCCGAGTCGCGCCCAACTGCAAGCGCGTCGACGGCCTCTCGCATCGCCAAGTCCAGCACCTTGCCGTTGAGCGTAACGTCGTAGCCGGATGTGCCACCAAAGCCAAGTACCTCCCGGCTTGATAGGTCGACCTCGCCTGCACCGCGGGCAGAGAACACGACTTCGGAAGTCCGAATGTCGACGATGTTGAGCGTAATCTTCGCGTAGGCCACCTGGGTCTTGCCGCGGCCGAGCAGGCCGAATAGTTGCTGGTCGCCGACGTCCTTGCGGCCGAACTCGCTGATATCGCCGGTGACCACATATGACGCGCCACGCAGGGCTTGGGCCGTGCCTTGTAGCTGGGCTTCCTGCTTCATCTCGGCCATGTTGTCGCGGTCCAGGACGGAAAATCGCTGCGACTGCTGCAGGTGTGCAATCAACGTCGTCTTGGCCTGGCTCCCCAACCGGTCCACCCCGTCCGAGAAGGCGCCGCGCATGAAGTTGGAACGGTTGTCGAATTTGCCAACGGCCACCGTCACCCGAGACCCAGCGTAAGGCGCGGCAGCCGCCTGCACCTGCTGCACCGCCACCACCCGAGAGCTTTCGGTGGCACACCCGGCCATCAACGCCAAGCTCAGCCCCAATACGATCCCATATCTGCGCATGTATTCACTCACTGGTGACAAATTTTGCTGACGCAGTCGTCGAAACCCGACGACCATAGTTGCGCAGGTAGTTTATGTTGAAGGGGTGACGCGGTTGACGGGCGACTACCCGCACGCGTGCGAGTCAAGGCCCAGGTCTTTGCTCACTGCGCGCCGCTGACATGCAAGCCTGGCGACATGCTTTCGTGGTGTTAGCCACGACCGAAAATTGAGCCTCTTGCAAGGGTTATGCCGCTGAAGGCCGACGCCGATTGCCCGAAGCACACGCGCTGCAGCGTATTCGAGCGCACTGCAAAACGCGCTTTCGAGCATTTGGTGTTGGAAGACCTGCGCTGCGCCACCCAGTTCGTGGCGCGCACCGTGCCCGATCTGTTACGCGTTCGATTCCGGCGGGCGGTTGCTGAAGGTTCTTCTTGAGTCGGCAAACGGCTCGTTGCTGACGTACATCTCATCAGGATGCTGCCGTTCGACGAGTGGTCCGCGTGGCGACCAAGGCCGCCGGGCAACCGGCTCCCTCCATGTCCCCCGATGCCGGCCAAGGGGCCGACATCTCCTCCTTTACTTACG
>JBBQAH010000402.1:0-2351 GCA_038316145.1 Burkholderiales bacterium
CGAAAAACGGCCACGTTCACGATCCCGCGACAAGGAACGGACCAGCCATCGACGCAGGGATGAGGGCAAAGACGGAAAGAGTAGCAGGGATGACCGTCAGGACAAGGAAAAGAAGAGGGACAACGACAAGAGCATCACCAAAGGTAATGCAAGAAGTCTTACGGTTGATTGGTTAATCAGTTGATAAAAAATACTATAGGGGAATTGCTGCAGTTGATTGATAGATTGGAAACTTGGTTTTTATAAATTCTCACATCACTTTGATGTTTAATCTTCTCTTTGATTACATGGATTCATTTCAGGTTCTAAACTATCTGCTGTGCAAAAAGGGGAGGAAGACGGAGAACTGGACGCAAAAAATGGAGATCACAAGCCGAAAGCGGAGCCACTATCGCTAGAGGAGATTTTGGCTAAAAAAAAGATTGAGGAAGAGCAGCAAGCTAAGCCGAAGTTTCTCACTAAGGAAGAACGTGTCGCAGAGGCGTTGCGCAGGCGTGAAGAGGAAGCTACCGCGGTCCGACAGAAGATGCAAGAGGAGCGAGATAAGCGCAACAAATTCGAGCAGGACGCCAGTAAAAGTGGGCGTGATCATCACCGGGGTGGACGTGGCGATCGAGATCGCTCCACCAGTCGGGATCGCGATCGTGAGCGGCGGGAGCGCGAACGCGAGCGTGATCGTGAAAGGGAACGTCAGAGGGAGAAGCGGCGGTATGATTTCATTGCTTACTTCGATTGATTTATTGATTTATTGATTTATTGATTTATTAATTTATTGTTTGATTGATTGATTGATTGATTGATTTATTGTTCGATCGATTGATTTATTGATTGTTCGGTTTATCGATTGGTCGATTAGTGATTGACTGATTTATTTATTTATTTATTTATTCATTGATTAATCAATTGATTGATTCATTGAGTGATTGATACATTGATTCATTGATTTGTTGATTTGTTGAGTATTAATTTATTGATTTATTAAGTTGTTGTTCGATTGATTGATTGATTGATCAGTATATATACTGGATTTGGATTTGTGGACTACTGCAGTAATAGAGTTTTCTCATTGTCTGGGGTTATTGTCGCGTTCTGTGAGCCACCGATTCGTACTGTTTTCACTGTTTTCTTGATTTTCAGTGATCGAGAACGGGATAAAACATCGCGGGATAAATCTTCCAGCGATTCCGAAAGGGATCCCGAACCGCCGGTACGTCGTCGCGATGGCGAGACGGATGCCGACAAGACGAAAGAGGACCAGGCCATTAAGGAACGGTATCTGGGTGTGACCCAGCGAAGAAGACGCCGTCAGAGACGACTGAACGAGCGGAAGTTTGTCTTTGACTGGGATGCCGGCGAGGACACCTCGCTCGATTACAATCCCATTTACAAGGCCAAGCATCAGGTGCAGTTTTTCGGTCGAGGCCATATTGGAGGAATTGATATTAAGAGTCAAAAGAAGAATGCGCGTTTCTACACGGACTTGGTCGAACGACGCCGGAATGAAGCCGAATTGGTGCAAGCAGAGGTAGGCCAATTGATTGATTGATTGATAATAGACATTTCATGATTGATTGATCAATTGATCAATTGATTGATTGTTTTATTGATTGTTCGATCGATTGATTGGATGATCTATCGATTGTTTAATTGACTGACTGAATGATTTATTGATTGATTTTTAATCGTGTAATTTATGTAAGTATGGCTGTTGTTTTTCTAGAGTCATCAAGAGAAGGTTCGGATGAAGGAAGCTAAGATGCGACATGATGATCGCCACTGGTCGGAGAAGAAGCCGGACGAAATGAATGAGCGCGACTGGCGCATCTTCCGCGAGGACTACAACATTGTCATCAAGGGTGGTCGGGTACCGAATCCTATTCGCAACTGGGAAGAAGCTAACATTCCTTCCGAGATTATGACGGTAATCAAGAAGGTCGGTTACGATCAGCCGACGCCCATCCAGCGGCAGGCCATCCCAATCGGATTGCAGAATCGCGACATAATTGGTGTCGCTGAAACGGGCAGTGGTAAGGAATTTTGTGGCGAAATCTCTTATAATTAAACCTTGCTTTCGTTTTATGTTTAATTGAAACTTTTAAGCCAAATTCATTGATTTGATTTTCGATATATTGATTGTTTGATTGATTGATCGATCGATTTGATCGGTCGATTGATTGATCGATTTGATTGTTCGATTGATTGATTAAGAAATGATCAACGTAATTGTTTCGGTTTTTGATGTGACTTAATGTTTGTCCGACCAGAATTTTTTCGTTTAACGTTCAAGACAACGTCGTCGAGCAATGTAAGTGATTTTATTTCAGGTAAAACTGCAGCTTTTCTCATTCCCC
>JBBQAH010000554.1:0-1834 GCA_038316145.1 Burkholderiales bacterium
CACCGCACCGCATCACGAAACCGCAAACCGCAGACTGCACCGCAGCGGCACTGCGGTTAGCGGCAGACGATAAAACCGCACCGCGGTGCGGTGCGGTTTGCCGCGCTGCCGCTTGCCGCGTGCGGTGCAGGACACTAATTCAGCCATTCCCCCTTTTGTGCTTTAATCTCGCCCACTTTCCAGACCAATTTAAAACGAAACTATGCAACTCATTTATTATTTGATTAAGTCATATTGTAGGTCAGTCCTTAATAAACCAAAAAGTTGTCGGTTTGTGTTTCAAATTCTTAACGTATTATCCTATAACTGCACATGAAGAGACACAGAAACAGACAGAAATTTCGTTTGCAAATTAGAGCCGAAATTCTTGGTGGCGCGCACTCTGCGTGTTTTCGGTGAGTCACTCACGGTCTCTTTTGATCTTAGCGGGGCAAAACTCAAAGCCACTATCCTGCGAGAGGATCTTGGCCTGATGACGGAGACTGTCAGCGGTTGTGTGTGGCGTTCTCGCTTGCGCAGTCGCACTTTTTATGCTTACCACGCCGCCTGCGCCCCTTGCTGAAACCGGGCGGGCGGAATTAAAGCACGAAAGGGGGATGGCGGAATATTAGTAAACTCCTCGTAGACATCATTGCACGTTGACCAATTGACCCTCGCTCGGTAGACATTGACGTTGAGGAAGTCGGCTCTATCATATGAAGGCTTTGCCCGACGAAACAGATTCTATGTTTCCGTCAACGTGAATTTTACGCACATTTATACTATAATCAGTTCATCCGCCTGCACATTCATCGTAGGTGCCAAAACCCCGGACTTCCCCGCTTTGCAACGTACAGAGTAGCGAAAGTACACTCGATTAGCCCGCGATATCTTGACTTATGTCATTGCTGCTGTACTGTTAATACTACGTACTACTGTAGAGCCTTAGGGAAATACTGTAGAGAATGCTTGAAATTATACCAATAGTTTTTCTGCTATAAAAATTCAAATCAGGTTGAATCCTGTTTGAGCTGTTATTATTCAGTAGTCCAGGTAGGATTTGTGGTACGCATAACTGTAGTTATATTTTATAATGGACAGTGAATATAGCGCAATTGCAGAAAATAGTGAATAATTTGAGAAATATTACTCTGAGAAATAGTGAAATATTAGCTCCAAACATTCACTTTTTTCTATTATAAAATTGTCAATCAAATAATCTGGAGCTGTAACGAACGATCATAATATCTTGTAGCCAGAAAACCGCAATGTTGGTTTTCTCCGAATGGACAACAATTTATCTAAACAATGACCAGCTCGCACAAAAACTGCATAATTTCAAGTAGAATTTGAAAGATCCGTTAGGGCGTTCCCTGTACTTTTTGTTGTACGGTACAAAGTATATCTGTACTAATGGAGGGTGCACCGTCAAATCAGTTGAAAATGGGCTGCTTTTTGCGAGCCTGATGCCACCTGTTAATTTATGCTGAAGGTCGTTTGTTATTTTTCACCGTCGGGCGTCAAGCCAAAGACTTGGAGACATTAACAGCTTCCTCACAGCAGTCCGGGCCAGCCAAAAAAGCCCTCATACACTGCTATGTACACATCCCGAAACGACGTGCTGGAAAAACTAAATACGACATACAGGTCGACTTCCGTTTCAACCAAAAAGTGAGATATTCGCTGTCTGAGCGAAACCCTTCAAGTACCCTTTCGAAAAATCCAAGCCGATCACGAGCGTTGCACCTAGCTTGAAGCATCACCTGATCAAAACAAGAAAATGGGCTGAGCAAGGCTTTAATTTCACACTGGACCTTGATACAGTATGGCAAGGTTCCAAGAAAAACTAACTTTA
>JBBQAH010000578.1:0-1695 GCA_038316145.1 Burkholderiales bacterium
GATTTCCCACGAAAAGTAAAATAAAATAGCGTGTTGTCACATATGGTTATAGTTTTAAAAATTTCTCATACGTACGAATTAAAACCTGTAGGACTGGAGAACTATTTTTATGCGGCATAAGAATATTAATTAATATAGCTAAACATTTATAGTATATAAACTTAAAAAAAGGCAGTAATGGTGGCGTGACTGCTTTGGAATGACTAATTCATTAATTACTAATACTTTATTGTCATGTGTCTTTTTATTGTCACTAACTTGGGAAGTCAAGTTCAATGCCAACTAATATTTTTCGTTTATCACTCTCTATTGTTCTGTTCTTTATTTGTCATGGAATGGAATGTGTTGTCGCCTTGGGAATTTATTTTCTTACTGTCTTCTGTTTGAGACTACTGATCAGAAATCTATATAAGAAAGCATTCTGCTTTCTAGAAAAACAACACTTTCCTTTAGTTTGAGTTTCTTACTTTTATTTGGTAGTTGACAGTCTAATAGCTAATAAAGTGGTGACAAGGTGAAGTAGTCGCTTCAATGGTACGTTAATATCTTCCAGTATTTACCGGTACAGTAACCCAGTATACCTGTATTAATATTTGTCTGTAGTTTTTTATTATTTATTGTGCAAGACACCTAGTAGAAAACCTGTATGTGTAACAAAGAGTCTGCAAGTTCAATCTAACATCGCAGTTTTCATCCGCTTATAAGTTAATGTGTGTCCCTGCATTTAGCGAGCATAAGTAATAAATTTATATCGCTTGACCCATGGGAGTACTTGATACCAATAGTAGCATATTAAATCTATTTATCCGCCCATATCATGAAAACGTAGATCGAAGGCGCAGTACCGATGAGAAGTATACAAGGGGGGCAGCCCCCTTTTAATCCAAGTTGCTCTATCGCGGACGCCGTTACGGGATTAATTCTCCGTATGTTTTAGTGATTAATCAGACACGCGCTGGTCAAGCGTACGCGACTGGCCGGTCGGCCACCCGCCATAAAGCGCGCATTCATTATTCATTATTCGCGTCGCTTTATATGCCCCCACGAGCCAGCCATGCAGTCCGATCGGACAGGAAGTATATAGGGGAGTACGGGAAGGAGACAAGGGGATGCCAGATTGGCGTCTTTGATAAACAAAGAATTATCATTTTGTGTCCCCCCTCCCCACGCTCTGTTCGGCCTAATTTTAAAGTCAAGATTCCACACCGCATCCGTGCGTATATTATACTTGGCTGTTTATAACAGACAGACAAATGGATGACCACCAATGCTCAACAGACTCAGAAAACCGAATGTCTTCCTTCCTTTCAAAAGGCAGCACATGCAGAGAATGCAGACACCCAAAACAAGTCATGCGTAAAATACATTGAAAAGTGGATATGGAAATTTGGTGAATTTCTTCGCCCCGCGCGAGACAGCTTAACGACAGATTAGCATTACTGATTACAATTTTGTTCCCTGTATATGTAAAAGATAACGGGAGACAGAAGTCAGTTCAAGACACCAAAGGGTTTCATGATCATGAGCAATTCAACCTTTCAAGAAAGACGAAAGCATATAAACAGGGAATAATATGGACGCTGCCCGGTCTTCTTGAATAAACGATTACATTTTGCGGGGGGGGGGGGGGGTGGGTTTGAATAAAACGAAAAAAGAGTAAAAATAAACAAACACATGAAAAAAGCAACCCAACAA
>JBBQAH010000106.1:0-10914 GCA_038316145.1 Burkholderiales bacterium
TGCTCAAGCTGGCTTTCAAGCCGGTCTGGTGCTCGAACTTGCGCAGCGTGGTCATCAGCGCGGGCTCGATGTCCTCGGCGTTGGTGCGGGTGCGGAAGTGCATCAGCAACTCGCGCACGTCGCCGTAGCTTTCGCGCACGCCCAGGTCGATCTCGCCCAGCACATGGTCCACCTGCGGGGCGTCATGCCGGGCAATCGCGTCCCGCATCAGCTGCACCTGGATCTTGAGGAAGGCCAGCGACTGGGCGATGGAGTCGTGCAACTCGCGCGCCAGAAAGCTGCGCTCCTGCGACACCGCAGCCTCCAGCCCCAGCGCATTGAGCCGCAGGTTCTCCATCGCGCCGGCCAGTTGCACCGTCAAGGCGTCCAGCAAGGACCGCTCGGCGGCCGAGATGTCGATCTGGGCATGGAAGAACAGGTCCACCTCGCCCATCAGCCGGTCGTGCAGGCGGATCGGCACCGACACCACGGTCTCGAAACCGGCCTGCGCGCAATGCCCCATGCGGGCTGGCTGCATCGTCCGGATCGGGATGACACGCGGGCCCGGCGGCGCTTGCGGCGAGCCGCAGTGGCAATCACCGGCGGTCAGGCAGTGCTCGGCCTCCAGCATGCTGTCGGGCAAGCCCTGCGAGGCCAGCATCACGTAGCGCCGGTTGGTCTCGTCCGACCAGCGCAGCGCCACGCCGTCGGCACGTGCAATGCGGGCGATACGCTGGGTGAACCCGGTGGCCAGTTCGTCCAGCGTGAGCGCCTTGGTCACCAGGTTGGTGACCTCGTACAGGCTCTCCAGCCGCTCGTGCTTTTCCTTCAGCTGCACGGTTTTTTCATGCACCCGGTCCTCCAGGTTGCGGTACATCGACTGCAGCTGGCCGGCCATGTCGTTGAAACCCGCGGCCAGGGTGCCAAACTCATCGGTGGTCGCGCAATCCACTCGCGCGCCCAGGTCACCACCCTGGATGTGATGGATCGCCTGCTTCAGCGCGCCCACTGGCTCCAGCACAAACAGGTAGCCGGTGTAGAGCAGCACCGCCGCACCCACGATCGCCAGTGCCATCAACGCGATCTGCAGCAGGTGCATCAGCGAGGTCCAGCGCGACAGGTGGTTCTCGATGCCCGCCACAAAATCGTCGATGTGCCCGGCAAAGGCCGCGGCCTCCAAGCCCAGTGCGGCGGCCGCGATGTCTGGCGGCGCGGCCGAGAACCGGGCCCGAAACCGCTGCCAGTCCTGCTCGACCGTGACAAAACGCTGCCGGACGTTGTCGTCCCAGGGCACAAACAGCGGCCGCTCGGGGTCACCGTCGCGCAACAACGCCAGACTGCGGTCGAACTCTCCCACCAGCCCGGGCAAGGCGGCGGGGTCCGTTGCGCCGACGGACAACACCATGCGATAGGCCTGCATGCGCATGCGGCCGGCCTCGTTGACCGACGCCGCGCCACCTTCGAGCTGCAGCGACATCCACACCAGCACACCGATCGACACCATGGCGATCAACAAAAACGGCGTGGCGACCAAGGAGAGCTTGGCGCCCAGGGTCCAGTGACGCAAGGTCTGCATGCTGCGAATTTAACCGCAGCCGAACCTTCGAGGCGGGCCGGACGCGTCTGCGGGGCCAGAAAGCAAGCACGACGCTGTTGTGCAATTCCGGCCGAACCAGCGGGCTGTACGGCAGCAATCAGCCGATGTCGAGTGGGCCCTGAAACCCGCGGTCTGGCGTTGGGCGATGGTCCGGACAAACAACGGGACGAAAGCGCTGCTCCGGGACCGGTCTCTCAACTCAGGGTTTGCGAGCGATTGACGGAAAAGGCTGCAGAGCATGCAATAGCAAACGATTGCGCAACCGTTTGCTATTGCCTTCACATTGCGCAACAACCCCGCCCGGATGTTCAAACCCCTAGGAGACAACCATGCAAATGCAACGCCGAACCCTCAGCTTGGCCGTGGCCGCCCTGTTTGCGCTACCAGGCTCAAGCGCCTTCGCGCAGGCCAAACCCAAAGTCGGCTTGGTCATGAAGTCGCTCGCCAACGAGTTCTTCAAGGACATGACCGAAGGTGCCGTGGCTCACCAGAAGAAGCGCGGCGACTTCGAGTTGAAGGCCGTGGGCATGAAAGACGAAACCGACTTCGACGCGCAAACCCTGGCGGTGGAGAGCTTCATCACGCAGAAGATGGACATCATCGTCATCGCGCCCGCTGACTCCAAGGCCATGGTGGCGCCGATCTCCCGAGCCATCAAGGCGGGTATCACGGTCGTCAATTTCGACGTCGCGCTGGACAAGGCCGCGATGAAAAATGCTGGTCTGGACCTGGCGTTTGTCGGCCCGGACAACCGTGCCGGCGCCCGGCTCGCCGGCGACGCGCTCGCAAAGGCCCTGGGCCCGGGTGCCAAAGTGGTGATCATCGAAGGCAACCCCGGCGCCGACAACGCCCAGGAGCGCAAGGCGGGTTTCATGGACGCTGCGGCCGCAGGCAAACTCAACGTGGTCGCCTCGCGTACCGCCATGTGGGAGACGGAAGAAGCGAACAAGGTGTTTTCGAACATCCTGACCGCCAACCCCGACATCAAGGGCGTCATGGCGGCCAACGACTCGATGGCACTTGGGGTGGCGAAGGCACTGGATGCGGCTGGTCAGCGCGGCAAGATCCTGGTCGTGGGCTTCGACAACATCCCGGCGATCCGGCCACTCATCAAATCAGGCAGCGTGCTCGCCACGGTCGATCAGTTCGGTTCGGCGATGGCGGCCAATGCCATCGACCTGGCCATCAAGTCGCGCAAGGAGGGCAAGCCGCTGCAGGGCTGGGTCAGGACACCGGTAGAGCTGGTGACGATCAAGAACTTGAAGTAGTCCGGCGATAACGAGCCCCGGCGCCATCGACCCGCCATCGACCCGGACGGCCGGGCGCTGCGCTGGCACGCGCATTTGCGCGACGCCGTTTTGGCCGCAGACTGAACCCATCTCCAGATGACTGACAGAATCCCGCACGCCCCTGCCCCGGCAGCCATCGAACTGAGGGGGGTGTCCAAGCGTTTCGCCGGCGTTGTGGCGCTGGACGCCGTTGATCTGGTCTTGAACGCAGGCGAGGTGCACGCCCTGGCCGGCGAGAACGGGGCCGGCAAGTCCAGCCTCATCAAGGTGATGTGCGGCGCCTATGCGCTCGATGGCGGCACGATGCTGTTGCGGGGCCAGCCCTTCGCGCCGCAATCCCCGCTGGACGCCATTCACGCCGGCATTCGCGTGGTGCACCAAGAGTTGCACATGCTGGAGCAGCTCAGTGTGGCTGAGAACCTGTTGTTTGAGCGGCTGCCGCGAAATCGGGTAGGCGTGCTCGATCGGGCCACGCTGCAACGGCGCGCCCACGAGTTGCTGGCGCTGGTGGGGCTGGAGGGCGTGTCGCCCGCCGAGCCCGTGGCGGGGCTGGGCATGGCACAGCGGCAGTTGATCGAAATCGCCAAGGCCTTGTCGAGCGACAGCCGCATCGTCGTGATGGACGAGCCCACGGCCACGCTCACCTCGCGCGAGACTGCTCGCCTGTTCGAGATCATGGGCCGCCTTCGCAAGGCTGGCGTTGCGGTGCTGTTTGTCTCGCATCACTTGCAGGAGCTGTTCGAGATTGCAGATTGCGTGACTGTCCTGCGCAACGGCCGTAGGGTGACCACGCAGGCCATGGCCGACACCACGCCGCGCGACTTGGTGCGGCTGATGGTGGGGCGCGACGTGGTCGAGCGCGCGCCGCGCGTGGCCCCGGCCAAAACCGCCGCCGCCGAGGCGCTTGGCGTGAGCGGCCTGCGCTACCGCGGCCAACCCGGCTCGCAGGGGCTCGACTTCGGCGTGGCTTACGGCGAGATCGTGGGCCTGGCCGGGCTCGTGGGATCGGGCCGAACGGAGACTGTGCGAGCGATCTTCGGTGCCGACCGCGCCGTGGCGGGGACGGTGCGGCGCGACGGTGCGGCGGTGGTGATCCGCACACCGCGCGACGCGCTGCGCCACGGCATTTGCCTGGTGACCGAAGACCGCAAGGATGAAGGACTTGTGCTCGACATGCCGGTGCGCGCGAACATCAGCCTGGCGCACTTGGCGCAGTTCTCGCGTGCCGGCTGGCTGCGCCGCGGCGCCGAGCGGGCCGCCGCCGAGAACATGGTACAAAAGCTCGATATCCGGCTGGCCAGCGTGGAACAACCACCCCGTGAACTCTCTGGCGGCAACCAGCAAAAAGTGGTGCTTGCCAAGTGGTTGTTGCGCCGGCCAGCGGTGTTGATCCTGGATGAGCCAACACGCGGCGTCGATGTGGGCGCCAAGGCCGAGATCCATTCACTGTTGCAAGCCATGGCCGATGAGGGCATGGCGATCATCGTGGTGTCCTCCGACCTGCCCGAGCTGACCCAAGTCTGCGACCGCATCCTGGTCTTGTCGCGCGGCACCTTGGCCGGCCAGTTGAAGCGCGACGGGTTCGACGAACAGGCCCTGTTGACCCTGGCCTACCGTGAATACTTGAAAACTCCCCTCCATGCAAGCTGACACCCCCTTCGCCAGCCCAACCTCGAGGACAGGCCTTGGCGGCCGCCTATCGGGCATCACGCGCAGGGCGATGCGCGAATCGGGCATCGCCCTGGCATTGCTGCTGCTGGTGGGCGCGTTTTCGCTGCTGTCGCCGCTGTTTCTGACCGCCGGCAACATCAGCAACATCTTCACCCAGATCGCGATCAACGTGATCTTGGCTGTGGGCATGACCTTCGTCATCCTGATCGGTGGCATCGACCTGTCCGTAGGTTCAGTGATGGCCTTCTGTGCCGTGGTGGCGGGCACCGTGCTGAAGATGCCCGGGCTGTCGGTGGAGTGGGCCATCGTGCTGGCACTCGGCGCCAGCATCGCGGTGGGCGCCCTGTGCGGACTGGTCAACGGCGCCATTTCGGCGTGGTGGAGTATCCCGTCGTTCATCGTCACGCTGGGCATGCTCAATATCGCCCGCGGCGCGGCGCTTCAGTGGACCGACGCTCGTTCAATCTATGAGTTTCCGAACAGCTTCAACAACTTCGGTACGGCCACGCTGCTGGGTATGCCAGCGCCATTCCTGGTCGCGCTGGCGTTGGTGGCGGTCGCATGGTTCGTGCTCATGCGCACCGTCTTCGGCAGACTGATCTACGCGATCGGCAACAACGAAGAGGCGGTGCGCCTGGCCGGCCACAACGTGCTGGCCTACAAGATCGCGGCGTTCACGATTTGCGGCGCCGCCGTGGGCGTCGGCGCGCTGGTCTACATGACACGGTTGACGGTGGCCAGCCCGATCCTGGGCATCGGCTTTGAACTCAACGCCATCGCTGCCGTCATCATCGGCGGCACCAGCCTGAACGGCGGGCGCGGCTCGATCATTGGCACCCTGCTCGGAGCGTGCATCATCGGCGTGCTCGCCAACGGCCTGATCCTGATCGGCGTGGGCGACTTCGTGCGCCAGATCGTCACGGGCGTGGTCATCATTTTGGCGGTCGTCGTCGACGCATACCGCATGCGCCTGACGCGCCGTTGAACATGGCCACCATCAAAGATATTGCGCTGCACGCGCAGGTCTCGGTCACCACGGTGTCGCACGTGGTCAACCAGACCCGCTTCGTCAGCGAACAGGCGCGCGCCCGCGTGCAGCTGGCCATCGACGAGCTGAAGTTTGTGCCCAGCGCCTTGGCGCGTAGCCTGCGGAACAACTGCACAAAAACCATCGGGATGATGATTCCGAATTGTTCCAACCCGTACTTCGCCGAGATCATTCGCGGCATTGAAGACACCTTCTTCGCTGCAGGGTTCAACGTCATTCTCTGCAACTCCGACGACAACCCGCACAAGCAGGCGCAGTACATCCGCGTGCTGCATGAGAAGCAGGTCGACGGCCTGATCGTGCTGTCGTCGGGCGGTGACGACGAGCTGGGCAGCCTGCTGCGCGCAGTCGACGTGCCCAAGGTCCTGGTTGACCGCGAGGTCGACGAGCTGGCGGTCGATTTGGTCGAGGTCGATCACGAGGTCGGCGGGTATTTGGCCATGCACCACCTGCTGGGCTTGGGCCACCGGCGGGTGGCCTGCATCACTGGCCCGTTGACGCTGTCGTCGGCATTGCAGCGGTTGCGGGGCGCTCGGCGGGCATTGGAGGAGGCCGGACGCGCCGCCGACCCGCCCTACGAGATCGACGCCGATTTCACGAGCGAGGGCGGTCATGCCGCGATGCAACGCCTCCTGCAGCTGCCGATACCGCCGACGGCAGTGTTCGCCTGCAACGACCTGATGGCCATCGGTGCCATCTGCGCGGCGGCGTCAGCCGGCCTGCGTATCCCACAGGATCTGTCGGTGATCGGCTTCGACGACATTGCACTGGCCGCGTTCAGCAGTCCGCCGCTGACCACGATCTCGCAACCCAAGCACCAGCTCGGCGAGCTGGCGGCGCGCCTGCTGCTCGAGCGCATCGCAACGCCTGGCCGGCAGCTCAGGCGGGAGATCCTCAAGCCGGACTTGTGCCTGCGCGCATCCACCGCCGAGCCGCCACCCGAGCCCGGCGCCAAGCGGCCGCAGCCATGAGGTGCGGACACATCGTGGTCGTTGGCAGTGTCAACATGGACATGATGCTGCACTGCCCGCACCTGCCGGGCCCGGGTGAGACCGTGCTCGGAGACAGCTTCGTCACCGCGCCAGGGGGCAAGGGCGCCAACCAGGCCATCGCCGCCGCACGGCTGGGTGCAAAGGTCGCGTTCATTGGTTGCGTGGGCGACGATGCCTTCGGGCAGGCCGCGTTCGATGCGCTGCAGGCCGAGGGCATCGACACGCACCATCTGTCGCGGGTCTCTGGTTCGGCCACCGGCGTCGCGATGATCACCACCGACAACGCTGGCGAAAACTGCATCGTGTTGGCCTCTGGCGCCAATGCGCTGCTCAGCCCCGCGCATATCGATGCCGCAGAGGCGCTGTTCGTGGGCGCCGCCCTGCTGATCTGCCAGCTCGAGTCCCCACTGGCGACGGTGCGCCACGCCATCGGCATCGCCGTGCGGCAAGGGGTGCCGGTGCTGCTCAATCCGGCGCCGGCGCAACAACTGCCGGCCGATCTGTTGCACGGTATCGACCTGCTGGTGCCCAACGCCGTCGAGGCTGCGGCGCTGTCGGGCCATACCGTTGACGCCGACGGCGGCGCCGCACGGGCTGCCGAAGCGCTGCGACTCGGCGGCGCAACAACCGTCCTGGTTACGCTCGGGCGCGACGGTGTCGTCGTGGCCACGGCTGAGGGCTGCATCCACCGTCCTGCGATTCAGGTGCAGGCTGTCGATACGACCGGTGCCGGTGACACTTTTGTCGGCGCGCTGGCTGCCGCCCGCATCCAGGGCATGTCGCTGGATGCGGCGATCGATCTCGCGCAGCGGGCCGCGGCATTCAGCGTGACCCGGCGTGGTGCGCAGGCGTCGATGCCTCGTCTCGCCGATCTTCACCCACCGTCGAAGCCGACGCCACCGCCACCGCCACCGCCACCGCCACCGCCACCGACATCATGAAAAAGACGGGCCTGCTGCACAGCCAACTCTCAGAGTCCATCGCGATGTTCGGACACGGCGACGGCCTGCTGATCGGCGACGCGGGCATGCCGATACCCGAGGGTCCGCGCCGTATCGACCTCGCCGTGGCACCCGGCATTCCGAGTTTCGAGCAGGTGCTGCGCGCCACCCTGACCGAACTCCATGTCGAACGAGCCGTGTTGGCGGACGAAACGCTACGCCACTCGCCGGACGTCGCCCAGTTGATTGCCGATCTGCTTCCGGGTGTCCCGATCGAGGTCGTTCCGCACGCAGACTTGAAGGCTCGCAGCGCCACCGCGCGGGCCATGGTGCGCACCGGCGAGTTCACACCCTACGCCAACGTGCTGCTGATCGCGGGTGTCGTCTTCTGAGCTCGAGCGCCACCGCGCGGACACCGGGGCCGCAGGTGGCGAGGTCGACACCGGGACAAGTCTGGTGCAGCCCGCGCTGGCCTCAGCAGCGGCGAGCCGTCCCGGCTGAACCCGTCCGCGTTTTGGCTGGGCTGGCTGCCCGGGGCCCTCAGGTCCGTGACTGACGGCGGGACGGGCAGACCGGCTGCGCCGGCGTCAGTCGGTGCCGTGCTACAGCCGCTGCGTCACCCGTTCAGGCAGCCGGCGCGCCATGAACAGCTCACCCAGTTCGTCCAGGCTGAGGTAGCGCCCGGTGCCGGACAGCTTGCCCATGACACGCAGCAGCACCGGCCATTCACCGTCCATCAGCGCCCGGTCGATGACGCGGCGCTTGCCGGCGGCACGCAAAAAGTTGGCGTCCATCATCGTGCGCAATTGCG
Organism: Burkholderiales bacterium; assembly: GCA_038316145.1. GTDB lineage: Bacteria > Pseudomonadota > Gammaproteobacteria > Burkholderiales > Burkholderiaceae_C > Pseudaquabacterium. Next base: position 8,329 of record JBBQAH010000106.1, read on the forward strand.
CCGCGTCCAGGCCCAGTTCGGTTCGGCCCTGGGCGTTCGTCTTGGGGCTTGCAAATTCGCCCAGCCGGGCCAGCTCGGGCAGGTCCACTTCACCCTGCGCGTCCAGGATGCGCGAGCCCGCGCCCTGCTTGTCCAGCGGGCCGTTGCGCAAGGCGTCCAGCCGCACACCGCCCAGCAGGCGCTGGGCCAGGCTCAGCGGCGACAGGCCGTTGGCCACCAGGGCGATCGCGCCAATGGCCAGCGTCGGCAAGCGCGCTTGCCCCGGCCCGGCGCTGGCCTTGGCCACCACCTTGGTCAGCTTTGACAAGGGCTCCTCGTGGTCGTCCAGGCTGCCCGCAGCCACCAGGCCGCGCAGGAAAGGGCAGGGGTTGCCCGGGGACACTTCGGGCAGCTCGCGGGGTAAGGCAGCGGGGCTGGGGACAGAGCGTTTCATGGCGTTTTATTGCACCCGGGTTGGCTGCGCACCAGCGCGCACAAGGCCGATTCTGCGGCCAGCGGCAGCCACCGCCCTGCCCGGCCCTGCAAGCGCGTCCACCACAATGACAGCATGAGCAGATTCGACGACGACATCCGGGTCACGCCGCTGGCGCCGGCGCCACAGGCCGACAGCGGCAGCGCGGCATTTGCCGGCCAGGTAGACCCGGCCTGGAACATCGGCGCCAACCCGAACGGCGGCTACTTGCTGGCCATCGCAGCGCAAGCGCTTGGGCAGGCCACGCCAGGCCACCCCGACCCACTCAGCATCACCGCGCACTACCTGCGGCCGGGGCTGGCCGGCCAAGCCTGCCGCATCGACACGCAAGTGCTGCGCAGCGGCCGCACGCTCAGCACCGTCCGGGCCACGCTGACACAGGCCGGACGGCCGTGCCTGGAGGTGCTGGCCGCGATGGGCGATCTGGGCCATCCGGGGCATCCGGAGCAATTAAGCCAGTCGGGCCAGTCGGGCGAGGCACATACCGCCGCAGCGCCGGTGCTGACGCTGCCGCCGCCCGATCTGCCCCCGCCAGCGCACTGCATCGGCCGATCGGCATCGGCCCAGGGCGTGACGCTGTCGATCCTGGACCGGTTGGAGGTGCGGCTGCATCCGGACGAGGCCGTACCGGGGGCCGCTGGGCGGGCCCGGGTCAGTGGCTGGATCCGCTTTGCCGATGACCGGCCGCCCGATGGGCTGGCCTGCCTGCTGATGGTCGATGCGTTTCCGCCCGCGGTGTTCGGCCTGCTGGGCCTGATCGGCTGGGTGCCGACCATCGAGTTGACGGTGCACCTGCGGCGCCGGCCGGCACCCGGCTGGCTGCGCGGCCAGTTCTGGACGCATGACCTGCGCGACGGCCGGGTGGTGGAGGACGGCGCGCTGTGGGACGCCGACGGCCAGCTGGTGGCGCAGTCGCGCCAGCTGGCGCTGGTTCGGCAGGACCCGCGCCAGGAGATGCGCCAGGACATGCCGCAGGACCCGGTCGTCCGGTGAGCCAGCACCGCTGCACGGACCAGCGAAGCACCGGACCGCAAACCCTGCTGGTGGCCGCGTGAGCACGCCAAACGCCCGCCCCGAAAGCGCGTCCGACCAGCACGCCTGGCGGGTCGGCACCGCCGGCTACCTCGTCGCCAGCCTGCTGTGGGGCCTGAACCTGCCGTTGTCGGCTGCGCTGTTGCAGCATTTCGACCCGTTCTGGGTCTCGCCGCTGCGCTACGCGGTGGCCACGCTGCTGCTCGGCGGCTTGCTGGCCGCCACACTGGGCCCGGGGCGGTTGCGATCGCCGATCCCGCTGTGGCGGGTGGCCGTGCTGAGCCTGTGCGTGGCCGGTTTTCTGGTGCTCTACAACCTGGGCCTGTACCGCACCCACCCGGTGACGGTGGCGGCACTGTCGGCCGGCTCGCCGGTGTACGTGGCCGTGGTGTCGCGGCTGATGACCGGCACGCGACTGGAGCGGGGCTTCTGGGGCGCCACGGCCCTGACGCTGCTGGGCGCCGGCATCGCCATCAGCGGCCGCGCCCGGACCGGCGTGCCGGTGGATGGGACGGTGGGCGGCATGGTCAACGGGACGGCCGACTGGGCGGCCGCGGGGCCGGCTGCCGGCCTGCTCGGCGGCGAGCTGATGGTGGTGCTGGGCATCTGCAGCTGGACGGCCTATTCGATCCTGGCCCAGCGCTGGTTTGCACCGGGCACGCCGCAGCTGCAGCGCACCTACCTCACCACGGTCGGCGCGCTGCCCTGGCTGCTGCTGTTCTGGGCTGTCGCGCGGGCCACCGGCCTGGTCGGCGCGCCCAACCTGGCGCCGGCGCCCGGGCCGCTGCTGCAACTGGTGGTGGCGGCAGTGTTTTGCACCGCGCTGGCCACCGTGGCCTGGAACACCGGCGTCGCCCACCTGGGTATCCAGACCGGCGGCATGTGGCAGAACATGGTGCCGGTGTTTGCCGTGCTGATCGCGCTGCTGTTTTTCGGCGTGGCGCCGCTGGCCGAGCAGTGGGTCGGCGGCGCGGTGGTGCTGGCCGGGGTGTTGTACCTGCAGTGGCAGCGCCTGCGGCCCGCCGCGTTGCGGGTGCCTTGAGGCGGGACGGCCCGCCGCCTGTCAGCGCTTGCTTCGCACC
>JBBQAH010000538.1:0-1927 GCA_038316145.1 Burkholderiales bacterium
CATTCAATTTTTGGTCACTTATTCGTCATCGTTCGTTTCGTCATTGAAATTTGAGGTTGAAAAAATGTTTTTCAAAGGGGGGAGTACATGAAAAAAGTTTAGTCACATTAAAAACCCATCGATTTCGTTCGTTTCGTCATTGTTTTTCGAAAATCGGCTTTGTCAAAAGTCGTTTCGTTAAAAATATTATTTTTTTGGTTTCGTTATCGTTCGTTTCGTCATTTTGTCTCAGCTATTTCTCTCGTTTCGTCACGATTTTCATGACGATTTGCGTTCTTTAATGTGTGATAAGATGTCACTTGTTTCGAAACTACAGAAAATGTTATCTTACGTTACTACCTACGTACACGATATACGGTCAACAACTGTGTACCAGTCAATAATGGAAATACTCTCTACTGTGTTTATTATGAGACACTGTGTTGAAATTAGTACAAACACAAGTAGGTAGTAGGTAAAAACGTAGTCTGTACTAATTAATTACATAACTACAGTTTCATGCCTGTTTAAATAGGTATTATTGTGTTTGCCGATATAGCTTCAACACAAACATACCATATAGGTACAGTTACAGAAACCACATAGTAAATGCAGCGTTACTGTAAACTCTCCGTGCATTATTCCCGATATTAGTAATGTAAAATCGATGGGGTAAACCCATAAAAAGTGGACCACTGTGTCACGTTCACCGCCTAGAAAATAACACGATACCCATAAACAAAAATGCCGTGCTACCGATCCCACACTCAGTTCACTCTATATAATTATCTTCCCAAAATCCACCCTATATTTAATCCATATTAACCCAGAATTTTGCCACGAAAATTTCATATTTACGTCCCGACAATTCATATCAATCAATCTCTCCCGGAAAAGCAATTGCCATAAAATGAAGAATGCAGTGAAGCTGTATACGAGAAAAAGCCGCGCGTTTATTCGCTTCACTGACCAAACATGAAATTCTTTATAGCATTTCAGCCCAGCAACATGTTATTTAAAAAGGAGTTGTTTGTCAAAAACGCGCTGCGTTTTGCGACTTGACCGAGACAGAAGCCACATTTCTGCAAGCCCCATTTGGAAGTTTTGACCAAAACATGCATGCTAAACTGATAGGATGATGAAACATGAAACCGCGCGCAGTCGCAAAACTGGATATGCAAAAACGCGTAAATTTGTAATGGCGCCCCGGGACGCCAGCCAGCCAAGCACACACCATACTCCAACGGAATACCCTCTCTATATATGTGTATATATTGATCGAGAATAAACTTTACGAGGCGAAATCGACGGGGGGAAGAGAAAAAAACCCCACACGACTCACTCACTCGATGTGTGTATTTCGTTATGATAAAAACCTCCGCGGCCAAACAATCCAACGGGAACAGCCACGGGCGGGAAGAAGAACTAAAAATTAGGTCAGTAGTGGCACACACAGCACTGTTTTCCGTCCCTGAAGTATATATACATGTACATATGATCTAAAGCGTCAACTTTGGCCCCTCTTAAAATCTGTCATCGCCATCTTCTCGCGCGTGACGGGTTATTACGCTTCACACGTACTTTTCATGGATATCGACAAAGATATATGGTCAAGATCTCGTATACTACATTCGAATTAAAAGTTAAGACCATGGACAGTTGAGACAGATGAAACGACGGCGGTTAACATAGTTTACACGAGGGTTATGTCTGCCCCCGAGACCAGTCCGATTTCATTAGACTCAGAAGCAAACTATGTACTATTCCCCCCTCCGATTTTGATTATTTACGTTAGATCAATAGAGCGAAAGATACTGTGAACTATGGTGCTCAAGACAGCGGCAGATATTCACTTTTAGATGCTTGAAAAAAAAAGGTTAAAGTTTGACCATTTTCAATGCAAACCAGTATGATATTTGCATGATTGATTGGTTGATTGATGAAAATG